>JAUIFD010000032.1 GCA_030429485.1 Phycisphaerae bacterium | reverse complement strand
CGTCTGTTCTTCCGGACGCCCGCGATGGTGTCGAGCAATCAGCACCCAGCCACCGGGGCGGGGCCGTGAGGCTCCACCCCGGTTTTTCTTCATACAGTCCGGGGTGACGGCTCCTGAGCCCAGTCCGCCGGTCGAAGCGACGGTTCGCACACGCGTCCGCTACCCGGAGTGCGACCCGATGGGGGTCGCCCACCACTCGGTGTTCCCGGTGTGGCTCGAGTTGGCGCGGACGCAGATTCTGCGCGAAAGCGGCTCCAGCTACGCCAAGGCGACTCGGGAGGGCCTCTGCCTGGCGGTCGCGGAGATGGCGATCCGGTACCGCTCGCCGGCGAAATACGACGACGTGCTCGCGATCACGGCCCGGGTCGTGCGCGCGACGCGGGCGAAACTCGTGCATGAGTATGTGGTCCGCCTCGAAACGCGAGAAGGCGAGGAACTGAGCGGGCTTCTGATCGCGACCGCGACGACCACCCTCGCGTCACTTGACGCTGGCGGGCGCCCGATCGCGCTGCCCGGGTGGCTCTGCGGGGCTTGATCCGGGGCGAGCGGGCGAGGCACTACGCTACCTCCCATGGCACGGCGGGCCAAACCCGAGGGCAAGCCCAAGCGTCGTTGGTGGCGGCGGATCGTGCTCGTGATGCTGATCTTGGCGACCCTCCCCCTCGCGGGATACCTCGCCCTGACGCGCACCGGGCTGCTGGGGTCGATCGTGCTCCCCGCACTCGGCGCCTCGGCGGGTAACGCCGAGGTTTCCGCCGACCACGTCTCACTCGATGACAAGCGTCAACTGGTGATCGAAGGGCTACGCGTGCGTGTGCCCGGCGTGCGCGGTGCGCCGGGCGAGTTGCTCAAGGCCGATCGTGTGACGGCCCGGGTCAACTGGCGATCGGTGTTGTCGGGCTCGCCGAAGGTGCGCGAGATCGAGATTCGGGGACCGGTGCTGCGCCTCTCGCGCGAGATCGGTACCTCGCAGATCAACATCGCCTCGCTGAGACTCCCGCAGGGCGGCGGCGGCGTGGACGAGCTGCCCGTCATCCGCATGCTCGACGGCGTGCTGCAACTCGGCGAACACACGGGCGGCGACTTCACCGTACTCAGGGCCCTCAACTTCCACGGGCAGATCACGCCCGAGGTTGACCGCGACGGGTACAAGATCGACTTCGCCGGTTCGCCGGGGGTCGCTGACGGCGTCAACCTGCGTGGGCGTATCGACGACGACGGCATCGTGCTCTCCCTCGAAGACCTGCGCCTCGATGACCTGCCCGCGTCGGCCGTGCCTTCCGACCTACGCGACCTGTTCAAGTCGCTCGATATCCGCGGCACGATCGCCTCGACCGACTTCGAGTACACCTCCACGTCGCAGCTCAAGACGACACTCGATCTTGCCGGGGTTTCGCTCAATCTCCCGTTCGGGCCGGAAACCGATCGGCCTGTCGGCGACGGCAACGAGCCCGTGCGCATGACCGACATCGACGGCACGATCACGATCACACCCGACGCGGTGCAGGCGCGGTTCGTGGGCATGGCAGCCGACCTGCCGCACGAGGTCGATCTGACCTACTCGGGCTGGTCCGCTGACGCGCCGTTCGACTGCGTGATCACCACCCGCGGCTACCACCTGACCGAACAACCGGGCCTCATGCCGCTCGCGCCGGAGGGGGTGCGCCGGCGTCTTGCGAGTTTCTCCAACCCGACCGCGACGCTCGACGCCGACGTGACCGTCTCTCGGGGTCCACCGGTCGGCGGCGCACCGGGCGAGGTGCATGTCGCGGGCAAGATCGACTTCCGCGAGGGCAGCGCCGCCTTCGAGGGGTTCCCGTACCGGTTCTATGGGCTCACCGGGACCGCGGAGTTCACGAAGGACCGTCTTGAGCTGCGCGACGTCACGGGCGTGGCCGAATCCGGCGCCAAGCTCACCGCGAGCGCGGTCATCGCCCCACCGCGCCCCGGCGCTGCGGTGGATATCGAGGTGAGCGTCACCGACACGCCGATCGATGAGCATCTTGAGGCGGCGCTCAACGAGCGTCGCGTGCGTCTGTTGCGCGCGCTCTTCGACGCCGACGTGCACGCTGAGCTTGTGCGCGACGGGCTGATCCTCACGCCCTCGGCTCACCGCACACTCGAAGCCGAGCGCGACCGCATCCGCGCCGCGGGGGCGGGCGGCGACGCCGCGCGACTCCGCGACATCGAACGCACCTTGTCGAACGTGCCCGTGTTTCCGTTCAAGGGCGAGTGCGATGCAACGGTGCATATCACGCGCGAGCTCGGCGAGGACAACGACTGGGTGCGCGAGGTGAGGGTGCTCCTGCCGTCCGCGGGCTTGCTCCCCAAGTACTTCCCCCTCCCCGTGCTCGCGGAGAACGTGGAGATCATGATCGGGCCGACGGAGGCGAGAATCACGAACGGCGCCTTCCACGGGCTCCAGGGCGGACTCGCACGGGTCTCAGCGAGCGTCGACCTGCGTCCGGACGCGCCCGGCGCGACGGTCGTGCATATCGAGGCCGACCACGTGCCCGTCGATGAGCGCCTCATCCGTGCGGTGCCGGACGCGCGCCCGTCGCCGGATCGCCCGGGCCTGCGCACGCTCCTGACCAATCTGGGACTTGACGGGCGGGTGTCGTGCGAAGCGGACGTGACCGCGATCAACGACGAAGCGAAGTTCGATGTGCGATTGGATGTTGGGGGGGTCGAGTCGCGCCCTGTTCCGCTCGCGGGCGCCGACCCGGGCCAACCGATGCGGCTGCGCGTGACCTCTGGTCGCGTGCGTGCGGAGAACGAGAACGTCCTTCTCTCGCTCGACGCGGTGCTCGCCGAAGACGGGGCCGCCACACCCGGCGCTGGCGTCGCGGAGGTGACGCTCGCGCTGACGAACCTCGGCGAGGGCCGCACAGCGGAGATCGACGGCGAGGTACGCGTCGAGGGCCTTGAAGCTTCGGCGCCGGTTGAGCGTCTGGTCGCGATCTTCTCGCCAGACGCGGGCGATCAGATTATCTCGCTGCGCGAGCGATACCACCCGGAGGGGCGTGCGGGCGTCATCGTGCGCATGTCGGGCGCCCTCGACGACCGGCGCACCGTGAGCGTCGAGTTCACGGATCTTGATCGCCTCGAACTCGACGCCTTCGGCGCTCGCGTCGCGTTTGACCAGGCGGGCGGGCGTGTCCGCGTCAATCCGCTGGACGACGGGCGCCTAGTTCTGCGGTGGTTCTCGTCGGTTCTGTACGCCAACGGCCGAAGGGTCGGCGCGCTCTGGGCGGACGGAATCGCGCCGCTCTCCGGACGCCTGCGCCATGGCGACGAGACCAGCCCATCAGACCGACTGCGCATCACGCTCTCGGACGCCGACTTTGAAGACTCCATCGCGAGGGAGTTCCTGCTGACCTTCGTCCCCGAGGCGCTGGCGAGCACGCTCAACGACACGAGCGTGGCTGGGGTGTTCGACGCGAACATCGACCTTGAGCCGAGCGACGATCCGACGCGGGACCTTGAGGCGACGGGCGTGGTCCGGCCGCAGCGCCTGACGCTCGAGCGTGCCGGCGAACGCGTGGTGTTCGACCGCGCCACCGCGCGGGTGGAGTTCGGGCGTACGGGCGGCTCGTGGCGCGATGGGTGGGCGGAATCACAAGGATGGACACTCGCGACCGAGGGCGACTGGTCGGTGGTCGGCGAGACGGTCGCGTTCGACGGGACCTTCACGGTCGATGCGCCCAGCGGGATCACGCCCCAGTGCGCGGCGCTGCTTCCCGAGACTGTGCGCAACGTGCTCAGCACGTTGCAGGTGGAGTTTCCCGGCGGCGTTCACGTGGCCGACACGCGCCTCGCGGTGACCTTTCCGGGCAGGGGTGCGACGGCGCGCTACGCGGTGGAAGGATATCTCGAGACAGGGGGCGCTCAGCTGAACCCTGGCGCGGAGGTCCATGACCTCATCGGGCGCGCGCGGTTTCGGGCGGGCGATGACGGGCAGGGCGAGCCCGAGCTGGACCTGCACGTCCACGCCGACGAGTTCACACTCGCCGACATCGAGATGACCAACGGGCGTGCGCGGGTCGTGAACTCCAACTCGCCCGGCGTCGTGGCCGTCCCGCTCATCACCGCCGACCTGCATGGCGGACGCCTCGCGGGCTCCGCGGTCGTGCGTACGGCCGAGGGCGAATCGGCAAGGTTCGCGAGCGATTTCAGAGTCTCGGGCGTGCCGCTCGCGGAGTTGCTCCAGTCGTGGGCGACCGACGTGACACCCCCGTCCGAGGAGGTCAGCGACGACGCCACGCGCGACAAGACGCGCGGCCTGGTGGATGGCTCGCTCACCATTGCGGGCATCGCGGGCGACCCGTCGAGCGTGAGCGGACGCGGCGATCTCGTGATCGGCGGCGGGAGCGTCGTCGATCTGCCCCTGCTCGTGAGTCTGATGGAGGTGAGCAACCTGCAGGTGCCCGTCGGCGAGCCCCTCGGGCTCGCGGAGGCGTCGTTCTACGTGCGGGGCGATGAAGTGGTATTCGAACGCCTCGCGGTGTTCGCAAACTCGATCGAGGTCTTCGGCTATGGCTCGATCGATTGGGAGGCGCGGGCGCTCGACCTACGGTTTAACTCGCGGGCCATCCGGCGCATCCCGATGTTGAGTCGGATCGTCGAGGTGTTTCGCGACGAGCTCGTCACGACCCGGGTCGTGGGCCCGCTGACCGAGCCGGAGGTTTCGCTCGCGCAGTTCCAGACCGCGCGTCGGATTCTCGAGCGCGTCGGTGGCAGCGGCGTCACCGACGCGGATCGCCGCTTGCTCGAAGCGCAGCGGGCGGCGTTGGCGAATCGCGACCGCGTCCGCCGGGTGGGCGACACTGTGGATCGAGCGCCGAGCGGCGCAACCAAGGACGGGAGCCCCGAATGAGTGAACGACGCCGCGAGGAACTCGAGCCCGAACCCGGGCGACACCTCCCGGAGGAGGCGGAGGTGCCGCCCGAGGCGCCCGAGCAGCGCCGGGTGGACGCGGGCGACGTGCAGGAGGAAATCGATGCGCTGATCGAGCGCGTGACGGAAGGTGAAGGTTCAAGCTTCGACAAGCGTCTCGTGCGCGAGATCCTTACCGCCGCGCTCAAGCTGATCCCCGACGGGCGCGAGACGGGCGAACTCAAGCTGATGAACGCTGCGGTGAAGGAGCTGCGCTACGCGTTCCGCGTCTTCGGCGAGTACGAAGACCCGCGGAAGGTGACCATCTTCGGCTCGGCGCGCACGCCGGAGAGCCACCCGGATTACGCGGCCGCGGTGCGCTTCTCGCGTCTGCTCGCCGAGGCGGGGTGGATGTCGATCACCGGCGCGGGCGACGGCATCATGAAGGCTGGGCACGAGGGCCCGGGGCGGGACGCGAGCTTCGGCGTCGCGATCCGCCTGCCGTTCGAGACCACCGCGAACACGATCATCGCGGGTGATGAGAAGCTCATCCACTTCCGGTACTTCTTTACGCGGAAGCTCATGTTCCTCTTCCACGCCGACGCGGTGGCCCTGTTCCCGGGCGGGTTCGGCACGATGGACGAGGCGTTCGAGACGCTCACGCTCGTGCAGACCGGCAAGGCGAGCATGATCCCGATCGTGATGCTCGAGGGTCAGGCGGGGTACTGGGAGGCCTTTGACCACTTCGCGCGGACGGTGCTGCTTGAGCGCGGCCTGATCTCGGCTGAGGATCTCAATCTCTATCACATCTCGCACACGCCGGACGACGCTGTGGAGCACATCCTGCGGTTCTACAACCGGTACCACTCCTCGCGGTACGTGCGCGACACGTTCGTCATCCGCTTACATGTACCGCTGCCGCCGGACCGGGTCGCGGCGCTCAACGACGAGTTCGGCGTGCTCGTGAAATCGGGCAAGATCGAGCAGCGGCTCGGGCCGCTGGATGAAGAGGACGGCGCGTTCGAGCACCTGCACCGGCTCACGTTCAACCACACGCGGTACAAGTATGGGCTGGTGCGGCAGCTGATCGACAGGGTCAACGAGGACTGATCGCCCATCGGCATCGGCTCGCTACCATCCGCCCATGCCACGGATCATCGTCTTTCAGCACAGTGAAGCGGGTACGCCCGGTCGCCTCGGTGCGACGCTCCGCGACCACGGGTTCAAGCTCGACGTCTTGCGTGCGGACCTCTCCGCGGATCAGGGCGGGGCGGGTGTGCCGAAGGACCTTGACGACGTGGCGGGCGTGGTGGTGCTGGGTGGGCCGCAGAGCGTGAACGACGCCCACGCGTGGATCGACGAGGAGTGTCGGTTCATCCGCGAGGCGCACCAGGCGGAGTTGCCGGTCGTCGGCATCTGCCTCGGGCATCAGCTCATCGCGAAGGCGCTCGGCGGCGAGGTCACGAGGATGCCCAAACCGGAGTGCGGGTTCACTCGGGTGCATCTGACCGGGCCGGCGCAGACCGAGGCGATGCTCGGCGGGATCGCCTGGTCGAGCATGCAATACCAGTCGCATGGCGACGAGGTTTCGACGCCGCCCCCGGGGGCCGTGGTGCTCGCGTCGAACGAGGCGTGCAAGGTGCAGGCCTTCCGGGTGGGGCTTCGGACGCTCGGGTTCCAGTACCACTTCGAGGCTGACCGCCCGATGATCTCCGCCATCTGCGATCGCGAGCGAACGATGCTCGGGGAAGCAGGCGCCTCGCCGGATGAGATCGCTGCACAGGCGAGCGAGCACTACGACCGGTTCGCGACCCTCGCGAACCGCCTGTGCGTCAACCTGGTCACGCTCGCGTTCGCGTGCGCCCATCGCCTCACGGCCTAGGGAGCGTCAAGCCGAGCCCACCCGACCGGCTTCGAGGTCGGCGCTCATCCGCTCGATCGCCTGGGCCGCCTCCAGCAAGTCCTCGACTCGCTCCACGCGAAGCCAGCGCATCCTCCCGCAATCCGAACACATGCCAAGCACTCGCTTGCCTACAGAGCGGGCGTGGATGCGGACGATCCCGGCGGCCCGGGCGTCCTTCCACCTCCCACAGTCCGGGCACCGGATGATCCACTCGCCGAGCTGGTTGTTCGGACGCATAGGGCCTCCTGTGCGAGGTTGTTTGGGATTGCGAGGCTGTGGTTGCAGGAGCAGGCGGCTGGGCGGCCGCGGTCCCTAGCATCCGCCCGACCGGAGGACCCATGCCGTACACCCTCAAGCCCGACGAGGGCTACGACGTCGACGCCGATACGACCACCTACCTGTCCGAGCACGTGGACACGGGGGATCGGTGGGTGCTCAACTTCGGCCCCCAGCACCCGGCGACGCACACGACGCTCCGCCTGGTGCTCGAGCTCGATGGCGAGCGGATCGCCCGTTGCACGCCCCACATCGGGTACTTGCACTCGGGGTTTGAGAAGCTCGGCGAGCACCTCGATTACAACCAGTACGTCTCGGTTGTGTCGCGGATGAACTACCTCTCGCCGATCGCCAACGACATCTGCTGGCACCACGCGGTGGAGACGCTCTTCGGGATCGACATCACGCCGCGGTGCAAGGTGCTGCGGACCATCATGGCCGAGCTCGCGCGCATCCAGGACCATCTGCTGTGCCTAGGCGCCGCCGCCCTGGACCTTGGAGCGTTCACGGGCTTCCTCTACGGGTTCAACCCGCGCGAGAAGATCTACGACATCTGCGACTACATCTCCGGGCAGCGCTTCCACCCGGACTGGACGCGCGTCGGCGGCGCGATGAAGGAGCTGCCCGACGAGGAGACCTTCAAGCGCCTCGTCAAGAACTTCATCCACGACGATCTGTCGGTGGCGCTCAAGGACCTCGGCGGGCTCCTCAAGCGCAACCGCATCTTCATGGATCGCACCCAGGGCATCGGGGTCATCAACGCCGAGGACGCCACGGCGTGGTCGCTCTCCGGCCCGATCGCGAGGGCGTCGGGCGTGGCGCGCGACCTACGCAAGGACTTCCCCTACCTCTGCTACGCCGACAACTGGGACGGGCAGGGCGCCGAGGCTGTGAAGTTCAAGGTGCCCGTCGCGACGGACGGCGACGTCTACACGCGATTCCTTGTGCGGTTTGAAGAGGTGTTGCAGTCGATCAAGATCATCGAGCAGCTCATCGACGACATCCCGCAGGGCCCGCTCGATGTGTTCGCCGACTCGAAGGTGAGCAAGCCCAACAAGAGCGATGTCTACGGCTCCATCGAGGGGCTCATCCAGCACTTTGAGATCATCATGTCGAACCGCGGGTGGGAGGCGCCGATCGCGGAGGCGTACGGCGCCAACGAGACCGCCAACGGCGAGCTCGGGTACTACATCGTCTCCGACGGCGGCCCGCGCGCTTGGCGCGCGCGGACGCGCCCGCCGAGCTTCATCAACTACTCGACCATGGCGAAGCTGACCGAGGGGCACATGCTTGCCGACGTGGTGGCGATCCTGGGATCGCTGAACGTCGTGGCGGCGGAACTGGATCGGTAGCCGTGGCTCGCGGGGGGCTTCGAGGCACGCGCATCTTCATCGGCGTAGTCACGGTCTGTGCGATCGCCTTCGGGGTGTACCGCGCCGTGCAAGGCGCGACCGGACTCGGCGCTCCCGGCCCGTCGCGCGAGCAGCGAGCGCGGGCCGAACACCTGACCGTACCGACCCTCGCCGAGATCGAAACGCTCTACCGGAACAGTGCTTACTCGCTCAAGCCCGGCGTCGGCGCCGTGCTCGTTATCTCCCGGCTCCGGACTGAGGAAGGCACGATCCTGGTCTCGCGACAGGTTGCCCCCGGTGGACGGATGCGCCAGTTCATCTACGACCAAGAGGGTGTGATCAGCGGGTTCGTTGTGGACGGCGAACACGCATGGACGCTCACCCCCGACGGATGCGAGGACGCGGGCGAGGAGACGCCACGGCTCCTGGTCGCAGCCCAATACGAACCGCTCTTTGTCGACGCGAAGGCCCGCGGACACTCCGTGCGGAGGATCGAGCACCGCGGCGAGTACGGCATGGACGGGCTGTGGGTCGTTGTTGACGCGTCCGACGGCTCGGTTGCCGAGTACAAGATCGACCGATCACGCCCACAAATGCCGGTGCCGTTCGTGCGTTGGACGTGGCCTGACCGAGGCGAGGGGTCGACCATCGACGAGATCCGATATGAGGGCATCTACGGAATCGCGGCCGACCAGTGCATCCCGAGCACGACCCACGTGGAACGAACCACGGGTGAAAGGACGCTCTCGATGCAGCTCGACATGATGCAATGCGCCGTGGTGCCGAGTGTGCCTGACCACTACTTCACACCCGACGGACTCGACACGGATCTGTGGGACTACTTCGCAGAGCATGATCCGGGATGATCGGGCCAACGCCCCGTCAAGCGAGCGTCTGGTCGGGGCTACCGATCGTCATCGCGTCGTGAAGGTCGATGATGCGGGTTGAGATCTCGTCGCGTGGGCGGGCGTCGCCGAAGGTGTCGATGAGGCGGCAGACCGCGTACTCGCGCGACATCTCGGCGTACCGCGCGAGCCAGCGTTCATCGTCTGGTTCGCTCCTCGCGAGTCGCCCATACGGCAGGTGCCGAGTCTCGAGACCAAGCCGCCACGGCTTCGGCGTGAGGCGGGCGCGGAAGCAGTCCTGCGCGGCGCAGAGCCTCGTGTAGAGCTCGTCAGCGCCGAGCCGGCGCATAAGCGCCTCGGTCTCGGGCGCTTTGGGCCGAAGGTGCGGCGTGATGACGAGGTAGCGGAGGCCGCCCGCGGTCCGGTACGCGCGCGCGCCGCGTCCGGGCGCCTCGCGCGCCCATGCGGCGAGGCGGTCGAGGTAGTCTTGCGGTTCAGGGCCTGCCTGCGTTCGGGCGCCGAAGAGGCGGCCGACCACGCCGACCGACGTTTGCTCCGGGCAATCGACGTCTACAAACGCGACCGCGTCGGTGTTGAGGATGCTCGCGCCGTACCGGTTGATGGTGATCGCTGCCGCAAGATCACCACGAGGTCGTTCGATCCGCTCGACGACCAACTCCGGGAGCGCCCGCTCTGGGTAGTACCACGTGTCGTTCGCACGACCCGGCCGCCCACCCGACAGTGCGACCTCGCATGCATGAACCGCGCGTCTCGCCGCGTCGGCCTCGGCGTTTGCTTGGCTTACGTCAGAGGACCCCCACGCGCTCCGCGAGATCTCGCCGAGCGTGTGGTGCGCCATACTCCAGTACCGGGCGATTCGCATCCGTGCGCCGAGCCTACCACATGCCTCGGGCCGCGCGTGCCCGGCGCGTCTCGTATCATCCGCCCGTGTCCGGGTTCCCCTTCATCCTCTGGCGCCACGCGACGGGCGAGCTGTGGAAGCTCCTGGTGCTCACCGCGTCGATTCTCGTGATGGTGATTTCGTTTGCCGCGGCTGTAAAGCCCCTCGCCGAGGGACGCCTGAGCCCGGTGGACACACTCAAGTTCATGGCGTTTGCGATCCCGCCGATGCTCGCATACGCGGTGCCGTTCGCGGCCGGTTTCGCCGCGACGCTCACCTACCACCGCCTCGCGCAGGACAACGAGATCACCGCGGCCCACGCGGGCGGCATCGGACACCGTTCACTGCTCGCGCCGGCGCTGGCGTCCGGGGTCGTGCTCGCCGGCGTGCTCATGACGCTCAACGAGAGCGTCATCCCGCGGTTTCTCCAGAGCATGGAGCGTCTCATCACGCAGGACGTGACCAAGATGATGATCGCGTCGTTCGAACGCGGCGAGGCGCTGCGCCTGGGCGATCTGATGGTCTACGCGGACGGGGTGACACGCCTCGACCCGGAGTCAGAGGAAAGCGTCAGGCATCTTGGGGCGACCGAGTGGCTCCTGCTCACCGGCGTCGTCTTTGCAGAACTGAACGGCCACGGGAGCGTGACGGAGGAGGCCGCAGTCCAATCGGCGAGCCTCTGGCTCATCCCACGAGAAGGGCCCGACGGGCAGAGGGAGACAATCGCGCAGGTGCGGACAGGACCGGGCGCAGCGTACCGCTCGGGCGAGCGCGCGTTCGTGACCTTCGAGCACCTGACGCCCAAGCCGATCGTCACGCCGAACGCGTTCGAGGACGACCCCAAGTTCCTCACCGGCTCCGAACTCGCGAATCTGCTCCGCCGACCCGACCGCATGAGCTTCGTCCGTTCGCGCTCTCGCGAGCTTGCGTTGCATATGGCGATCCGCGAGATCGCGACAGACGTCGAGCGATCGCTCGCCGAGCAGCGGCGGGTACGCCTTGATCGGTCGGGCGATGAGTGGCTCGTGGTGCGCGCGAGCGGGATCGAGTGGGACGGACCGAGGGTGATGTGGAGGCTTGCGCCCAGCGAGCCCGATGGCGCCGTGCTCGTCGAACGTTGGCGCAAGAGGGTCGATGGGTCGGCGTTTCTCACCGAGCTTCGCGCCGAACGGGCGTGGCTCGATGCGGCGTTCGTTGTCACCCAGGACGAGCGCGATCTGAAACTCGCGCTCGAGCTCGAAGAGATCGAATCGCGCGACATGGACGACACCGAGCCGTCCGGACACCGGACGGCGATGAAGTTCGACAACATCACCCCGGCGAACGATCCCCTGCCCGTGTATCTGGGTATGGGCGCCAACGAGCTCCTCGCGGAGGCGCAGCCGCGGATCGAGGGCGCCGGCGCGGACCGCTTCCTGATCGGCCCGACGCACGAGCTGCGAAAGCGGATCGAGCGCCTGGAGCGGGAGGTGCTCTCGAAGCGACACGAGCGTTGGGCGATGGCGATCGCGGGGCTCGTGATGGTGCTGACAGGAGCCGTCACCGCGATGCGCCTGCGCGACGCGCTCCCGCTGACGGTGTACCTCTGGAGCTTCTTCCCCGCACTCGGGGCCTTGATCTCGATCAGCGCCGGGCAGCAAGTCGTGCATGACCACGGCGCCTCCGGGCTCTTGGTCTTGTGGGGTGGCGTGTTTGGACTCGCGCTCTACACACTCGTGGCGTTCATCGGGCTGAGCAAGCGATAGTGCCCCTGCCGTCGGATCAGCGTGACGCAACCTACGCGCCTTGGGCGGGCTCGTGGAACGCGGCGCTGATCCTGATCGCGACGTTCACCCTCGTGCGGTTCTGGTTCATCGCGTTCACACCGTTCACGCTCATCGAGGACGAAGCGCACTACTGGGAGTGGGCGCAACGCCTCGGGCTGAGCTACTACTCGAAAGGCCCCGGGATCGCGTGGCTCATCGCGGGCACGACGGCGCTGCTTGGCGATACCGAACTCGGCGTGCGCTTGGGCGCGCCGCTCGCGTCCGCGATCGGTGCGCTCGCGACCGCCGGGCTTGCGCGAGACGCGTTCGGCGACAAGCGATGCGGGTTCTTTGCGGCTGCGGTCTTCCTGCTCGTGCCGCTCTTCCAAGGCGTATCGGCGCTCATGACCATCGATGGCCCGTACATCGCGGCCTGGGCGTGCGCCGCCTGGGCGGGTTGGCGGTGCTTGAAGCGGCGCGGCACGCTCTCGTGGCTCGCACTCGGTGCTGCACTGGGCGTCGGGCTGCTCTTCAAATACACGGTCGTACTCCTCGTTCCGGGCCTGACGCTCTTCGCGATCCGACACCGCTCGCACCTCTCGGCAAGTCGTGGGGTCTGGCTGTGGGGGCTTGCGTGCGTGGCGCTCGCGCTCGGTGGGCTTGCGCCGATCGCGATCTGGAACTCGCATCACGATTGGGCGACGGTTCGCCACCTGCTGGGTCACGTCGGCATGCAAGGGGGCGACGTCGAACAGACCGGCACGCGCATCAACCCGCTCTGGATGCTCGAGTTTCTCGGCGTACAGCTCGCGCTCATCGGGCCCGCCGCTGTGCTCATGAGCGCTTCCGTCCGCCGGGGGCTGCGCGCGGGCGGCGAGACCCCGCTCGCGATCGCATACTGCGCTTGGATCGCGCTGCCCGTCCTCATCTTCTACCTCGGCGTTTCGCTCTTCACGCGCGTCGAGGGCAACTGGGCGATGTCGGCGTACGTCACGCTCGCGGCGGCCTGTGGGTGGGGCGTGATCTCGGGCATGTCCGCTGTGGAAGAAGCGATCGCGAAGTGGCGCGCCATCCCCGAGCACGAGCGTCCGCGGGCCGGCGCGTTTCGCAAGCGCCCTGAGCGCGTCCGTCAGGTCGCGTGGCACTGGACGCTCGGCTGGGGCCTGGCCGCGATGCTCGGTTTCATGGCTGCCGCGCCGCTCGCGAAGCTGCCGTTGCTGGAGTCATGGATCCCGCTCGGACGTCTCACCAGCGCTAAGCAACTCGCCGATTCGGTGGCGTCGCGCCTCATCAACCTCGGCGCCGATCCGAGCCCGTTCGTCATTTCACAGCACTACGGGCGAGCGAGCCAACTCGCCTTCTACCTCCCGCGCGGGACCGAGGTGTACTGCTCCAGCGCCATGCAGGGCGGGCGCCGCACGCAGTACGACGAATGGGACCGGACCTCGCTCGCCTCACCCGAGACGACCGCCCGGCTGCTCGGACGATCCGCCGTCTTGCTTGGCGCGGAGCAGGAGACATGGAAACTCGCCTTCGAGCGCGTCGAACCCATCGGACGGCTCGAGGGTGAACACAAAGAAGACCGCCGAGCGTTCGTCGGGTACGGATTCAAGGGCTTCCCGCAGGTGGCGGCGGAGCCCGAATCGTGAGCGAACACGTGACTCACCGCGTCGCGCGCCGCGCCTCCTGGCGAGCCTGGACGGTTCTCGGTGGCTTGCTTCTCCTCCTCGCGCACACGCTCGATCACCACGCCTACCACGCGCTGGCCATCTCCAAGCCCACGCTCAGCGAGTGGGAGTCTCACGCGTGGTATCGCACGATCAAGAGTGTCGGCGAGCTTCCAGTTTGGCTTATCGTCGGCCTCATCCTCGTGGTCGCCGACCGACTGCGGCGCGTGCAGAGATGGTGGCCGCGCGCGCTCGCGGTGCCGCTGGGCGCAGCGTGCGCAGGCCTGACCGCCGAACTGCTCAAGCTGATCCTGTCGCGCGAGCGCCCGACACGCCTGATCGACGGCGAGTTCCACTTCCAGGGGTATGTCTGGCACGCACCGCTTTCGGGATTCATCGACTCAGCCAACCTCGGACTGCCGAGCTCTCACGCAGCGACCGCATTCGGCGGGGCGATCGCCCTCGGCCTCGTCCTGCCGCGCGCTCGGTACCCCGCGTGGGCCCTGGCCTCGCTTTGTGCGTTCTCCCGCGTCGTCGCCTCGGCTCACTGGCTCTCCGATGTCGTGCTCGGGGCGATCGTCGGCTACGCTCTGGCGATGTTCGTCTGCTCGCGACTGAGGCTCCCCACCGACTGACATGCGCCTCCTCGACCGCTATATCGCGCGCCAGTACCTCATCAACGTGATCGTGCTCTTCGTGCTGCTCTTCGGCTTCGTGGTGACGATCGATGTCTCGCTCAATATCGACCGCTTCTCGCGGGCTGCCACGAGCATCGCCGAGGAGGCCGGCGACGCGAGCAAAGGACGGGTCTGGCTGCTCACGGCCTTCGTGATCGCCGATCTGTGGTGGCCGCGCCTCTTGCAGCTCTTCAACTTCCTGCTCGGGCTCGTGATGACGGGAGCCATGGGGTTCACCGTTTCGCAGCTCGTGCGTCATCGCGAGGTGGTCGCGGCGCTCGCGGGCGGCGTTTCCCTGCACCGCCTCGCGGCGCCGATCCTGGCGATCGCGGTGGCGCTGACCGGGCTCCAGGCGATCAACCAGGAGTTTGTCCTCCCGCAGATCGCCCCTCTGCTGACCCGCGACCAAGGAAAGGCGGGGCGTCATGAGCTCGGCGTCGCGACCGTACCGCTCACGCCCGACCAACTCGGGCGGGTCTGGTTCGCCGACCGCTTCGACGCCGACTCGGGCGTGATGACGGGCGTCCTCGTATGGGAGCGCGACGAGCGAGGGCTCGCGACGCGTCGGATCACCGCCGAGCGAGCGATCTGGAATGACGGCGGCTGGGACCTCGAAGAGGGCATCGCCGAGTCGCGCACCGACGCCGCCACCGAGCCGGACCCCATCGCCCGCCTCGACACCAACCTGGATCCGACCGAACTCCGCCTGCGCCGATACTCGGGGTACGGGCAGAACCTCTCCTGGCGACGAATCGGACAGATGATCCGTGTTCTCGACACGATTGAGACCGACCCGGTCAAGCACAGGGAGTCCACCGAGCGTTTGGAGCGGATCCGGTGGGGACGCGTCGGGGCGGCCGCGGCCAACCTGCTCGGGCTGACCATCGCGATCCCCTTCTTTCTCACGCGACTCCCGACCAACCTGCTGACGCGATCGCTCAAGTGCGCCCCACTCGCGATTCTCACGCTCATGGGGGGTGTGATCGGATCGTCGGTGCCGGTGCCGGGGGTCCCCGCTGCGATCGGCGTGTTCGTACCGGCCGTGATCATGCTGCCCATCGCGGCCGCGATGCTGACGAGTCTTCGGACCTAGGGCATTGCCGGGGCGGCGCAGAATACGCGCCCAAGATGTCACAACCGGGCATTCCCCCCGCCACAATCCACCCCCGGGTCGATACTATTGGGTTCGCCGAGGAGAACCGCCTGGTGGGAACCCGTCGCGGACTCAGTTTGCTGGAGTTGCTGGTCGCCATCGCTGTGGTGGCGATTTTGATGGCTCTGCTCGTCCCCGCCTTGGTGCAGGCGCGCCGCGCCGCCGCGACTTCCGTGTGCGCGTCGAACATCCGTCAGCTCGCGCTCGGATGGGCCTCGTACACGCAAACCAACGAGCGCTTCCCGGCGGTCTCCGACATGCCGGCTTGGAACTACGGAGGCGTCCGCTTCATCAACAACGAGTTCCCGGTGCTCGACGAAGCGCGGCCGCTCAACGACGCGATCGCGGACAGCACCAACGGCGACACCGCACGCGGAGGAGCCGTCTACCACTGCCCCTCGGATACCGGCGTCATCACGCGCGACCCCAGCACCGGCAACATGATGCCTGTCACTCAGGACGACTGCTTCCGGACCTACGGCACCAGCTACCGCGCGAACGACATGCTCCTCGACGCGCGGCTCACCGGGCTCGACACCACCGCACGACCGCTCCGCCCCGTCGAGATCACGACAACCCCGAGCCGCATGCTCATCCTCGGCGACCCGGCGTGGTACTTCGAGACGCTCCCCAACTCCGACCCCGCATCGACCTACGAGGCGAACTGGCACGGGCTCGACGCGGCGGGTCAGGTCGCAACCATGGATACGGCTGTCCGCCTCATCCGGTTCAACTCGACCGATCGCGCGCGCGTCCGCGTGCATCCGCGCGTCGACGCCGACTGACTCCCACCCTGCGTCCTGCCTAGCTTCCGAGTTTCTTGAGGATCATCTCGCGCGCGAGCTTCGCATCCGCCGCCCCGCCCGAGCGCTTCATCACATCGCCGATGAGACGACCGATGCCCTTGGCGTTGCCTGTGCGGACCTGTTCAGCGATCTCGGGCTGAGCGGCGATCGCCTCGTCGCACCATGTTTCCATCGCCGCGTCATCGCGGACGACCAGGAGCCCGCCCGCTTCCGCCAGCGCCCGCGGCGAGGCGGCCGCGTGCTCAGGCTCAAGCAGCATCGCCAACACCCGATCGCCCGCGCCGGCGCTCAGATCGCCCGACACGCGCATCGCGCCGACCTCGCCCCACTGGGCGCCAGAGATGACGAGTTGCTCGACGCTCGTGCCCCGCTCGTTGGCGAGGCGAGCGCCCGCCTGGAGCAGGAGCACCGCGCACGCATGGGCCGCCTCGCTCGGGCTGGCGCCGTTGCGTTCGGTCGCGCTGCGGGCGGCCTCGAAGAGCTCGGAGCGTGCGCGCTCCTCGACGAGGTTCGCCGCGTCGCGCACGCCGAGCCCGAGGTCGCGCACGTACCGGCGCACACGCTCGCCGGGCAGCTCAGGGAGCCAGGCTCGCACGCGCTCGCGCCACGCGTCGTCGATCTCGACGGGGGGGAGGTCCGGCTCCGGGAAGTACCGGTAGTCGTGCGCCTCTTCCTTCTCGCGCTGGAGAGTCGTGACGTTGCGCCTCTCGTCCCACCCGCGCGTGGTCTTGGCGCCGGGCGCGTGCTCGCGTCCGTCGTCGAGCCATCGCTCGGGCTGGGCGCGGCGCTCGTGCTCGATCGCGTCATGCACGGCACGGAAGGAGTTGAGGTTCTTGATCTCGACGATGGGCGTGCGCACCTCGCGTCCGTCGTCGAGCGTGATCCTGCAGTTGATGTTGGGCTCGAAGCGCATGTGCCCCTCCTGCATCACGCCGGGGCTCGCGCCGAGCCATCGGCAGAGGTCGCGCAGCGCGCGCCCGAAGGCGACCGCGTCGGTCGCCGATCGAAGGTCCGGCTCGGAGACGATCTCGAGCAGCGGCGTGCCGGCGCGGTTCCAGTCGGCGAGCGAGCCGGTGAGTGCGCCGGCGTCCCAGTCCGCGGGCGGCTCGTGGAGGAGTTTGCCCGCGTCTTCCTCCAGATGCGCGCGCACCAGACGCACCGCCACCGGCGGCTCGTCGAGCATCGGGAAGCCCGCGTCGTCGAGGCGCGGCGCCTCAAGGCGACCCCCGACGCAGAGCGGGTCGGCGTACTGGCTCAGCTGGTACCCCTTCGGCAGGTCCGGGTAGAAGTACGACTTGCGGTCCCAGACCGCCCGGCTCGGGATCTCGCACCCCAGGGCGAGCCCCACGAGCATCGCGAGCTCGACCGCCTCGCGGTTCATCGTCGGGAGTGCACCGGGCAGCCCGAGGACTACCGGGTCGACGAGGACGTTGGGCGCCGGGTCGCCGTGGTGGATGTGGTCGGCGGCTGGTCCGAGGGGGCTTGGGGCCCGCGCGAACATCTTGGAGCGCGTCGCGAGTTCGACGTGGACCTCCATCCCCACAATCAGCTCGACCTCGCGGACCTGCGCCATGGCTGGATCGTACCGGCCGACACCGGCGTCGCCCGCGTTAGGCTTGCAGCGTGAAGATCGCGGTGGTCATCCCTGTATTCAATGAGGCGCCGACGCTGGAGACGCTCTTCGAGCGCTTGGAGCGGACCCCGCCGCCGGGTGATCCGGCGACCGGTGAGCCGTGCGCTCGGATGGTCGTGCTGGTGGACGACGGCTCGTCGGATGGCACGACCGGGATCGTGCGCGCGCTCGGTGAGCGCGACCACGTCGTGACCGCGTTTCACGAGCGCAACCAAGGCAAGGGCGCGGGGCTTCGGACCGGCTTCGCAGCGGCGCTGGCGGCAGGGGCCGACGTGGTGCTCGTGCAGGACGGCGACCTGGAGTACGACCCCCGCGACCACGCGGCGGTACTCGCACCGATCCTGGATGGGCGCGCGGACGCGGTGATCGGGTCGCGGTTCCTGGGCGGACCGCATCGGGTGTTGTATTACTGGCACTACGCCGCGAATCGGATGATCACGCTCGCGTCCAACCTGCTGACGAATCTGAACCTGTCGGATATCGAGTGCTGCTCGAAGGCGATGACGCGGGAGGTGGCCGCGCGAATCACGATCCGGGAAGCGCGGTTTGGCGTGGAGCCCGAACTAGTCGCCAAACTCGCGGCGATGCGGCTGCCTGGGAATACGGGCAAGCCAGCTCGGCGGCTCCGGATCTACGAGGTCCCAGTGTCCTACGCGGGGCGAACCTACGCGGAGGGGAAGAAGATCGGGTGGCGCGACGGGGTGCGAGCGCTGTGGTGCATCGTGAAGTACCGGTTCCGCGGGTGATGGCGCCGACGGGGGTCTCGGCAGCCAGACCGAACAACTCACAAAAAAGAAGCAGCCGCCACGCGAACGCCGCGCGGCGGCTGCCATAGGGGGGCAAGCGGACACCATCAACGAGCGGCCCGGGGCACACCTCCCAAGCCGCAAACACTTGCCTCGGTCGTTCAAGCAACGTCCGTGCCAACCACGCGAGCCCGCCACAATCGGCGGAGGGAGGGTCAACACTCATATTGACCGCATTAGAAATGAGACTTCGATCATAATGACAGTCAACGTGCGAGTGTGACCTTGACATCGCTCACGCCAGCGCGGGTCAACTCCCTCGCGCCGGCGCCTCGGAGCCACTGTGAGAGGCGGTGCCTCGCCGCGGCATTTGGGCACGCAACGACCAGCGTGCCCCGCCCCAGGCTCACGGGGGCACCCGCAGCCTTGAGGGCGGGCGGTACCGCCGACCAGTAGGCCGCGGTCGCTCGCTCGTAGTCGGTCATGCGGCGGGTCAGATGCTCGGCCTGGGCGCGAACCGTCTGATCGAGTGTCGAGGTCTTCTCGCGGACGCCCCGCCACTCCCGAAGCCGCTCGATCGAGGAGAGTGGTCGTGGCGGGGTGCCCATGAACCGGGACTCTACCGCCGCCTGGCGACGCTCGCGACTGGGCGTTGCGGTACCTTGCCCGTCGCTCCGGAGCATGCCATGACCGACGAAACTGCCGACAAGTCGCCCACCACGCCCCCGCGGAAGCGCAAAGGGATGCTCGACGCGATCGAGTGGATGGGGAACGCCCTGCCAGATCCGGCGGCCCTCTTCCTCATCGGCGCGGTGCTTGTGATGGTCGTCTCGCACCTCGCAGCTCCCCCCGTGCCGAAGGGGTTCGAGATTGTGTGGCAGGACGTGGGAAACAAGGCGGGCGGTCCTGACGAACATGTCGCCAAGTTCGTCGAGAAAGCGACGGGGCATGAGGTGGCGTACGTCACCGAGCCGAAGGACGACGGCACACTCGCGGCGTACATGCAGATCAAGGAGACGGGCGAGCTGGTGCGCGATGAGGCGGGCCGCCCGATCGACATCGCTGAGCAAGGCTGGGTGGTCTTTAAGAAGAACCCGCAGGAGGGGGAGGTGGATCCGGAGACGGGCAAGGCGAAGCTGATCCTTGTGCCGACGGGCGAGGTGGTGGTGCCGCGCTCGCTGATGACGAAGGAGGGGATCTACTGGTGCCTGAAGTCGCTGGAGCCCAACTTCCTGAACTTCGCGCCGCTGGGCATCGTGCTGGTGGGGATGTTGGGTGTTGGGGTTGCGGAGCGGACGGGGCTCATCGCGGCGCTGCTCAAGACGTTCATGCTCGTGGTGCCGCGTCAGATGCTCACGCCGACCATGGTGTTCTTGGGCATCATGTCGAGCGTGGGATCGGACGCGGGGTACGTGGTGCTCCCGCCGCTCGCTGCGGCGATTTATCTGGCGGCGGGGCGGTCGCCGCTCGCGGGGATCGCGGCGGTGTTCTCCGGAGTCGCTGCGGGCTTCAATGCGAACCTGCTGATCACCACGCTTGAGCCGATCATGGCGAACTTCACCTCGCAGGGGGCGCAGCTCATCGACCCTGAGCGCGTGGTGGCGCCGACGGCGGGGTGGTACTTCATGGCGGCTTCGACGTTCATCGTGACGGGGGCCGGGTGGCTCACGTCGGCGCTCTTCGTGGAGAAGCGGCTGAGCGCGAAGTCGGTCGAAGATGGCGGGCCGGACCTCTCGAAGGAAGAGCCCCCCGGGCCTTCGCCGTGGACGTCGCAGGTAGTCGGAACAGCGGCGATCACCGTGATCGGGCTCGCAGCGGGACTCTTGATGCTGGTCGAGGGCATCACGATCGGCGAAGGCGAAGCGGAGGCGAACCTGGGGCTTGCGCGCGCGGGGATGGTGGTGACGGTGCTTGGCGCAGCGTTCGGCGTCCCGTCGACGCTCTATCGATTGGCGCGCGTCGCACTTGAGCCGCGTGAGGCGTTCGGGGTTCTGTGCTCCACCATCGGGCTGATGAGCATCCCGATCGTGGTCGCCCTGCTGGCGCTCGCGCCGGGCCTGTTCCCGTCGATCGAATCGACGCCGCTCTCGGGGATGGACGGCGTATTCCAACGCTGGGTGGCGGTGGTGGTGCCGATCATCTTTCTCACGTTTCTGATCCCCGGGCTCATCCACGGCGTGATCAACGGCAAGATCACGGGCTCGAAGGACGCGGCCCGACTGATGATCGACTCGATGGCGGCGATGGCGCCGATCATCGTGCTCGCGTTCTTCGCGGGGCAGTTTGTCGCGTACTTCGGCGAGTCGAACCTCGGGACGATGCTCGCGTTTGCGGGCGGGGAGTGGCTCTTCTCGAAGCAGATGCACCCCGCGGTCCTCATCGTTGCGTTCATCCTGTTGACGATGGTGTTCAACATGTTCGTGGGCTCGATGTCGGCGAAGTACGCGCTGTTTGCGCCGATCTTTGTCCCGATGTTCATGCTGGTGGGCATCCGTCCAGAACTCACGATGACGGCGTACCGCATCGGCGACTCGGTGACGAACATCATCACGCCGCTCAACGCCTACCTCGTCATCATCCTGGTGTTCATGCAGAAGTACGCGCCGAAGTCGGGCATGGGCACGCTGATCGCGATGATGCTGCCGTACACCATCGTGTTCTCGATCGTGTGGACGATCTTCCTGCTCTTGTGGATTCAGATCGGGTTTCCCCTCGGCGTTGACGATGCGATGCAGGTGTTTTCGGGCACGGGTGGGCAGTAGGAGCCGGCGACGACCGATCGCAGCATGAGTGACGCGCGTTCCGAGACCGCTGAGCGTCTGATCGACGCGTTTCTTGCGCGGGGCGCGACGGTGGCGGTCGTGGGGATGGGCTATGTCGGACTCCCGATGACCCGCGCCTTTCATGACGCGGGCTTCCGCGTCCTCGGCTTCGACATCGACGCTGCGAAGATCGACAAGCTCGCGCGGGGCGAGGCGTACCTGAAGCACCTGGGCGAGGGCCTGTTCCGCGAGTTGGCGTCGAGCGCTCGGTTCGATGCGACCTCGGACGCGACGCGTCTGGGCGAGGCCGAGGCGATCGTGCTGTGCGTGCCCACGCCGCTCGACGACAACCGTGAGCCCGACCTTCGGTACGTACGCGATTCGACACAGCTCGCGGCGAGAGCCTTGCGCGCCGGGCAGGTCGTTGTGCTGACGTCGACGAGCTACCCCGGCACGACGCGCGAGATATGCCTGGCGATGCTCGAGCGGGTGGCGGGCGAACGCGGGCTCTCGATGGGTGAGGACGTGTTTCTCGCGTTCAGCCCGGAGCGAGAGGACCCGGGGCGCGCGACGCACACGACACGCACCATCCCGCGCCTGGTCGGCGGGACCGACCCCGTGAGCACGGCGGTGGCTGTCGCGCTCTTTGAGCCCGCGGTGGAGGATGTGATCCCCGTCGCGAGCGCGGAGGTGGCGGAGGCTGCGAAGCTGGTGGAGAACGTCTATCGCGCGGTGAACATCGCGCTGGTCAACGAGCTCAAGCCGGTGCTCGCGGCGCTCGGGCTCGACGTGTGGGACGTGCTCGATGCGGCGGAGACCAAGCCCTTCGGCTTCCAGCGCTTTGATCCCGGGCCTGGGCTCGGCGGGCACTGCATCCCGATCGATCCGTTCTATCTCGCTTGGCGTGCGCGCCAAGCCGGGGTGGCGTCGCGGTTTATCGAGCTCGCGGGCGAGATCAACAGCTCGATGCCGGGGCGGGTGGTGGAGGCGACCGAACGTGCGCTGCGCGAACAACAATCGGGAAGCGAGCCCGGACGCGAGGCACTTGTCGGTGCGCATGTGCTTGTCGTGGGGCTCGCGTACAAGCGCGACGTGGATGACGTGCGCGAAACGCCGGCTGCGGAGATCATCCGCCTGCTCAAGGCGCGCGGCGCGGAGGTGGAGTACCACGACCCGCACGTCGCGGAGTTTCCCGCGATGCGGAAGTACAGGTTTGATCTCCGATCAGTTGACCTCACGCCGGAGCGTCTCGCGTCGGCGGACGCAGTGATGATCGTGACCGATCACTCAGACGTCGACTATGCGCTCATCGGCGAGCACGCGAGGCTCGTGATCGACACGCGGAACGCGATGGCCCGCGTGGCGAGACCTGTAGCGAGAGTCGTTAAGGCTTAGAACGTGCGCGCTTCTCCTTGCGCACGACTAGCTTCAGCCCGGACCAGACGTCGTCAACCGCGCACACCTTGACGTCTACAAAGTCGCGCGGCAGGGCGACGTCGCGCACCACATCCTCCGTCATATCGGTCGGCACCTTCGAAGCTCGCTTGGGCCAGGAGACCCACAGCACGCCCGCGGGCCAGATGGCGGCGGCGAGCGCGTCCCACCGGCGCTCAAGCTCGGCGCGCGACGTGGTGAAGACCTGGATGAGGTCCATGTCCTTCGCGACGCGCTTGAACACGCGGACGCCCTCGGGAAGGTCGAGCGCGTCGGCGTACCCCTCGGGCGCCCCGAGAAACGCGACGCGCATCCCCGGTTTGATGCCGAGCTTCTTAGCGAGGGGCGTGCCTGAGTATCCGGGCATGCGGGTCAGCGTACCGATGCCATGGGCGCGCAAGAAAGGGGCCGGCCCTTTCGGACCGGCCCCGGTGCCACGAAGCTGAGGAGAGTTCGTGCGCCGTTGCGACGCGCGAAGGGTTAGCGGCGGGAGGCGACCGGCTCGGAATCCGCGTCCGCGACCGTCTTCTCGCCGTCGGGCGTGATCTCGATCACCGGGTTCTCGAGCTCGACGACTCCGCGGGTGACGCCGGTGCGGATCTCGCGTCCGGCGCGGATCGTGTAGTCAAGGTCGGCCTTGGCGCGGTTGACGTAGGAAGCGTTGGCGTCCTGCGTGTTGAGCGAGGCGATGCGCCCTTCCTGCTCGGCGAGCTTCTTGTTGATCTTGGCGGTCACGTGATCGAGCGTCTTGGCTTCGTAGCGGTCGAGCTTCTCGATGTGCTCGTTGCGCGACTCAAGCAGCTCGATCATGCGGTCGTTGCGAGCGATCGCATCCACCTGGCGATCGAGGCCCCAGAGCTGCGACTGGAAGTCGGCTCGCTCGGTCTCGAGCTGGGTCAACACCTGCCCGAGGCGGTCGCGCTGTTCGCCGAGCAGGGTGAGATCGCGCTCCAGGTCCGCAGCCCGGGTGGAGTAGGCGCTGCGCAGGCCCGAGATCTCGTTCGCGCTGGCGTAGGCCTCGTCGAGTGACATCGAGCGGTCGTCGAAGCGAACGCGGACCACGGCGAAGCCATCGGAATCGGCCTGACGCTCGCGGGCCCTGGTGAGCAGCGTGTCGAGCTGCCCGAGGTCCTCGTCGGCGAGGGAAACAACCCGTTGGCTCACGGCGAGCTCGCGTTCGATGTCGGAAATCTGCTGATCAAGGTCGGTGATATCGGCGCGCACCTCAGCGATGCGCTCGGGATACTCGGCCTCCAGGTCGCGAAGCTGGGCGCGGATCGCGATCGGATCGCCGACGGCCTGGTCGATCTTGTTGTTGATCGAGGTCTTGGCCTGATCAAACACCGCGGCGACGCGATCCGGACCGGCGACAAAGACGGCCGGCACGCCCACGACGGTGGCGACCGTTCCGCCGACGACTGCGAGACGAATGATGCTCTTGACCACCATCGCAATACCTCCTGCTGAGTGCCTAGCCGGCCCGGTTCAACCCGCTGACCGGCGTGTGTTCTGAGCTACGGGGAGGTCGTTGGGAACTGCCCCCGGTCGATTTCGCGCCGGAATGGTGATTGGCCGCGACGGACCGCCAAACGCCGTTCATGGCCCGGAAACCCGTCGCTTTCTTTGGGATTCGGGCGGGTTCGGGTAGCCTGATCGGGCGAAAGGGCCCCGAAACGGGCGGGGCAGCCGCCCGAACCATGGGCGGGCGGGGATCGTCTTCCAAGGATGGCCCGCTGTCACGGAGGGACCCCGCGTGCTGAGCCAGCTGACAACGGGATTTGTGGCTCGATTGCGGGCCAACGACCAGGCTGCGTGGTTCGAGCTCTGGGAGACGTTTGGTCCGGTGGTCCGCGCTCAACTGACCAAGTGGGGCGGAGGGCGCATCGGGGTCGAGACGGTGCGGGACCTTTCGCAGGAGACGCTCGCGGCCCTCTCCGACTCCATCGACCGCTTCGACCCGACGCGCGGCGCCCGGTTCTCGACCTGGCTGCTCGCGATCGCCAAGCACGTGCTGGGCGACGAGATCGACCGGCGGATGGCCCAGAAACGCGGGTCGGGCAAGAAGGCGCTGCCCCTTGAAGAGGCGTGGATGCGTGGCGGGGCGACGGTCGGCGTCGACGAGGAGTACGAGGCGTCGGTGTTCCGAGCGAAGGTCGAGGCCGCGATCCGGGCGGTGCAGCGCGAGTGCGACTTCATGGAGTTCTCGATCTACGAGATGCGGGTGTTCGACTGCAAGAGTGGGAAGGAAGTGGCCGAGGCGGTGGGCGTCTCGGAGCCGACGGTCTCTCGCCGTTTGGCGAAGGTGCGGGAGCTTCTCCGGTCTCGGATCGGCGAGACGATCGCCATGTACTCGTTCACGGAGGAGGAAAGGGCCGAGCCGGAACGAAACGGGCTCGTGCTGAATCCGACCAAGGCCGACGACGCCCTGTTCGATGAGGCGGTCGCCGACATCTACCACCGCCAGCAGATGCTGCGGCAGGAAGACGAGCGACTCGCGGAGTGAGCGAGGGTTCGGAGGATCGTCTCGATGGAAGCCTTCATTGCCATCCCGCTGGTGATCATCGGATCGGTGTTCGGCCTGTGGCTCGCGATCAAGCTGATCGGGGTCATCGGGACGGTGGCGATCCACATCTTCCGCTTCATCGGGGGCGAGATCACGGACCTGCTCCGGATCGTGGGCTCGATCATCACGGGGTTGGTGTTTGTGCCGCTCGTGCTGTTCAGCGTGCTCATAGGTCGGTGGTCGGCGAGCGCGCACTACGGGCGCGCGCTGCAAGCGGAGACCAAGGCTGCGGGGCTCGCGGCGTACCGGTGCCTTGTGGGGCACCCGCTCCGTCTTGTGGGCGCACAGGCCCTCTTGGAGGGCATCGAGCAGCGCGTGCCCGAGGCGATGGCCGGGGCGCCGACGCGCGACAAGCCGACCAAGCGGTCGGGCAAGTTCGATGGGTACATGATCGTCGGTTCGCTCGCAGGCGGTGGTTCGGGGGGCAAGTTGTACGTCGCCGAGCCGGACGCGATCAAGCGTGCGTCGTTTGAGCGATCGGGGGCGGGCGAGGTTGACCAGGTGGTCATCAAGTCGTTCAGCCTGCAGGACGGCTCGAGCCTGCCGCAGATCGTGCGCGAGAGCCGGTCGCTCGACGCGGCGAAGAAGCTCGGGCTCGTGCTGGATCATCAGCTCGACGGCGAG
>JAUIFD010000031.1 GCA_030429485.1 Phycisphaerae bacterium | reverse complement strand
ATTTCTCGGGCTGCTTTCGAAAGTTGGTCAGGTTGCCGCAGGTGTTCCGGTGGATGACGACGCCACGACCCGCGCTGAGATAGCCCATCACGGCGTCGCCGGGAATCGGGTGGCAGCACTTGGCGTAGGACACCACCATACCTTCGGTCCCCGCGATGACGAGGCTCGCAGTCGCGGGCGCTTCCTCCCGGTCCTTCTCACCGATGAGGTACTGTGAGCGTGCGGTCCAAAGCGTGACGACCTGTGTGTCGGGGGCCGCCGGGCCCGGATCGCGCTTGTACCCCGTGAGCGCCGCTTCGAGGATCTGCACGGCTTCTTCGTGGCGCTCCATCTTCTGGAGCAGGCGGCCGTAGTTGGCGAGGAACTGCCGCGTGCGCCAGTGATCGTCGCCGAGGCGCGTGCGCATGACGGGCATCAGTCGGCGGTACGTATCGATCGCCTCGTCGAAGCGGTCGAGGCGGTTGAGCATCGCGGCAACCTCGGTGCCGATGGTCAGCGTGAGCGGGTTGTCGCGTCCGAGCGCGCGCCTTGCGTCTTCGTAGGCCGCACTGAGCTCTTCGAACGACTGCTCGACCCCTGCCGTGCGCGCTTCGCCCTGCTCGTCGCGTGTGCGCAGCTCGGGGAGCAAGCCGAGGTTGTAGCGGGTGTTGATCGTGTCGCGGTGATCCGGCCCGAGCACCTGCAGCTGCCCCGCGAGCACCTCGCGGTAGAGCGCGTCGGCCTCCTCGGCGCGACCGGCGTACTTGTGCGCACTGGCGAGCTCGCTCTTCGCGTCGAGCAGGAGCTTGTCCGGCGCGGCGTCCGGCCCCCGGCGCGCCTCGTGACGCTCGATCGCGTCGGTGATGACCGCGAGCGCCTCATCGGCCATCTCGCGTCGCCAGAGCGTCTCCGCGAGCGACACATCCACCCGGATCGCGGGGATCGAGTCGGACGCGCCGAGCTGCTCGAAGAGCTCGGCCGCACGCTCGAGGTGAGGTCGGGCCTTGTCCGGCGCGCCGACCGCGACATACGCGGAGCCGATCGCGGCACGCACCTCGGCCTCGACCGCGGGATCATCGCGAAAGCGGTCGCCGACGTTCTCCCCCGCGCGATCGAGCACGTCGAGGACGCGGGCTTCCGGGCCGTCGGCGTCGGGGTCGGCCGCGGTGAGCAGGTCCTCGTTCAAGAAGGTGATGACGGTGCGGGCCACGCGTTCCTTCTGCTCGGAGGTCTTCCTCGCGGCTTCCTCGCGTGCGAGCGCTTCCTGTGTCTGCTGACGAGCTTGCTCCTCCCTCGCCAGTGCATCTTCGGTCTGCCGGTGGGCGGCCTCCTCGTTGTCGAGCGCGGTCTGCGTGATCTCGCGCTGCCTCGCTTCGGACACGCCGAACGCCGTGGAAACCGCGGTCGCAACGAGCAGAGCGACCACCACGATTGCTCCCGCAGCGACGGCGGTGCGGTGACGACGGATGAACTTCGACGCCCGGTAGCCCACGCTCGGCGGGCCGGCCTCGACGGGCTCGAAGCGACGCACCCGCGCGATCTCCTCGGCGATCGCGGAGGCCGTCGGATAGCGCCGCTCGCGCTCTTTCTCAAGGCACCTCATCACAACCCAGTCGAGATCACGCCGCAGACGGCGGATCGCCGATCGCGTCTGCGCCTGCTCACGTGCGTCGGGCGCCGCGGGGACGAGCGATGAAGCGATCTCACTCAGGCGCGTGCTCGGGCGGGGCGGGTCAACTTCGCGGATGATGCGCTGGATTTCCGCGAATCCGGCGGCGCGCAGCGACGCGGAATCGAACGGGCGAGCGCCGGTGAGCAGCTCGTAGAGAATCACGCCGAGCGAGTAGACGTCGGCGCGCGTATCGATGTCGATCCCGGTAGCGCCGGCCTGCTCAGGGGCCATGTACTCGGGCGTGCCAATGAAGACACCGTCGCGTGTGAAGATCGTCTTCTCGGTGAGCCGCTGGTGCAGCGCTTTGGCAATGCCGAAGTCGATGACCTTTGGCGCGGGCTTGCCATCGCGGAGGGCGACAAGGATGTTCGACGGCTTGAGGTCGCGGTGGATGATGCCCTTCTGGTGGGCGTGCTGGACGGCGTCGCACACCTGTTCGAACAGGGCGAGGCGCGCGTCGATGTCCAGCTTCTGCTCCCGGCAGAACTTCGTGATCGGGAGCCCGGGCACGTACTCCATCACGAAGTACGGGAGCCCGGCGTCGGTCGTCCCGCCGTCGATTACCTTCGCGACGCAGGGGTGATCCATGAGCGCGAGGGCCTGGCGCTCGGCCTCGAAGCGGGCGATCACCGCCGCCGAGTCCATCCCGGGCTTGATGAGCTTGACGGCGACCTGGCGCGCGATCGGGGCCTTCTGCTCGGCGAGCATCACGATGCCGAACCCGCCCTCGCCGAGAACGGATCGGATGGTGTAAGGCCCGATGCGCTCGGGGATCGACGGGCGCACGTCGACGTCCGGGGGCGGGAACTCCCTCGTGGCGCCGGTGTCGTGCGAGTGGTCGCCCGCGGTCGATAAATCGTCGAAGCTGCTCATCGCGCCTGTCTCAGGGTGTGAGGCGCAGTCTATCGCCGCACGGGGCCACGTCCCGGGGCGTCTACGATGTTCGAACCGATGGAGACCCCGTGATGAAGACGTGGCGAATCGTCGTACAGGCCTCTCTCCTCTGCATCCTCGCGGTCGCGGTGTGCGGGTCGACCCTGACCCTGAACGCCAGGAACGACTACTCCTTCTTCGACCCGCTCATCGACGTCAAGCACGTGCTCTCGATGCAGTACGTCGTCGAGCCGGATGAGAAGGCGATGCAGGCGGGCGCGATCAACGGCATGATCGAGACGCTCGACGATCCGTACACGGTGTACGTGCCCGCGCCCGATCGGAACACGTTCACGAAGTCGCTCACGGGCGAGTACGTGGGGATCGGTTCCCAGATCGTGGTCCAGGAGGGTTGGCTCACGATTGTGACGCCGCTCGACGACTCGCCCTCGCTGCGCGCCGGGCTCGAGGCGGATGACCGGGTCGTCGCGATCGACGGCGAGGACGCGTATGGGATCACGTCGGACGAGGCGGTGGACAGGCTCACCGGCGAGGCCGGGACGGACGTGGTGCTGACGATCGAACGTGCCGGCGAGAAGTTCGACGTGACGATTACGCGTGCGGCAATCAAGACCGTGCCCGTGAAGGGCGTGCATCGCCAGGGCGCGGACGGGCAGTGGGAGTTCATGCTCGATGCGGAACACTCGATCGGGTACATCCGGATCGCGCAGTTCACGCCGGGCGTGGCGCAGATGGTCGCCGAGGCGCTGGATCAGCTCGGCGCCGCGGGGGGCGAACTCAAGGGACTGATCCTCGATGTGCGTTGGGACCCGGGCGGCGTGCTGCAGGAGGCGATTGCGATCGCGGACCTGTTCCTGGATGAGGGCGTGATTGTGTCCACGCGCGGGCGTGCGCGGAGGGAGGAAGTGGCGCGGGCGACGCCGGACTCGATCCCCGACTTCCCGATGGTCGTGCTGATCAACGAGCAGAGCGCGTCGGCGAGCGAGGTGCTCGCGGGGGCGTTGGTCGAGAACGATCGCGCGATCGCGCTGGGCACTCGCTCGGTCGGCAAGGGCTCGGTGCAGGGCGTGATCACACTCCCGCACGCCGATGGCGCGCAGCTCAAGTTCACCGAGGGGCGCTACTACCTCCCGTCCGGGCGCTCGCTCCAGCGATCAGACGAGAACGCGGCGTGGGGCGTGGACCCGAACCCCGGGTTCTTCGTGCCGATGACGCGCGAGGAGGCCGTGGCGGCCGCCCGGGTGCGTCAGGCCGAAGACGTGATCCGCGCCGGCGGCGAGGGGGAAGCCGAGGCGGTGGATTGGTCCGACGCCGACGCCGTCTTGGAGCGCCTCGACGATGTGCAGATGACCGCGGCGGTGCGCGCCCTGCGGGCGCGTCTCGCAAGCGGCGAGTGGGAGCCGATCGGCGACCCGGACGCGACCGCGTCGGGTGTGTCGCTCGCGGAGCTTCAGCGTGCGGAGCGCACGCGCGAAGTGCTGCTCCGCGAGCTAGAGCGCGTGAGCCGCCAGATCGACACGCTCGCGCAGGCGGCGCCGGAGTCGGAGGAGCCCGCGGAGTTCGACCTGTGGGACGATGAGCTCACGGTTGAGGGCGGTCGAATCAAGGTCTACGACGCGGACGGCAACGAGGTGACGGAACTCAAGATCACCGGTCCGAACATCGAACGCTGGCTGATGGATGCGGGCGTGGAGCGGATCGACGACAGCGGCGACCGATGAGGTCGGAGGCGTCGGACAGTGGTGTAGACGATGCCGGCGGGGCACTGATCCTGGGGATCGAAACCTCGTGCGACGAGACGGCTTGCGCCGTGGTGCGCGATCGCGTCGTGCGCTCGTCGGTCGTGGCGTCGCAGCACGACCTGCATGCCGAGTACGGCGGGGTCGTGCCGGAGATTGCGAGCCGTGCGCACGTGGCGTGGATCATCCCGGTGATCCAACGCGCCCTGCGCGAGGCGGGTGTCACACTCGAAGACTTGGCGGGCGTGGCGGTCGGACATCGGCCCGGACTGATCGGCTCGTTGCTCGTCGGCGTGTCGGCGGCGAAGGCCCTGGCGTGGACGCTCGGCGTGCCGCTCATCGGCGTGGATCACGTCCACGCCCACCTCTACGCCCCCCTGCTTCGCGTGCCTGGTGGTGGGGAGCCGGGGCTTGATGCGCGAGACGCCTATCCCGCGATCGGCCTTGTGGTATCGGGCGGGCACACGTCGGTCTACCGCGTCGATTCCCCGACATCGCTCGCTCGGCTCGGCGCGACCATCGACGACGCGCTGGGCGAGGCGTTCGACAAGGCGGCGACGATCCTCGGGCTGCCGCACCCGGGCGGCCCAAACCTGGAGCGCTGCGCGTCCTCGCCCGGAGCTGACGAGCGTGCGCACGACCTCCCGGTGTCGCGGCTTGCGCCGGACTCGCTCGACTTCTCCTTCTCGGGGCTCAAGACCGCCGTGCTCTACGCCGTGCGCGGCACGCCGGGCCCTGGTGGCGCATTTGAGCGCGACGCGTCCGCGCTTGGCGAGCCGGAGCGGGTCAACCTCGCGGCGAGCTTCCAGCGGGCGGCGTGCCGGGCGGTGGAGCTCAAGCTGGCCCGCGCGATCGAGCGCATGCGTGGCGACGGCATCGAGCTCCGCACACTCCTCGCGGGCGGCGGCGTGACCGCGAACGGGGCGATCCGGACGACGCTCGGTCGGGTGGCGGCCGAGCACGGGCTCGCGCTCGCGATCCCCGCGATGGACCTGTGCGTGGACAACGGGGCCATGATCGCCGGGCTCGGCGCGGTGCATCTGCGCGAGGGTCGGCGCGATCCGCTCTCGCTCGCGCCACAGCCCACGACGGCGTGCTAGGTTGCGCACATGCCGAAGCTCGCGGCCTGGCTGAGTATTTCGTTTGCGATCCTGCTGGGATCGGGGACACCGAGCGCGTCTGCGCAAGAAGCGATCAGGGACGGCGCCCCAAGCACCACAGCGGAGCGTATCGAGAGCTACGAGCCGGAGCGCGATCTCGCGGGCTTCAAGGTGCGCGTGCATGGCGACCTGACACGCGACGAGCCCGTGCTGCGCGACGAGGTGCTGGCGACACTCGAACGCGATCTGCGGATGATCCGGCGCACACTCTCGAACGACGCGGTGATGATGCTCGGGCGCGAGGTCACGTTCTGGGTCGAACTCCAGGGGCGGAAGGTCGACGGCGGCATGTCCGGGCGCGGCATGTGCTACCACGCTTCCGCGCCCTGGCTCGCGGCGCACGGCATCCTGGTCGACAAGACGGGCGGCGTCGAGATCTGCCGCGCCGCCGACTTCATCCCGTGGCGCGGCAATCAGCCGTGGATGGTGCTGCACGAGCTTGCGCACGCGTACCACGCGCGCCTGCCCGCGTGGGCGCTGCCGTACATCACGCGGGCGTACGAGCGAGCGAAGGCTGCGGGTACCTACGAGGCGGTCGCGTACAACCTCGCGAAGCCGGGCGAGACGCGCCGGGCGTACGCGCTCAACAACGACCGCGAGTACTTTGCGGAGCTCACCGAGGCGTACTTCGGACGCAACGACTTCGGACCCTACGACCGCGGCGAACTCCGCGCGCTCGACCCGGAGGGATGCGCGATGATCGAGCGCGTGTGGTTTCTGACGCGCGACGAGCGCGAGAGCGACTCGCCGCCCGACACCTGGCCGAAGCTCGACGAGTGATCTACGCCGACCCGCCCCATCCCGCGACGCTCGACGACGAGGCCCTGCTCGCGCAGTGCACCCTTGGGCGCGGACGCTCCGGCGGCCCCGGGGGGCAGCACCGCAACAAAGTTGAGACCGAGGTCACGTACACCCACACACCCACCGGCGTGCATGCCAAGGCCGGCGAGCGGCGCAGCGCCGAAGAGAACCGCCACGTCGCTGCCAAGCGCCTGCGCCTCGCGCTGGCGACGCAGGTTCGCGTCTTCTGGCCGTACACGAAGGAGGGCAAGACCGAGCTCTGGACCTCGCGCCTCGAGAAGGGACGCGTGCGGTGCAACCCGCGCCACGCGGACTTCCCGGCACTGCTCGCCGAAGCGCTCGACGCCATCTGGGCGAGCAACTTTGACCATCGTAAGGCCGCCCTGCGACTCGACTGCACCCCGACCCAGCTCGTGCGCTTCGTCGCGGAAGAGCCCACAGCGCTCTCGGCGTGGAACGACGCCCGCGGACACAAGGGCCTGCGCCCGCTCAAGGCTTGATCGGGCGAACGCCGCGGGGGCGGCAGCGATGCCGTAGAGTCCGCCTGTGACGAACGCCACGCCTCGCCGCATCCTCGTCTGGGCCTGCTACCTCGCGTGTTCGTGGACGTGGTGCATCGGCATGTTCCTGCCGGTGCTGCTCGTGCGCGACTTCGGGATGTGGGGGTTCGTCGTGTTCGCGCTACCCAACGTGGTCGGCGCGGCGGGCATGGGGTGGGTGCTCTCGCGTGACGGCATGGCCGAGAGGCTCGTCGCACGACACCGCCCGATGATGCTTGCATTCAGCGCGGTGACGATCGCGTTTCACGGGTACCTGCTCGGTTGGCTCGCTTCGCTCGCGGTTCCGATGCTCGTCGGCGTGAGCGCACTGCTGCTGACGATGGGCGTGTGGGATGCATGGGGGCGGCGGAGCACCCTCGCGCGCGTGGGCGAGACCGTGCTCTTCTCCGCGGTCGCCGCCGGCCTGTTCTTCGCGATCGCGCAGGGTTGGACCGGGCCCTCATCGCGCGACCTGGCGACGTCGCCCGCCCCCGACCTGCTGTGGCTCGCCCCCGCGTGCGTGCTGGGCTTCGCCCTCTGTCCCTACCTTGATCTCACCTTCCTCACCGCCCGGGCGGCCCTCCCGGCACGCGAGGCCCGCCTTGCGTTCACGCTCGGGTTCGGTGTGGTCTTCTTCGCCGCCATCGTCTTCACGCTCGGATACGCCGGGTACGCCCAGGGACGCCTCGAATCCGGCGAGGTGCTCATCGGCGTCGGGTCGATGGCGCTCGCCATGCACCTGATCGCGCAGACCGTCTTCACCGTCTTCGCCCACGCCAACGCCGCCGACGGCACGATGCCGGGCGTGATCACGCCGGGTGACCCGAAGGCCCGGCGCTCGATGCACGCGCCCGCCCTCGGGCTCATGCTGCTCGCTGCGCCCATCGGGTACGGGGCTGCCCACCTGCCGGTGTCCGTCGGCGAGATGACCGCCGCCGAGGTCGGCTACCGCCTGTTCCTGTCGTTTTACGGGCTTGTGTTTCCCGCGTACGTCTGGCTTGTCATGATCCCGACGCGCGACGGGCACGCGGGGCTCGGCGGCGCGATGGGGCGGCGCAAGGGGCTCATCACCGCGCTCGCGATCGGGCTGGCGGCGCCGTTCTACTGGATGGGCTTCATCGCGTTGCGCGAGCCGTATCTGATCGCGGGAGTGACGATCGTGATGCTGGCGCGCGTGGCGTTGCCGAGGCGAGGCTGACCCCGGTCGCTCACCCTCCATCTTCGATTCTGGACCACGCTATTTCAGTGCGCGCAATCGGTGTTGTTGAGGTCCCCCTGGTACGCCGCGAGATACGCGAAGAAGTCGTTGGTGTCGATGCCGCCGCCCGGGAAGAAGTCGGCGAGCGCATCGCCAGCCTGATACAGGGCGAGGAAGGCGAAGAAGTCGTTGGTGTTGGTCGCGCAGGTGTCACCCGCGAGGTTTGCGGCGCATAGGCACGGCGGCTCCACGTCGGCGAACAACGTGCACTCAGGCTCGAGCGCCTGCACGCAGCTCACACTCGCGGATGTGTCGGAGCACTCGGCAGGGATATCGAGCGTGCCGCTCTGATCCTGATCCCAATACGCGACGCGCTGGCTCGTGCCGGGGCGATCCGGCGTGCCGCCCCACTCGCTCGAACACCAGAGCCCTGGCTGCGCGTTGTCGTGCAGCGTGAGGACGTTGCTCACGTCGTCGTACGCCCGCCCGTAGGCGTACTGGTACGCCCCGTCCCCATCGGCGGGCAGCTCGAGCGTGATGCCGTTGGCGAGCAGGTCGGTCGCGTTCAAGCCATAGAAGCCCTGGTGGCTGTCGCCGTTGTATCCATCGGTATCCCCGAGTAAATACCCGTAGCCGAGGATGACGCCGGAGACGAAACTCGACGCCGGCGCCGAGCAGCTCGCATCAGGCCCGACGTCGTCGAAGATGGTGACGGCGACGTAGAAGTCACCGTCCGCCTGCACGCCAGCCGTGCTCAACCATGCGTCCGCGACCGCGCCGCCGGCGCCGGGCGCGATCGAGCGGATGTCGTTCTGCACAAGCACGTCCGTACGCCAGTCACTGCCGTCCGCCATGAGGATCGGCCCTGCGGTGGGGTCGTCCGGACACCCGGTCGCCCGGAGCTCAAAGGCCGGCGTGAGCGAAGACTCTGCGCCACCGGCGTAAGGACGCCACGCGCCGATCTCGAAGCGGGTGGACGACTCGTAGCGGAGGATCGGGGCCACCCGTACGGGCTGAATCTCACGCACCTCGTGCGGCGCCTCGACCGGACCCGTCCGGGCCAACGACGACGCCACGCAAGCCGCAACGACGGCGAGAGAACTCCACCCGTGCATCCTGGTCGGCATTTCAGCGTTCCTTCCACCGGCGCGACGAGCCGGCGTCCACACATAACCGTTCGCGGGCCCTCGGAGGCGGGTTCTGTATGACCGGGATTTCGCGAACAAAAGAAGCCCCGCGAGTCTCCTCGCGGGGCTTCGTGCTTTCTCACAACGCACGCCTTTCGGCGTGGGATGACCAACTGATCAAGATCAGTTGGGGCAGTCCACGTTGTTCAGGTCGCCCTGGTAGGCCGCGAGGTACGCGAAGAAGTCGTTGGTGTCGATGTCGCCGTTGGCGTCAGCGAAGTAGTTGGCGCAGGGATCCTGGTTCTGGTAGCAGGTGAGGAAGGCGAAGAAGTCGTTGGTGTTGGTGCCGCACGTATCACCGGTGAGGTCAGCCGTGCAGGGGCAGGTATCGCCACCGATCTCGCCGTAGAGGCCGAGCATCGGCTCGAGGATCTCAGCGCAGAGGGCGCCGAAGGTGTTGTCGAAGCACTCGAGGGCGGGGTCGAGGTCGCCCGAGTTGTCGTCGTCCCAGTACCCGACGAAGTCGGAAGCGCCCGGACGACCCGGCTCGCCGCCCCACTGCGAGTCGCACCACAGCGCGGGCTGGGCGTCGGCGTGGAGGGTGAGGGTGTTGGTCACGTCGTCATAGGCCTGCCCGTAGGCGTCCTGCACGGTGCCGTTGCCGTCGGCGGGGAGGTTCAGCGAGATGCCGTTGTTGACGAGGTCCGTGGCGTTCAGGCCGTAGAAGCCCTGGTGACCGTCGGCGTTGTAGCCGTCGATGTCACCCAGGAGGAACCCGAAGCCGAAGACGACGCCGGAGTGGAACGACGAAGCCGCGGGCGAGCAGCTCTGGTCGGGCCCGAAGTCGTCGAAGACGGTGACGGCGACGAAGAAGTCAGAGTCGGCCTGGATGCCGACGCCCGTGAACCACGCGTCCATGTCGCCGGTGGCGCCGGCCGCCCACGACGTGTAGTCGTTCTGGTGGATGAGGTTGGTGTAGAGCGGGCCAGGGTTGGCGTCGATCAGGAAGTAACGGGAACCATCCGGGAAGCTGGGATCGCCGCAGCCGCCGACCCACGACCCGGTCGAATCAAACTGACCCTGGTTGATCGCGAAATCGAGGACGGACTCGCCACGGGGCTCGGACGCGGTGAGGTCGATCCACGGACCGATCTCGAAGTGCGTCGGGGAGTAGTACTTGGTGATCTGCGCCGCACGCTGCGCGCTGACCATCTTCATCGCCGGAGCCGCAACGGCAACGGTATCGTGGGAAACATGGCTCTGCGCCATGGCCGAAGAGGCCATACACACGCCAGCAGCCGCAATGAGCTTCGCAATCTTCATCGATTCAACTCCTTGGATTGGCACAACACACACGAAACAAAAACTCGAGCCAAGCTCCGGACCCCTCGGAAGATCCCGAGGTCGCCGCACACGCACCTGCCCGAGCAACAAGCACTCACCCGCTGCGTCACACGCGCCGCGGAAAGACCCTTCTACCCCAATGAAACGCCGGGTTCGAACCACCGGCTGCAGACTGTTCACCTTCGCGACCTGTCAAGTATGACGGGGCGCAGCCCGAACGCAAGAGCACCGACTCCGAATCCTCGAAAAAACCAGCACGCTCGGCGCATTCCGAAGCGACCGAGAACAGGGAACACCCCAGGTTCTCGGACTCCTCATGAACTGCGAGCCTGTCTCATCGCCGCGACGAACGCGTCAAAGAGCGTTCCCGCGTCGTGCGGCCCTGGTGAGGCCTCCGGGTGAAACTGCACCGCGCGCACGCCCCGAGAATCCACCGCGAAGCCCGCGACGGTGTCGTCGTTCAAGTGCGTGTGGGTCACACGCGCCCCCAGGGTCTCAAGCGACGCTCGGTCCACTGCAAAGCCGTGGTTTTGACTGGTGATACAGACCCGGTCGTGGTCGTTATCGCGCACTGGCTGATTCGCGCCGCGATGGCCGAATGGCAGCTTATAGGTCCTTGCGCCGGCGGCCAGAGCGAGCAACTGGTGACCGAGGCAGATGCCGAAGGTGGGGAGCGGACGACGCTCGCCAAACACCGCGTCGCGCAGCGCTGCGATCGTCGCCTCGACCGCGGCGGGGTCGCCCGGGCCGTTGGAGATGAACAGCCCGTCGTACCCGCCAGCCTCCAGCATCGCCCGCAGTTCCGCCGCGGGGGTATCCGGCGAAACGAGACGTACCGTGCATCCTCGCGTCACCAGGTGCCGGAGGATGTTCCGCTTCGCGCCGCAGTCGATCGCCAAGACCCGCAGCGGATCGCCCTCGCCACCCGCGGTCACGTCGCCCCATGAGCCGAGCGTCTCGCTCCACCCATCGGCGCCGTCGCGTGCGGCGGTCGCCAGATCCTGGCCCTCCATCGAGGGTGCGGTGCGCGCCATCTCAACGAGCGCTTCGTCGGTCAGATCCGACCGGTCCGTCAGCACGCCGGGCATCGCCCCGCGCTCGCGGATCCGACGCACCAGGGCCCGCGTGTCGATCCCCGTGATCGCGAGCACCCCCTGCTCGCGCAGCTCGGCGTCGAGGTCCCGCGACGACCGCCAGTTGGAGTGCCGACGAGCGAGTTCGCGCACCACAAATCCCGCGACCTGCACTCGCGAGGATTCCGTATCTTCCGGGTTCACGCCCGTGTTCCCGATCAAGGGGAACGTCTGGACGAGAATCTGCCCCGCATAGGAAGGGTCGGTCAGCGACTCTTGATACCCGGTGTGGGCGGTGTTGAACACCACTTCGCCCGTCGTCGCGAGCCCTTGGCCCACGGCGCCGAACGCTTGCCCACGAAACACCGACCCATCGGCCAGCGCGAGGCGGGCGGGGGCGAGAGGGCGAGAACGCTGACTGTCGGTGACCATCGGGTAGAGTCTAGACGTGGCGGGTGCGCGCACGCTGTTTGAGCCCGAGGCAAAGCCGTGGACCCCGCCGCGGCACGGGTATGTCCGCGTCGCGGTGGAGCGCGGGATCGACCGCGGATGGTCGCGAGGCGACGCTGAAGGGCTCACCTATGCGACCGACGAGCCCCTCGCGGTGGGCGATCCGGTGCAGGTGCCGCTCGGTCGGGGCAACACACCGACGCACGCCATCGTGATCGCGACCGGAGGCACGGAACTCCTCGGCTCGCTCGACCCGCAGGCGACCAAACGCGCGGTCCGGGCGAAGGGCGATGGGCTCTCGCCAGCTCTGGTCGAACTCGGGGTCTGGATGTCGGCGTACTACGTCTGCCCGCTCGGCATGACCTTCGCCTCGATGGCGCCGGCGTCGGTCAAACGCGGCGTCGGGAAGCGCACCATCCGTCTGCTCGTGCGCACAGGCGAAGCCCAGGGCGATACCAAGCTCTCCCCCCTGGCGCGAGACGCTTTGGAGAAGATCGAGGCGATGGATGCCTCAGCCTTTCCGATCGCGGAGCGCGCACTGGCGAGCGAAGTGGGTGCCCCCAATGCCGGACCGATCCGCAAACTCGTCCGCGCCGGACTCCTGCGCGAGATCGAGCGAGAGACGGTTCGTGCGCGCGAGATCGCCGGTGCAACGGATACGGGCGAGGATGTCCCCCCCGCACTGAGCGAGGATCAGACGAGAGCCATGGAGGGCATCGGTGCGGGGCTCGGCTCTTTCGGCGTCCACGTGCTCCACGGCGTGACCGGGTCGGGGAAGACCGAGGTGTACTTGCGCGTCGTCGAACGGGCGCTCGAACTCGGGAAATCGGCGATCATCCTCGCGCCGGAGATCGCCCTGACGCCCCAAACACTCGGGCGGTTCGTGCGCCGCTTTGGCGGGCCGCGGGTCGCGGTGTTGCACTCAGGCCTGACAGGTGCCCAAAGGACCGGGGCGTGGGCGCGGGCCGCGAGCGGCGAGGCACGCGTGGTGGTGGGCGCGCGTTCGGCGGTGTTTGCGCCTGTGCGCGAACTCGGGGTGATCGTCGTCGATGAAGAACACGACGCGTCATACAAGCAGGATCGTGCGCCTCGATACCACGCCCGCGACGTCGCGATCAAGCGTGCGCAGGTGGAGGGCGCCCTCGCACTGCTCGGCTCGGCGACCCCCTCGCTTGAGACCTGGGCCAACGCGACGACCAAAGACTCGAAGTGGTCGCTCTGGCGGATGCCGAAGCGCGTGCGGGGCTCGATGCCGCAGGTACGCATCGTTGATCTGCGCGACGAACGCCGCGCCGCAGCGGAGGCGGGCGACCGCGCGGACGCGCTCGTCGGCCCAACCATGAGCGAAGCGCTGCGCACCACGATCGCCGACGGGGGGCAGGCGATCGTGCTGCTCAACCGGCGTGGGTACGCGAGCGTCGTGTGCTGCGCGGATCGGCGTTGCGGGTGGCGCCTCGGGTGCGAGCATTGCGACGTCTCGCTCGTGTGGCACCGGGCGGGTCGTCTCCCGCGCGGCGGGCTCGTGCGATGCCACCATTGCCTCGCGGAGCGCGTACTCCCCGGCGCGTGCCCGAGCTGCGGGGGCGCGGTCAAGCCCGTCGGCGCGGGCACGCAGCAGCTCGAAGAGGAGTTGTGCGCGCGCTTCGATCTCGAGAGCGGATCGACGCTCCTTCGGCTGGATTCTGATTCCATGCGCAAGGCTGACGACTACTTCGGCGCGCTCGCGAGCTTTGCGCGAGGTGAGGCGCGCGTCATGCTCGGCACGCAGATGGTCGCCAAGGGGCTCGACTTCCCGGGAGTGCGCCTTGTGGGCGTGGTCGATGCCGATACTTCGCTCGCGATCGCTGACTTCCGCGCACTCGAACGCACCTACCAACTCGTCACGCAGGTCGCGGGGCGCGCAGGGCGCGGCGACATGCCCGGGCGTGTCATCGTGCAGACGTGGTCGCCCGAGTGCGACGCGATCGTGTGCGCGCAGCGTGGCGACTACGAGGCCTTCGCCAGAGCGGAACTCGCCACCCGGCGCGAGGCCCACCTGCCCCCCGCTCGGCGGATGGCGATGATCGTGGTCCGCGACCAAGACCCGGGCAAGGCAGAAGAGGACGCGGGGGCGCTTGCAGCCCGACTCCGCGATGCCGGCTCGGGACGTGTGGAGGTCGTGGGCCCGATGGCGTGCCCGATCCCGCGTATCGCGGATTTCTACCGATTCTCGGTGGAGTTGACCGCCCGCCGAGCCCGCGATATCCAAGACGCCATGCGCGCATTACGGCAGGCGGGGCTGCTCAAGAGCGACGCCCGGACCGCGGTTGATGTTGATCCGGTGAGCATGCTGTGAGCGCAGGGAGTATCGACCATCGCGGGCGGCGGATCACCCGGGCGACGGTCATGGGGCTTGGACGCTTCGGCGGTGGCATCGGTGTCGCGGCGTGGCTCGCGGAGCAAGGTGTCGCGGTCACGGTCACGGATCGGGCTTCTCCCGAATCGCTTGGAGACTCTGTTCGTGCGCTCGATGGGCGGGTCGGCAAGGGGCGCGTGCGCTATCGCCTGGGCGAGCACCGCCTCGAGGACATCGAGGGGTGCGAACTCTTGGTTGTGAACCCGGCGGTCGCCCGCCCCGCCGAGAACGAGTGGATCGCGTGCGCACAGCGTGCGGGCGCGAGCATCACGACCGAGATCGTGCTCGCGATCGACCGTCTGCCCGCGCGCGGGCGCGTGGTGGGCGTCACGGGCACAGCGGGCAAGAGCACGACCTCGACCATGATCGCCCGAGGGCTTGAAACAGCGCACAGGGTCGTCCTCGGGGGGAACCTCGGCGGATCCCTCCTCGACACCCTCGCCTCGATCGACAGCGAGACCTGGGTGGTGCTTGAGCTCTCGAGCGCGATGCTCTGGTGGATCAACGAGGGGATTGACGACGGCTCGCGTGCGCCGGAGAACGACGGTTGGTCACCGGGTGTTGCGGTGGTGACCAACTTCTTCGCCAACCACCTCGATTGGCACGGCTCAGCCGACGCGTACGCCCGCGCGAAACAGTCGCTCTTCGCGCACCAGCGCCCCGGGGATACGGCGCTCCTCGGCGGGGGTGTCGAGTGGGCGACGCCGACGGGCGTGTGCCGCGTCCGACCGTGTGAGTGGGCGCACAGCGGGCCACTGGCGCCGGGCGCGCACAACCGCGTGAACGCGGCCCTTGCCCTGACAGCCTGCGAAGCGTGCGGGGTGGACATCGGGAAGGCCGCGACAGCAGTTGGCGCATTCGCAGGACTCCCCCACCGCCTCGAACGACTCGGTGCCTTCGAGGTGAAGGAGGACATTCGGGTGGTGGCGATCAACGACTCGAAGTGCTCCACACCGGAAGGCGCAGCGCTTGCGGTCGACGCCCTCGCGGGCGAGGGCCGAATCCGCCTGATCGCCGGCGGCGCGGACAAGGGCGTGCCACTCGGCGCGTTTGCAGCAATCGCTGATCGCGTTGCGCGGGTCTATACCATCGGCACTACCGGCACGAGCATCGCGGCGATCGCGCGGGGCGCGTGCATGTGCGGGACTCTCGAGCGCGCGGTCAATGCGGCCATCGACGATGCTTCGGACGGCGACGTAGTGCTCCTGAGCCCGGGCTGCGCGTCGTGGGACCAGTTCGTGAACTTCGAGGCGCGCGGCGAGGCCTTCGCGCGTTCGATTCGCTCGATCGCATGCCACGGAGATAGAACTTGAGACGTGACGCCTTGCAGGTGCCGTGTGGATTGGCGGCGGCGCTGTGTGCAACGCTCGCTGCGTGCGCACCGCACGCGCACGAGCCGGCTCTTGAAGGGACGCGTGCGCGGGACTCCACTGAACCAGCGGCGCTGGCGGAGGTCTTCCCGCATGTCCGGGCGATCCCGGACGGCGGCGTGGTCGAAATCGACGGGTTTGTGCCGATCGACTGCCACGATCCCGAGACTCCGGACGTGTATCTCGAGGTGATCGTGTGTGCGCGCGACACGCGGGAGCATGAGGCGCTCGTTGCGACGGGCGCGCGGCCCGCGCACATCCACGCGGCGCTGCTCCTCGCGGGGATTGGGCCGGGTGCGCCGGGTCGGTTCGAGTGGACCGACGACGGCGTCGTGCGCCACGCGCCCACAGGCGAAGGCTTGCGCGTCGAGATCCTCGTACCGGGCTCCCCGGAGCTTCCGACCGACCCACGTGAGTGGATCCGCGACCACAACGGGCAATCGCTCACGTCTCAGGACGCATCGGGCTGGGTCTTCGCGGGCTCGCGCGAGGTGATGCGGGAGGGGCGTTTGCGCTACGACGCGGACGGGACGGGGCAGATCGTGGGGCTGCACACGTTCGGGAGCGAGGTTGTGGCATGGACGCGTGTGGAGCACCCGGACTCGGCTGTGGATGAGCCGGAGTGGCTCGCGGATGCTCGGATGGTGCCGGAGCTTGGGACGGCCGTGGTGGTGCGACTCACGGGGGATTGACACGCGCGTCGAGGGACCGACGCCTCCCACCTATAGTGAACCCTAACCCCCTCACGCAGACCGCGCGGAGCGCGGAGGAGCAAGCACGGCATGGCGAATCGGCACTTCGACGTGGTGGTCATCGGCTCGGGTCCTGGCGGGTACGTCGGGGCGATCCGGGCGGCGCAGCTCGGGTACAAGGTCGCGTGCGTCGAGCGGGCGAAGCTCGGGGGCGTGTGCCTGAACTGGGGGTGCATCCCGTCGAAGGCGCTGCTGTCGAACGCGGAGTTGATGGAGAAGCTCGCGCACAAGGAGACCTGGGGACTCCAGATCAAGGGCGAGGTCGGCGTCGACTGGGACAAGGTGATCGGGCGTTCGCGCGATGTGGCGGGCAAGCTCAACAAGGGCGTCGGGTTTCTCCTCAAGAAGAACAAGATCGAGCACATCGTGGGGTCCGCGAAGATCAAGAGCGCGGCGAAGGGCTCGAGCCCGTGCGTGATCGACATCCACGACTGCGAGGTGCACGAAGAGCGGACGGACGCGCCCGCGAAGCCCGCGGCGAAGGCGCGCGAGACCATCACCGCGACACATGTGATCGTGGCGACGGGGTCGGTGGCGCGAGAGCTCCCGTTCGCCAAGTTTGCGGACTCGGACAAGATCTGGGGCGCGCGTGAGGCGATGTACAACAAGGAGAAGCCGGACCACCTGATCGTGGTCGGCTCGGGCGCGATCGGGATGGAGTTTGGGTATCTCTACAAGTCGTTCGGATCGAAGGTCACCGTCATCGAGATGATGGACCGCATCTTGCCGGTGGAGGATGAGGAAGTCTCAGCGGCGATGCTCAAGCACTACAAGAAACTCGGTATGGAGTTTCTCACGGGGCACGTGACCACCGCGGTGGACACCAAGGGCAAGGGCGTGAAGGTGACGGTTGCGCCCTTCAAGGATGGCGGGCCGGTGAAGGGGCAGGAGAAGACGATCGAGGGCGACCGCGTGCTGCTCGCGATCGGGGTGAAGGGGCGGTTCGACGGCTTGTTTGACGATTCGCTCGGGCTCGCGACCGAACGCGACCACATCAAGACGGACTACGTCGCGGGCAAGACCGTCAACGAGGCGGTGGACTACAAGACGAACCTGCCGGGGATCTACGCGATCGGGGATGTGATCGGCCCGCCGTGGCTTGCGCACGTGGCGAGCGAGGAAGCGATTCTGTGTGTCGAGCGGATTGCGTGGCGCGACAAGAAGATCGATCACGAGCCGATCCCGATGGACTACTCGGTGATCCCCGGGTGCACGTACTGCCATCCGCAGGTGGCGAGCGTGGGCTTCACGGAGCGCGCGCTCAAAGAGCGTGGGCTCAAGAAGGGTGAGGACTACGAGGTCGGGAAGTTCCCCTTCACGGCGCTGGGCAAGGCGATCGCGACCGAGCACACGGAGGGTTTCTGTAAGATCATCCGCGGGCTCCCACGCGGCGAGATCCTGGGCGCGCACATCATGGGCGATCAGGCGACGGAGCTCATCGCGGAGTTGAGCTTGGCGCGCCGCCTCGAGGCGACGACCGAGGAACTGATCGTGACGGTGCACGCGCATCCGACCATGCACGAGAGCGTGCACGAGGCTGCGCTGGCGAGCGAGGGACGCGTGATCAACGCGTGAGCGCACCCGATAATCCCGTTCTTGCGTCTGGCAGGCGTCTTGGGCGTTGTGCGCCGGCCAGCGATCCTGCATGATACCGCCGCAAGGAGGTTGCTATGCGCGCACACGCTGCTCTGATGCTGCTCACCTGGACCGCCGCGAGCGCACTCGCCACCGACCGGCTCGTGCCTGGGCAGTACGCGACCATCCAGAGCGCGATCGACGCGTCGGTTGATGGCGATGCGGTCGTCGTCTCGGCGGGAACGTACAACGAGAATCTCGACCTGCTCGGCAAGCTCATCACGGTGCGATCGGTGAGCGGCGCGGCGAGCACGATCGTCGATGGCGGCGCGGCGGGCTCGGTTGTGCGCGTCGTGTCGAGCGAGACGCCCGCGGGGACACTCGTCGAGGGGTTTACGTTTCGGAACGGGAACGCGGCGCAGGGCGGCGGGATGTACGTGGGCCCGTCCGCGGGGCTCACGGTGCGCGCGTGCGTGTTCACGCAGAACTTCGCGTCGTCGCAGGGCGGCGGGGCGCACTTTCAGCAGGTCGCGTTCGACGTGTTGGTCGAGGGGTGCACGTTTGATGACAACGAAGCGCCCGCGGGCGCCGGGTGCACGATCGTCAGCAGCTTCGCGACGGTGCGCGGGTGCAACTTCACGGCCAACCGCGCCAACGCGGCTGGCGGTGGCGTCGGCGCAGGGATGCTGATCACCGCGTCATCGCGAGTGGGCGTCGAGGACTGCGTCTTCGACGGCAACGTCTTCCAGAGCTCGTTCGGGAACGGCGGGCGAGGTGGCGGACTCGCGGTGGACCAGGCGTACCCGACCATCGTCGGGTGCGAGTTTCGCAATCACAACGCGTTCAAGGGCGGGGGCGTCGGCGGCGAGGGCGGGGGCGTGTGGATCAGCACCGCACCCGGGCAGCCGCCTCGTGCGTATGTGCTGCGCGACTGCGTGTTTGAAGACAACGTCGCAGGAACGCAGGGGGGTGGGCTCGCAGCGCTGCGGAGTGAATCGACGATTTCGGGGTGCAGGTTCGTCAACAACCGCACGTCCGACACAACGGGAGGAGGAGGAGGAGGAGCGTACATCTTCGCGGACAGCGCGATTGTGACGGGGTGTGAGTTCATTGACAACAGCGGCGCCTACGGCGGTGGCCTGAGCATGGGCGGGCCCGCGACCCTCACCCTCGCGAACTCGCTGTTCGCCGGCAACTCGGCGGTTGCGCCGTTCGGCGAGGGCGGCGCGGTGCGTCTGCACTTCACCTCAACGACAATCGTGAACACGACACTCGTCGGCAACACAACCGTGAATGGCGCGGACGGCGCGATCAGCGGTTCATTTCCAGGCGGTGTGGCGAACGCGTACAACGTCGTCGCCTGGGGCAATGCGCCGGCACACTTCGCGACGCAGTTTGGGAACACACTCAACGTGAGCCACTCGATCGTGCAGGGCGGGTACGCGGGCACGGCGAACACGAGCGCGGACCCGTTGTTTGTTGATCCGGACGGGCCGGACGATGACGCGGGCACCTACGCGGACAACGACTACCGGCTGGCGCCCGGGTCGCCCGGGATCGACTCAGGCGATTCGACGCGCGTGCCGACCGACTCTCGCGATGCCGACGGGGACAACGACTTCACGGAGCGGTTGTCACAGGATGCGGCCGGCGGCGCCCGGTTCGTCGACGATCCGGGCGCTGCGGACACGGGCGTGCCGGACTCATCGGGCCTGCATGTGGACCGCGGGGCGTTCGAGTTTCAGGTGGACGCCTGCCCGCCCGACCTCACCGGCGAGGGCGACGTGAACACGAACGACTTCTTCCTGTTCCTGTCGCTGTACCAGGCGATGGACCCGCGGTCAGACTTCTCGCCCGGCGGCGGCATCAACACCAACGACTTCTTCGGCTTCTTGAGCGCGTACCAAGCGGGTTGCTAGGACGCGACCGACCGACTGCGAGCGGCCGGGTTTCTGAGTCTTGTGTATCTGATGGCAGCGCTGCGCACACCTGCTGGAGGCTCCCAGGAGGTCTCCATGCGCTGCGCCGCTTTCATCGTCCTCGCCGCAACTGCCTGTCCCTCCTTGGCGCAGCTGTCGCCAGAGTGGATCGCCCAACTGCCATCCGGCGTTTCTTTGAACGCGGGGCTGCAGGGCATGGTGACCGACGACGCGGGCCGCACGTTTTTTACGAGCATCACAGGCCCCTCGTGGAACACCGACGTCTTCGTCGCGGGGTTTGACACCGACGGCGAGCTGATGTGGTCCGACACGTACAACGGCCCGGAGGACTGGCACGACCAGGCTCGCGGGATCGCCATCGGTGCAGACGGGCTGCTCTACGTCTGCGGCAACACGCCGGGCGTGGGTCGGTACGCCGACGTGCTCGTCCTCAAGTACGACCCGGAGACCGGCGCCCGCCTCGGTGAGATCCAGTACACGTCCGCTCCGGGCAAATCGGAGCTCGGCGCTTCGGTCGCGGCGGACCGGGATGGGAACATCTACGTCGGCGGCGGCACTGTGGGTGACTCGGCGGACACGCTGCTCGTCAGCTTCGACGCGAGCGGCGAGTTGCGGTGGCGGCAGCAGTGGGACGGACCGGCCTTCGCCCCATACTCGCAGGATCACATCCGTCAGATCGGCATCGCGCCGGACGGCGGCGTTGTCGCCATGATCCACGGCGTGTGGAACTCGAACCACCCCGACTACGTCATCATCAAGTACGAAGCGGAAACTGGGGCGGTGATCTGGGAGACCAACTGGGGCGTCAACGGCGGAGATTTCGCGACCGACATGGTGTTCGACTCCGACTCGAACGTGTACGTCACCGGCACGGGTATCGACTTCCAGGATCGGTACGCCACGATCAAGCTCCGGGGAGACGACGGCTCGCTTGCCTGGCAGGCGTACGACGGCGTCGACTTCCACAACTCCGCACGCGCCATCGCGTTGGATGGGGCTGGCGGCGTCTACATCACCGGGCACGTCGATCCTGACGGGGATCGCTCCAACGGGAACGGCGACATGTACACCGTCAAGCGTGACGCGAGCTCGGGCGCGTTCCGCTGGTCGCACCGGTATGGCGACGCGTGCAGGGGTTGCGGCGACTCCGCGGGCGATATCGCGGTCGATTCAGAGGGGCACGTGCTCCTCGTGGGGACGACCAACTCCGCGCCGTACTCGCACGATCTGATCCTGTTCGTGCTCGATGACCAGGGCGGTTTCGAGACGCGGCGCGGTGTTGTCGGCGCTGGGCCGGACGAGTCCGCCGACGGGTTCATCCTCCAGTTTGATTCGAGCGAGAACATCTACGTGGGCGGCGGGTACTCCAGCCTCAACACGGGCGCCCAAGGCACGGCCGTGTTCAAGTTCGCGTCGCTGACGCCGCCGGCGTGCGCGCCCGATCTGACAGGTGACGGAGTCGTCGATACGAACGACTTCTTCCTGTTTCTCACGCTGTACCAAGACCAAGACCCGGTGGCCGACTTCGCGCCCGGTGGCGGCGTCAACACCAACGACTTCTTCGCGTATCTCGTGGCGTACCAGCGCGGGTGCTGACACGCGCGGCAGGAGCGCTCGCTCGACACTACCGCTCGCGCGGATTGTTGATCGCGCCGTACTGCCCGGAGATGGCGTAGAACCGGTAGAGGGGGCGTCCCGGGCTCGGCTGGACGAACATGTGGTGCGAATCGAAGCCGAGGTCGGCGGAGATGGGGTCTTCGTTGCCGAAGGCGGCGGGCGGGCGAAAGAGCCCGGTTGAGCCGTCGAGGTAGAAGGTCCAACCGCCTCGATCGTGGCGGAGCGACCACTGATCCTGGTTGCCCCAGCGTCCGTCGGTGACACCGGCAGAGGTGCGGGTGGGCCCGCCGCCGCCGCGCGGCCCGCCGCCGCTGCTTCCGCCGCGGAAGTTGGTGTTGTACCAGATCGAACTCTCCTCGACGATGAGCGGGAGCCCCTGCATGCGCGCGAGGTTGCCGTTGGCCTTGAAGATGTCAACGAGGCCCTGCGCCGGCAGGATGCTGTCACCACCGAGACCAGTTTGTGTCGCGTAGTAGACGTTGAAGTCGTTGTACGTCTTGGCGCCTTCGGCGTTGGCGACAAAGGTGTAGTCGAAGTTGAGTTCGCTCTCGCCGTAGAAGTTGGTGACGTTCGGGGGGTTGTAGATGTCGTCTTCGACGCCGTAGGGATCGCGTCTGCCGTTCTTGGGGCATGCGACGATGTCGAATGCGCTGTCCACGTACTCCATCAGGAAGCCGGGCGCCGCGCGGCCGCCGCCCTGGTACGTGTAGGCCCAGTTGATGGACTCGTTGGCGACGCCCGTGGGGACCGGCGAGACCGGCATGGTCTGGTCGTCGTTCTCCTGCGCGTAGAGGAGATTGGCGAGGCCCAGCTGGCGCATGTTCGAGCCGCAGACGGTCGTGTTGGCGACCTCGCGCGCGTGCCCGAGAGCCGGCAGCAGGATGCCGATGAGCAGCGCGATGATCGCGATCACGACCAAGAGCTCGATCAGCGTGAAGGCGCGGTTTGGTTGGCGCATGGTGCCCCCTCGAAGCGGTGGTGAGGGCAATCACACCGCACTCGGCGCAGAATGTCAAAGCGGGATGTGCGTGCCCGGTGGATAGCTCCGACGCGTGACGGGGGGACCCCCAGGCGCACCGCCCCTAAACCCATGAACCTTGGGCGTTTGGGTGTTCGGCCTCGCCAGCGGCAAGCGATTGTGAAACATCCGTTTAGAATGCTCCGCGGGGCGGAGAACGCCCTGGAGACTGGTAGTGTTCAGCGCGGCAACGGGGCGTCCCCGGTCACCGCGCTCGGAGCCAGATGGAGATCACAGATGCAGACTCGTGCCATTGTTTCCACGTTGCTCGCGGCCGCCGGTGTCGCGGTCGCTCAACCCTCGCAACTCCCGCCGCCGATTCCCACGCCGAACGTCCCGGGTGGGAACGACGCGTACGGGTTCCCGTTCCTCGCCCCCGGAGCGTTCCCTGATCATGTGTACGCCGGTGTGGTGAAGTTTGACCATATCCCGGGCTACGACCTTGATGGAACGAACAGCAACTACCTGCGCATGCCGTACGACCCGAGCCAGGGCATGCTCCCGATCGGCGCCGCGTACACGGGGTCGACGAACGAGGGCGACTTCGACCCGAACCTCTCGCCGAACGCCGGGCTGCTGGACTGCTCGCTCCCCGACGACCGCTGCGCCTACGCGTTCCCGAACACGAACTGGGACATCGTGTTTGGTGTTGGCGGGCAGGCGAGCTTCCCGACGAGCGCGACGGGTGAGCCCTCGTACGCCTGGGCCGCCACCGCGGGCGCCGGCGTGCTCCTGATCGAGGTCGCGCAGAACGGGCGCGACAACGACGCCCGCTTCAGCGGCCAGGACGCGGGCACGCTCTACGCCACCGCCCACTCCACGCCCAACGACTTCCGCGGCGGCGCGGGGTACAACATGCTCACCGGCGAGCTGGCGAGCGGCAACGGCACGATGTACGCCTCGTTCAACGCCGTCGGCGGCGCGACCGAGTACATCATCGACGTGGCGCCCGTTTGGTTCCCCTTCATTGACGGATGGACCGCGGGGACGACCTTCGGCGGGACCCTCGCGTGGAACGACAACACCGTGGCGCCGGACCCGGTGACCATGGCCGACGTGAGCTGGCCCTCGCGCTCCGCGAACCTGCCGGAGGACGCGAGCCAGGTCATCCAGCTCGCGGGCGATCTCACCGCGAGCGGGTCGGTTGATCTCTCCGGGCTGTCGGAGGGCGCCGCGACGCCCGCAAACTCGATGCTCTTCATCGAGCACTGCGGCGACTCGAACGACGACAAGATCCTGAACATCAAGGAGAACGGCGACGTCTGGTCGTTCGTGGTCCGGTTTGACAGCGACCTCGATCCGTCGGGGCTCTCCGGCATCGCCGCCGAGACCGACACCGATATCGCGTTCGTCGCGATCCCCTACGCCTCGCAGAACCTCGTCGGCGGCAAGATCAACGCCGACGGCTCGGTCGCCAACGGCGTCGGCGGGTTCACGATGTCGCAGGACGGCGCCAACCCCGGCCGCTACTACATGACGATCGACGGTTCGACCACGCAGGAGGGCACCGTGCTGCTCCAGCCGATCGGTGCGGCCCTGGGTGATGCCGACCTGCCGGGTCGTGCGTTCATGTCGTACGAGTACGACGAGGCGAACGGTCGCTTCGTGATCGAGGCGCACGAGGCGATCAGCGATGCCGGCGCCAACGTGTTCAACGAGTCGTACCCGCTGATCTCGACCCCGTTCTACGTGGCGTACACGAGCTTCGCGAACCCGATCGCTCCGCCGTCGGATGACACGTGCGTCGCCGACATCACCGGCGAGGGCGACGTGAACACGAACGACTTCTTCGCCTTCCTCGCGCTCTACCAGGCGCAGGACGCTCGCGCCGACATCACGGGCGAGGGCGACATCAACACCAACGACTTCTTCGCGTACCTGGCTGCGTACCAGGATGCGCTGAACAACGGGTGCTGATCACTTGTCCACACGACACCCGATCCTCACCGGGATCGGGTGTTCTTCTGTACCATGCAGCTCACCGACACGGGGGTGACGATGCAGGCTCATCGGCGCGCGTTTACGCTCATCGAGTTGCTGGTGGTCATCGCGATCATCGCGCTGCTCATCGGTATTCTGCTCCCTTCGCTCGGCAAGGCGCGGGCGGCGGGACAGAAAGTCGTGTGCAGTTCCAACGCGAGGCAACAGTCGCTCGCGGCGATTCAGTACGCCCAGGACTGGGATGACACCACCTGGTCGGTCAACGTGTGGTTGCGACGCCACGAAAGCCCGAACATCGCGACACAGATCAACAACGAGGAGAACCGGTACGGCACCGAGCCGGGCATCATCTTCGAGTACGTCCAGAACGCGCACGAGATCCTCGCTTGCCCCACGAGCCAGCGCCGGCGCATCGGCGGTGACGGCGGGGCTGACGACCGCTCGTTTCTCCAGATGGTCGGCGAAGCCGAGCTCGACACCGACTACGCCGCGGTCGGGAACTCCGGCGGCGCCAAGCTCCATACCTCGACCGTCGCGGGATACGCGAGAGACATGAACGAGCGCGGGTTCGTCGTCGCGTACAACTCGCCGGCGGCTGAGGGCTTCACCCGATTCCACTCGCTCCCGCTGCTCATCGAAGAGGCCAACTCCACCATCGGCGGAAGCGGCGGGCAGCGCGACGCGCGATGGCTCGGCGAGGACCTCTATTCCAATCGCCACGCGGGCGCCGGCGTGCTCGCCATGCTTGACGGCTCAGCGCTGATGATCGCGGCGACCAACAACACCTTCCCCGCGTACGAAGATTCGCAGGACTTCAACACGCACAACCTCCGGTTCACCGGGGAGATCCGCAACGCGCGCCAGGGCAACCCGGTCAAGGGCTACCTCTCCCACTACAGCCCGGTTTCGGCGGGCAGCCCGATGCCCTTCGGGTGGATCAACCGGCCGACGTACCCAACGGGTGGGTGAGGGAGCAGTAGGGGTCGATCGCTGCGATTGCCGCGTCAACGGGTCGCGTCGGGAGCCGCAGATTGGGATCGCGTCGGAAGCGAGCCCAGACCTTGCAGGTTCGCTCGCTGATCGGTAAGCTCGCTCGTTCGTTCCGATAGAGGTGCCTATGCCTGTGGAGTGGCGGTACGCCTATTCAGCCAGTAGCCCAAGCTACAACGCCCAGAGTGAAGCCAACGACTGGGAGGGGTTCCACGACAACTGGCTACCCGTCCTGGGGAAGTTGGTCGCACAGACCGGGCCGGTTGGCCAGGAACTCGGCAAGATGACATTCAACCGGGTCTCGAGCGAGGATTCGCGACTGATCGAGGGCATGCAGGATCAGTGGTATGCCGTCCAGCGAGCCAGAATGGTGGGCTCGGCATCACGGCGTTCGGCCTGGGTGTTTCTGCGATACGACCCCAGCACACAGGCGGGAACCGTGCTCCATGTCCGGGACGCGGCGGACGACAAGTTTGCCGATGCGGCCCGCGACCGCGCATTCCGCCGTGACTAGTGAAGGAACGAACCCCAAGTGCAGTTTATTCGTACTTTGTTTTTCGAAACCCAGAACACG
>JAUIFD010000261.1 GCA_030429485.1 Phycisphaerae bacterium | reverse complement strand
CTGCCAACCGCTCCGCCGACACCAACGAACACGCCGAGGTACGCGACCGCTGCGCCAACCATCACGATGTCGTACGTCCGCTTGTGGCGGTTCCATTGCACCCATCTGTAGCTCACGGTCACGGCGTCGCCCCCGCCTTCGGCTCCTTCGCCGGAATGCCGGCCGGGCCAGGCCGCACCATGATCAGCACCGCAACGACTACCACGAGGAGCGGCCCGAGCACGAGCCACGTCCAAGCATGCCGCCGCCGCTGCGCCGCGTTCAAGAGGACGCTCCCCGGCGTTCGCCCTCGCGGGCGCCCCTCCACTTCACGACCAACAACGGCCACAGCGCCAACGCCCCCGGTAGAAACAGCAGCCGCACCCGCACCGGAGCCCCCCGAGCGACCGGATCCAAGCGACCCGCCCCGCGCGCAACGAACGCGACGCCGAACGCCAGGCCCACCAGCGCGTACCCCCCGAGCACCACAAGTACGACCTGCATGCCGATCATGACGACGACAAAGCACCCCTTCTTGGCGCGAACCTAACACATCGGCGTAGGCGATTCACGCAAACCAGATTAGCATGATCGCGGAGGTGCCCGATGACGACCGCCCCGGCGCCCGGAGCGCCCGTCCGCGATCCCTACGCCCTGCAGCCGCGCCCCATGTGGCCGTCCCTGCTCTTCACTCGTCAGTGGCAAGACTCCGCCGCCAACCTCCCCGCGATCGCGCAGCACTTCGAGGCGCTCCGCGCACGGGAGACCGCCAACATCGCCTCCGGTGTCGCCACCGCCGCGAAGCCGGAGCACGGGCTGTTCGAGAGCAAGATGGACCTCTTCGAGACCACGCAGCACACCCAACTCCAGTCGCTCATCGCGTTCTGCGAGGACTCGGTGCGCCAGGTCGTTTGGGCGGTGAACGGCCGGCAGGTGGACCCCGCTCGCATTCGCGTGAAGTTCGAGGATTCGTGGTTCCACATCACCAACAACGGTGGGTTTCACGACGCCCACTACCACGGTGGGTGCTCGTGGTGCGGCATCTTCTACGTGCGTGCCGGTGATGTCCCTACATCGCAGCCCACCTTCGCCGGCAACGGGATCAATCGCTTCTACTCGCCCTTTGTCACCGGCGCCATGCACCGCGACTACGGCAACCAGTACCTCTCCCACAACCTCCAGGACGTCCCGCCCCGCGACGGACTGCTCGTGCTCTTCCCCGCCTACCTCCTCCACAGTGCGATGCCCTACTCCGGAAGCCAGGATCGCATCGTGATCGCGTTCAACACCTCCTCCCACCTCGCAACCCAGTGATTTACCTGGCTCGCGTCCCGCCAGATCGCGGGGTCTTGCGTAGTCCGCCGGCGCGCGCGACAATGCCGCCCCAGTCTTTGCGCGCTCTTCGCGCCAGGCGGTTGCGGGAGCGCGGGGCGGCTGCAACACTCTTGGCGGAAGCCGTAGAACCGGCCGCACGAGAGAGAAAGGAACCTCATGACTCGCATGCATGTGATCGCTGTGTCCGCCATCGCGGGCACGACCGCGTCGGTGAGCGCCCAAGTCACGCTCCTCGACGAGGACTTTGACTCCATCCAGCTTCGTGAGCCCATCGACGAGCCGGTTCCGGCCGATCCGCCGACCGATGTCTGGACCGATCGCCTGCCGGACATGTGGTACCGCGACCGCTGCCTGACGCCCATGGGCGGCGTCACCGAGTGGCGTGGATGGAACATCGCAGACGGTCTGTGGTGGGCCGCACTCGTCGGCGGGCAGGAGCGCGAGACGTTCACCTTCCCGCTCAACGGCGCCGGCCTCTCCGAGTTCAATCTGATGGTCGCCGACGGCGACGAGTGGGACGACGCTGACCACCCCGATGGGGACATGGACACGACGCTCTACTCACCCGAGCTCGCGGTCGCCGGCCTCACCGACGTGACCGTCGAGTTCGACTCGTCCTTCCGCCCCTACGACGCGCAGGCCGGCACCGTCTCCGTCTCGTTCGATGGAGGCGCCCCGACGCAGCTGCTCCTGCTCGACACGAGCACAGTGCCGGGTGGCTCGTCGAGCCTCGACCGCGCGAACGAGCACATCACGCTCCCCGTCGCGGTGCCCAACGGTGCGCAGAAGATGGTCGTCGAGTGGGCCTACGTCGGTGGCAACGACTGGTGGTGGGCGATCGATAACGTCCATGTCACCGGTAACACGACACCGAGCAACGCGCCCAACTCCGCGTCCATGGGTGACTGCCCGCCGGAGCCCCCGGCCTGCTCGAACCCCGCCGACTTCGACGGCAACGACCTCATCAACACCAACGACTTCTTCGCCTTCCTCGCCGCGTACCAGCAGGGCTGCCCCTGATCCCGCGCGGCTGACCAACTTTGCCCCCAACCGAGGAGCCGGGCCACGTGCCCGGCTCTTCCTTTATTCTGACCCCAGATTGCCCGAGGCGTGCCGGCTGGAGCTGGACAGCACGCACGAAGCACAAGGAGGCCCCACTTGCCCCCCGCGCCCGATCTCGCCGATTTCGAGGCTCTCGCCAAGGCACGCGAGGTGTGGGGTCAACACCGCCTCGATGAGGCGCTCGCGGCCTTCGAGCGCGCCCTGGCCGAACGCCCGGACAACATCAAGGCCCTCATCGAATCCGCCCGCGCGTTCGGGCAGCGGCACGAGGTCGCGCGAGCCGAACAACTCCTCCAACACGCCGACGCCCTCGCCGGGAGCGACACCCGCGTCGCGCCCGTCATCGCCCAGGCGTACGCGTCCGCGTTCCGTCCCGCAGCGGCGATCGAACGCCTCGAGGCGCTGCGCGATGCGGGCGGTTCGTCGCCGCTCATCTTCGGGGAGCTCGCGCGGCTGTACGAGCAGTCGGGCAAGCTCGCCGAAGCAAACGAGGCAATCGAGCGGTGCGTCTCGCTCGCGCCGGGGCGCCCCGAGCCCATCATGGCCAGGGCGCGAATCCAGCGGCGTATCGGTGAGCACGACGCCGCGTTCGCAGCGTTCAACGCCCTGGCGACACACCCGCAAGCGCCACCGATCATCCGGGCGGAGGCGTGGACCGAGATCTCGTACATCCTCGACGCCCGTCAAGACTACGACGGCGCCCTGCGTGCAATCGAGCAAGCAAAGGAAGCGCTCCGCTCGATGCCGTACGCCCAACAGATGATCCAACGCGCCGCAGCCAACAACCAAACCTTCGCCGACCTGGCCAAGGAGATCGACCGCGACACGTTCGAACGGTGGGCGCGCCCGCCCTTCGATCCCGATCCGCGCTGTGCCGGCATCGCGCACCTCGTCGGTTTCCCACGCTCGGGCACCACGCTCCTCGAGCAGATCCTCGACGCGCACCCCGGGCTCGCCGACTCACCCGAGCGAGTCGTCTTTACGCGTGACATCTTCCCTGTCATGTACGCCGCGGGGGGCGGCGGGCTCTCCGTCGGCACGCTCGAGGCGATCCCACGCGGCGTGCTCGAGCAACAACGCACACGCTACCTCGACTACATGGAAGCCGCCCTCGGCGAGCCCCTCGCCGGTCGCGTGCACCTCGACAAGAACCCCAACCACGTGTCCGTCATCGCCGGGCTCGTGCGCCTCTTCCCGGAGTCGCGGTTCGTCGTCGCGCTACGCGACCCCCGCGACGTCGTCGTGAGCTGCTATATGCGATCGTTCCGCCTCACCGAGTTCAGTGCCGCGATGTTGACCTGGCGCAGCACGTGCGAGATGTACGCGCACGAGATGCTCGCATGGCTGCGCTATCGCGAGGCGTTGCCCGAGGGCTCGTGGGTGCAGGTGCGGTACGAGGACACGGTCGCCGACGTGGAACGCGAAGCCCGAAGGGCCCTCGACTGCCTCGGGCTCCCATGGGACGATTCCGTGCACGCCTACCGCGAGCGCACTCTCGGCAAGGTCGTCAACTCACCCACGGCCGGGGAGGTGCGCAAGCCGGTGTACACGAGCTCGATCGCTCGCTGGAAGCACTACACGGAGCACCTCGAACCGCACATGGCGCTGCTCGAGCCGTTCATCCGCGAGTTCGGGTACGACGCTTAGCGAATCGCAAAAACGCCACGGCCGCCCTCCCAGGCGGCCGCCGCGCATCCCACTATCTC
>JAUIFD010000260.1 GCA_030429485.1 Phycisphaerae bacterium | reverse complement strand
GGGGCGATGGCGTCGGTCGTTCGGCCGTGTATTGGATTCAGCGCGCGATCCACCAAGAGCGCGGCGAAGTCGTCGACGTGCAGGGGGCGGAGTGCGTACCGCCCATCGCCGAAGACACCGAACACCGGGACGTGGCGGAGGGCCCAGGCGATGTTGTTGACAAGGATGTCACCGCGGCCGAAGAGCACGCCCGGGCGCACGATCTCGTAGCTTTCGAATCCGGCGCGCGCGACGGCGTCTTCGAGCTCGAGCTTGCCGTCGTAGTAGGTGAGCCCGCGCCCTCCGCGCGGGTTGAGGATGCTCACGTGGACCACGTGGGATACGCCGGCTGCCCGAGCCGCCTTGAACAAGGTGCGTGTGTTGGCGACGGCTTGCGCGTGCGTGAAGCCGGCGCGTCCGCGACCACGTCGGTTGAAGCGCACCCAGTAGGTGTTGATGAGGGTGGCGGCGCCCTCCATGGAGCGGGTGAGAGCGGCGGGGTTGTCGAAAGCGAGCGGGTGGATCTCGAGCGCGTCGCCGAAGGGGTTGGGACGGTGGGGTGAGTTTGTGAGCGTGCGTACGCGTTGTCCGCGATCGAGGAGCAGGTGGGCGACCCGGCGTCCGGAATAGGAGAGGGCGCCGGTGACCACGATGGGAGCTGGAGATGTCATGTATTTCAGAATCTACTGAAAACATTGTGAACTCAAGCGCCGCTGGGCGTTTTTCGTGATTTCGGCGTGGGTGGGTTGATTCATCGGGCTGAATAGGTAACATATTGGTTACTTATGCTCACCGCCCAGGCCCAGCACGATCTCGTCTTTGCGGCTCTGGCGCACGCCGGTCGGCGCCGGATGCTGGACCTGCTCTGCGAGGCGCCGGGCATGAGCGTGCGGGCGCTGGCGTCGCACTTCGACATCTCGCGGATCGCGGTGATGAAGCACCTGAAGGTGCTCGAGGACGCGGGGCTCGTGCTCTCGCGTAAGCAGGGGCGCACGCGGCACCTGTTCTTCAACGCGGTGCCCATTCAGCAGATCTACGACCGGTGGACGACCCAGTACGCCAGGTTCTGGGCGTCGAAGCTCGTGGACATCAAGTCGAACGCCGAGGCGCGGGCTTCGGGCGAGGAGAAGCGACGTGCCTGAGACCACGCACACGCAAACGCCGCAGATGTTCAGGGTCGAGATCGCGGCGCCGCCAGAGGCGGTGTGGCAGGAGATCACCCGGACGGACGCGCCGATCAAGGCGTTCTTCAACTCTCGCATGGACGCGGGCGCCCTAGCGCCCGGCGCGACCATCGCGATGCGTACGCCCGACGGCAAGTACACGGGGGTGGTCGGCAAGATCCTGGAGTATGACCCTCCCCGTCGGTTCGCGCACACGTTCCGGTTCACGAGCTACGACGAGCCTGAGTGTGTGGTGATCTACGAGCTACACCCGACGGACACGGGAACGCGGTTCACGCTCACGATCGAGAACCTCGACATGGGCACCAAGACCGCGAAGCAGATGGTCCAGGGTGGCAAGCTCATCGTCAACACGCTGAAGGCGGTGATGGAGACAGGGAGTGCGCCGATGGGCACTCGCGCCCTCTTCGTGCTGTTCAAGGTGATGCAGCCGATCACGCCGGCGAAGTGCAAGAGCGAGCACTGGCCGGTGTCCGCGGAAGAAAATGGGGGCGCCTCATGACCCGGGCGGTGATCGGGGTCGTCGTGGGCTATGTCGTTTGGACTGCGCTCTGGCTGGCGGGCGGGGCGGTGATCGCAGCGGTGTTTCCTGAGGCGTCCCCAGAGGGCGGGCCGTATGCGGGTGTCGTTCCTCTAACGACGACGCTGGGGCTGAGTGTCTCATGTTCACTGGCTGGCGGTGCGGTCGCGGCGCTGATCGCGCGAGATCGGTGGCGAGGAGCGGTCGTCGCGCTGGGCATTGCGCTCCTGCTCACCGGCATTGGCGTGCAGGCTGCAGCATGGTCGGCCATGCCGATCTGGTTCCACCTGGCGTTCTTGGTGATGCTCTTGCCGATGACGGTTGTTGGAGGGGCGCTCCTCAAGATGCGCACGGGCGCACCGCAGCGCTGACCGCGCGCAACTCTGCGACCAGCCGTGCTCGGCCTTAGATTCCCTTGTAGCAGAGCACGGCGCGTACACGTCGAGCGGTCTTCACAAGACGACGCTGGGCGCGCATCACCGCGTCGAGCGGCTTGTACGCGGATGGCGCCTCCTCGCGGAGCGCGTGCGCGGGACGCGCGTCGAACACGCAACTCGCATGCAATCGCTCGAGCTCCCGCTTGTCGACTTTGCGGCGAGCGTCGGACCGAGCGAGGCGCCGCCCCGCACCGTGCGAGCTGGAGCGGAGTGACTCGGGCTCACCTCGGCCGACGACATGGAGACTCTCGCCGCCCATGTGTCCAGGGATCAGCCCCGGCGCGCCGTGGCTCGCGGGGGCGGCGCCCTTGCGGTGGATGTACAGGCGTTCGCCGAAGTGCTCTTCTTCGCGCACGTGGTTGTGATGGACATCCACCAGCGTGGACCAGTCCGCGATCAGGCCCAGTCTGTCGTGGATGACCTGAGCCGCACTGGTCAGCATAGCGTGCCGATTGGCCCGCGCGTACCGCACGGCCCATGCCGCATCATGCAAGTAGGACTGGCCCTCTCGCGACTCCGCATCGAGCATGCGCAGTGTGGCGAACGTGCGGGTGGCGCCGGCCTCATGTGCGGCCCGGATGCGCTGTCCCATCGAGCGAGATCCGGAGTGCACCATGAGCCATGCGCGTTCGTCAGCATCGACCTGCAGCTCAAGGAAGTGGTTGCCACGCCCGAGTGTGCCGAGTTCGACTCGCCCCGTGCGTGCGATGTCACCGGCACAGCACGGGTCGCGGAGCGTGCCGATGTCGGGCGGGAGCACCGGCGCGTGATCAACCGAGGCGTGCCGCTTGATCGGGACCGCGCCGCGGAGGTCGGCGAGCACCGCTTCGAGCGTGGGACGGTGTCGGGGCAAGTCACCCCCGAGGGCGATGGTGGCGATGCCACACCCGATGTCGCCACCGACGGCGCCCGGGTAAAGAGCTGAGCGAGTCGCTGCGACGGTTCCGACGCACGCGCCCGGCGCGAGGTGAACGTCGGGCATCACGGCGATCCGCGTGACGCTCGGCGCGCGCGCGAGGCGATCGATCGCCTTGCGCACGTCCGGCGTCATTGGCTCGACGAGCCACGTCTCGATCGTGGCGGGTAGGGATTGGCTCTCACGCATCCGGGGCCTCCTCGCCGAGCGTGACAAACATCAGCTCGGGCACGCGCTTGCGCGAGATCGCGTCGCCCGCCGCGAGGCGCAGCAAGCCGCGGGCGTGCGCCAGGCGCGCCTCGGCCGCCTTCGGCTCGGGTGCGCGCAGGGTGACCCGCAGACGCCCAGCGTCGGGCGCCGGAACAACAGCTGACACGGTGCACCCACGCAGCGCGTCGTCGGCAAGCCCGGCGAGCGCTTGGTTGAGCGCGCGGGCGACCTGCGCGCACAACTGGCGCGCCCGGCGTTCGCGGGCTTGGTTGTTGCTCTCGCGTCCCGCACGGCGCGGGTCGTCCCCGTCCCCCTCCTGAACGTGCGCACACAGATCGCGCACGACATCCTCGTGTCGTTTCGACGACATGACAGCCTCCGGTCGTGTGCGCCCGAACGAGCGCACCGATACCTCAGATCAAATCAGCGATGGTGATGAATGGGTCCGCCCCTGCCCGCGCGAACGGCGAGCGGCCGCCTTAGCGGCGGGAGGCGGGGCGGGACAGGTTGTTGGTCAACGTCGCAAGCATGGCGAGGTCTCCTTCAACGTCCAAGGGTGGCGAGAGCATACTCGTTCGTGACCGGGAGTCAATAGAATCAACGCATGATCATCGAGGCGTTCGCGGCGGAGTTTGCTCGGCATCGTCGGCTCGCGGAGGGAGCGGCGGAGCAGTTGACGTGGGCGCAGCTGCGAGAGGCGCTTGATCCGGAGGTGAACTCCGTCGCGGTCGTGATGAAGCACGTCGGCGGCAATCTGCGTTCACGCTGGACCGACGCGCTCACGAGCGACGGCGAGAAACCCTGGCGGCAGCGGGATACGGAGTTTGTGGACGAGTTCGGG
>JAUIFD010000259.1 GCA_030429485.1 Phycisphaerae bacterium | reverse complement strand
GCTTCGGGCGTGAGGAAGATCGTGCGATGGATGAGCTCGCTCTTGAGCGTGCTGAAGAAGCTCTCGGCGACGGCGTTATCCCAGCAGTTGCCCTTGCGGCTCATGCTGCTGGAGATCCCCGCGTCGCGGAGGGCCGTCGTGAACGCCACTGAGGCGTACTGAGAGCCGCGATCGGAATGGAAGAGTAGACCCCGTACCGACGGCTCTCGATGGCCCAGGGCGGCTCTGAGCGCGTCAGAGATGAGTTCGGTGCGCATGTGCTCGGCGAGCGACCAGCCGACAACTCGGCGCGAGTACAGGTCGATGATCACCGCGAGGTACGACCACCCTTGGCGGGTCCAGACGTAGGTGATGTCGCCGACCCAGACGCGATCGGGCTCGTCGGTGCTGAAGTCACGCTCGAGCACGTTCGCCGCGATCGGGTGGTCGTGGTTCGAGTCCGTCGTCTTCCTGAATTTCGGGCGCCGTCGTCCGCAGACGCCCTCCTCGTGCATGAGTCGAGCGACGCGGTTGAGCCCGACCTTCTCACCCTGGGCGACCAACTCGGCGTGCACGCGGGGGCTGCCGTACGTCTGCCGGCTGGCGTCGTGGATCACCTTGATCTTGGTCTTCAACGCCGCGTTCTCCTGAGCTCGCTCGGACGGCTCGCGTGTCTTCCACGCGTAGTATCCGCTTCGGGAGACCTCGAGGACGTCGCACATCATACTCACCGGGAAGTCCGATTCCGCCGCGGCGATCACTTCGAAGGAGCTGTTTCCTTCGCAAAGTACGCCGCGGCTCGCTTTAAAAAATCCCGCTCCATCGTCACGCGCTTGAGGTCTCGCCGCAGGCGCGCCAGCTCGGCCCGCTCGTCCGACGTCAGCGGTCCGTTGGGATCCTGGGCCTTGTCGATCTTCGACTGCGCTACCCAGTTGCGCAGGGCCGTGACCGAGAGATCCATCTCCCTCGCTATCTGCGCGATTGGTTTCCCCGATGTCTCGACGATCTTGACCGCAGCAGCCCGCTGCTCGGGGGTAAAATTTCTTCGCTTTCTCTTTCCCATGAGGACATCTCCTGTCTACTGCTGACTTGTTGGAGGTGTCCACCGAACCAGGGGAGGCTTACTGCTCGAGCTCGCCCAGGCGCGCGCGCGCGGCAGCGTCAGCGTGACCGACATGGTCACCACGCTCGATCACATTGTCGGTAAGCGTCCAGCGGACCGCGTTCCTGACACGGCCCCGCCGATCCGCTACTCCGGCGGGGAGTGTTCGAGCGTGACCGAGCGGTAGATGTTGGCGGCGAGCCGCTGCTGAGTGTCCTCTTGCTTGAGGGTCTCACGCCAGTACGCGGGCGCGAGCTCGAGCACGCGCGTCTGGGGCCACGACGGCAGCAGGCAAAAGAGGTCTCGGAGGTACGCCCAGGGCTCGATCCCGTGGAGCTGGCAGCTCGCCAGGAGCGAGACGAAGATCGTGTTCGTCTCGGCGCCGTCGTCGCTCCCGACGAAGAGCCAGTTTTTACGTCCGACCGCTTCGCGACGAAGGTGCCGCTCCGAGATGTTGTTCGTCATCGGCAGCCGGCCGTCGTCGAGGAAGCGCGCGAGCGCGGTCCGCTGGTTGTGGGCGTAGTTCAGCGCCTTCGAGATCGGAGTCTCGTCGAGGACACGAGCGCGCTGCTCATCGCACCATCGGAAGAAGGCCTCGACGATCGGCTTGGACTTGGCTTTGCGGACCTTCTCGCGCTTCTTCCGGGGGTCGTCGGCGATCTCCCGCTCGATGCGAAACAGCCCCTTCATGAGAGAGAGCGCGTGTTTTGCCCGATCGGGGTCCGTGGCCAGCGCCTTGAAGAAGTACCGCCTCGAGTGGGCCCAGCACGCCACTTCGGTGATCGTCTTCTCGCCATAGATGTGGTCGTAGACGCTGTGGGCGTCCGCGACGAGATAGCCCTTGTAGCCCGCGATCAGCTGGTCGACGGCGGCGCCGTCGTGTTTTCGCGAGTAGCGGAAAAGGACATGTTTCTCGGGCGCGACGAGGACCCAGAAGTGCCCTCGACGACAGCGCTCCTTGGCCTGCACGAGCACGCCGGTCGCGTCGGTGCACAGGTAGGGCTGCGTTCGCGCGTCCTTGTACATCGCGTCGACGACACACTTGGCGAGCTGCGCGAGCTGCATGTGCCAGCTGCAGATCGTCGAGCGCGCCAGCTCGACGCCGTCGCGCGCGTAGATTCGCTCGAGGCGATTGGCGGGGCAGTGATCCCCCCAGCGTCGGACCACGGTGTCGGACAAAAATCCCGGGCCCGCGAGCCCCCGGTCGATCGGCAGTTCGGGCACGTCGGCGATGAGCACGACGGGCTCCGCGCTCGAATCGGCCCGCGCCCCCTGGTCGACGAGCTGCTGCGAGCGGAGCTGCTCGGGTATGTAGGTGACCACCGCGGCGCCTCGCTTCGCGGGCGTCTCGAGCGTCACGAATTCGGGAGCCGCGTCGCGCTCTGGCGCCCGCTCGAGTGCACAGGTCTCGGCGGGATCCTCCGCGTACTCGACCATCTTCCCGTTACGAACGAACTTTGGCCGGATGACGCGCACGACGACGGCCGACGCGGGTCGACGCTCGAGCGTCTCGCGGGTCTCCTCGCCGATTCGCTCGAACGCGTTCAGGCCCTCGCGCTCGACCTCGGGCGGCAGCACCTCGATCTCGACGCGTGGCAGATGCTCCGGCAGCGGCTTGCGGCCCGTCGGCTTGCGGCGCTTCTTTGGGCTCTCGTCCCGTGACGCGCTCTCCTGCTCCGGCTTGTCGGGCTCGCCGGGCTCGGCCCCGAAGAGCTGCTCGAGCAGTTGGAGCGCGAGCTGACCGTCCTCGCCTGAGAAGCTCTCCGCCTTCCGCCCCGCGATGATGCCCCGCTCCAGCGTCTTGCAGCGCTCCAGCGCCTCCATGTACAGCCGGCGGTACTGCTCGCGCTCCTCGCCCAGCTTGAGCTTCGCGGCGCGTAGCTCGTCGACCTCGGCTTGTAGCTGGGCGAGGTGCTCGTGCACCCCTTGTTCATATTCGCGCGCGCTCGCTTGTCAAGAGCGCGGCTGCGCGCGTCCCCTTGACGGTCGCGGAACGCCGCGAAGGAGCACGGCGAGCTCGCGCCCGCTGATCGTCGCTGTCGCACCTTCTCCTTGAGGCATACGAAACAGCGCCCGGTGCAGTCGCTTGTACAGCACGCAGAAGCCGTTCCCGTCCCACCACAGCACTTTCAGCCGCGTCGACCGGCGATTCGCAAACACAAACATCGCGCCGCTCTGCGCGTCGACACCGGTCGTCTGCATCGCCGCGAGCGCCAGCCGATCAAATCCGCGGCGCATGTCTTGAGGCTCGCGGCACACGAAAATTCGTACGCTGCTGGGGATCATCGTCGTGCCTCCAGTACATCGAGCACTCGCGTCAGCGCATCAGGATCGACCGCGCCACGGACTCGAACCTCGACGCCGCTCACCAGCAGCTCGATCGTCGGCTCGTCTCCGAGCCCCGGCAGCGCCGCGGCCATGAAGTCCTCAGTTACCTCGACGAACTCCGGCTCCGCCGGCGCCTCGAGCGAGCCGAGCTTCCACTTCCACCACGCCAGCGACGACGCGTTCAGCCCTGACTCCCGCGCGAACGCGCGACAGCTCTTCCCGCTCGCCTGCCAGGCGTCGACTCGCGCTTGCCATTTTGAGCGAGTCTGCGTCTTCACAACCGCCCCTTGTCCTTCCACAGCTCCGCCATCTCCTGCGGCGTACGCGGCCGGAAATCCAGGCGCACCGCGCCGCCGTTCTCCCGCGCTTCCCACGTCATCTCGATCGGCACCAGCACCGAGAACGTCCCCCGCCGCGGTGGCTCGGGCTCGATCACGACCGCGCCAAATCCTGTCTTTTCATCCTCGTTGGTCATCCAACCTCCGAGGCTTGTCCTACTCGCTTAGGCCCTCGAGGTCAGCAACGCGCTCCGTCGTACGGATACCATTGTCGGCGGGCGCGAGCCCACGAAGCTCGGCTTCGACGATCGGGTCGAGGCTGTCGCGGCGACGATCCTCGAAGACCCGGTCCACGCGCCGCGATTGACGAGCATCCCCGCTCGAGTCGGGCTCTCGCCGTC
>JAUIFD010000258.1 GCA_030429485.1 Phycisphaerae bacterium | reverse complement strand
CGTTCTGCACGCCCTGGGGGAGGCGGTCGGTGAGCACGGCTCCCGGCTTGATCGAACGGGCCTGCGCCTGTCCGGCGCCTGCGTCGAGTCCCAGGTATCGCACCGACGCGGCGGTGAACAAGACGAAGCTGATTTCGACGGGCCAGTTGGACTGCATGACGTCGAAGGGGACGATGATGGCGCGCGTGTTGGCGGAGGCGAACTCGAGGACGCCGGGGCCGCGCCCCGTTTCGGCGAGTACCTGGAGGGTGGAGTCTTCGGGGACCGCCAGTTGTGGCATCTCGGTGATGACGACGTTGTCGAGATTGACCGCGCGCATTGCGGGGTGCGAGCGCGCCCAGTCGAGGAACTGGGCGGCTCCGGGCTCGCCGGTGACGTTCGGGCCCTGTGGCGGGGGGGGCGCGGCGCCCATGATGACGAAACGCCCGGGCGGAAGCCCCGGCTCGCCGTCGGGACGGCGCGGGAGCACGTTGTCGAGCACGACGACGTCGTAGTCCGCCGCGCGCCCGTCGGCGATCGCGGCGTTGAAGTCGTCGGGTGTGAAGCCGTCGAGGCGGGCGAGGGGCAGGCCCTCGAGCGCGGACTGCATGAAGAGGTTGCCGCGACCCGTCACGAACGCGACGGCGAGTCGGCGCGCCGGCGGCACCACAAGCCAGGCGCGGTTGTCGACCGAGAGAGCATCGGGCGGCTCATCGGACGGCGAGGACGGCGCGGGCGTGATACGCACCGCGAAGAGCCCGCCTTCTTCGCGTTCGAGTTTGAAGACGACGCCGGTCTGACCGGGTGTTGCGATGGTGTTGGCGGCCGCGGCTGCGCCTTCGATGTTTGCGGTGACACCTTCGGGCGCGGTGGCGCCGGGGATCGTCAGCTCGGACACGCGCTCGGGGGCGCCGTCAACGAGAAGCTCGAGTTCGATCGTGCGCGGCGAGCGTGAGGTGTTCTGCACGCCGACAAAGACGGAGAGGTTGCGCGGCGTGTCGTAGTCGCGCTCGGCGCTGAAGCCTGTGATGCCGACGTTGACCGCGTCGAGCGTGCCGACACGTTCGTAGCTGACGGGGTGGCGTCCCGAGCCGTCGTCGGCCTGTTGCGTGATGACCTCGCTCGCGTCGGGCAGTCGCCCGTCGGTGAAGAGGTGCGTCTCGAATGAGCCGGCGGTTAGGCCTTCGACCTCCATGCGTTCGCCGGTGGTGGGGTCGTTGAGGATGCGCCGGGGGAGGTTGGCGCGGGCGAGGCGCATGGCTTCGCCGAGTTCGGAGGGGGCGTCGGAGGGCTGGATGCTCTCGATGGCGCGTTTGAGCGCGGCTTTGTCGGTGGTGAAGTTCTGAGCGACCGCGGCGGAGGTATCAAAGGAGATGACCATCGCCTCGTCGGACTTGCCGGGGCGGAAGACGCTCGCTTCGCGCATGCCGTCGACGAGGTTGATGGCGCGTTCCTTGGCTTCGTCGAGGCGTGACTTGCCGCCTGTGCCGTCGGTCGCCTGCATGGAGGCGGAGCGGTCGATGAGGATGACGCGCTTGACGCCGATCTGGCCCTGGTCTCGAAACTGCGGCTGGGCGAGCGCGAAGAGCGCCGCCGCCAGCGCGAGAAGCTGAAGAAGGAGCAGGATGTTCTTGCGGAGCCTCTGGAACGGGGCGTTGGCCTGGAGGTCTTGGACTGCCTTCTTCCACAGGAGTGTCGAGGAGACGTCGATCGTGCGGCGACGGAGCTTCAGGAAGTAGAGGATGAGCAGCGTCGGGATCGCGATCGCAGCGGCGATACCGGCGATGGTGGGGGTGAGGAAGGAGAAGTTACTCATGAGCGGGCTCCTGAACGCGGAGTCGCGGAGTGCCGTGGTATCCGCTCATCGCACGAGCCCTCGCCTGCGCAGGTAGTCCAGCAGCAGCGTGTCGATCGGCGTGTCCGTGCGCACGGTGAGCAGCGTGATATCGCGACGGGCGCAGAAGGCGCGGAGCTGATCGCAGTAGGCGGCGAGGTTGGCCTTGTACTTCTTGAGCAGCGGCGCGGAGATGGTGATGTCGGCGACGTCGAGGTCTTCGACGTCGCGCAGGCGGAGATCGCCCGTGATGTCGGGCTCGACTTCCTGCGGGCTCAGGCACTGGATCGCGAAGACCTCGTACCCGCGCCCCATGAGCAGCCGCAGGCCGTCCTCGTACCCCTCTTTGAAGAAGAAGTCGGAGAGCACGACCATCACGCCCTTGCCGCGGCGCGAGAGGGCGATGCGTTTCGCAGCTTCGGGGAAGTTGGACGCGCCGATGGGCTCGAGCGCGCAGAGCCACTCGGCGATCTCCTGCGTGCGCCGCCTGCCGCGCAGGTCGCGGATGGCGGAGACAACCCCGGTGGAGGTCGCCCGCCCACCGCCGGCGGTCATCGGTACATCGCCGAGCGCGGCGGCGGACTGGTCCGCGATGGCGGTCATCGCGACGCGGTTGAGGTTGACGAGCCCTATGTACCCGAGCGCCATCGCGACCTGCTGCATGTAGAAGAACTTGGGCGGGTCGCCGCAGTCGCCCGAGGCGGAGGAGTCGATGACGATGTGGAGGCAGAGGTCCTCCTCTTCGAGGAAGAGCTTGAGGAAGAGGCGGTCGAGCCGCCCGAAGATGTTCCAGTCGATGTGGCGGAGGTCGTCGCCGACGACGTAGGGGCGGTGGTCTGCAAACTCGACCGACTCGCCGCGCCGCTTGGATCGGCGCTCGCCCTTGAGCTTGCCGGCGAAGACCTTGCGCGCGGTGATGTCGAGCTGCGAGACGCGCGCGATCAGTGCGGAATCGAGCAGCTGATCAAGGCGCTCGGGGCGGGATGGTGATTCGGTGCGGATCATCGGGAGCTTTCAAACGCGGAGCGTTGGTCTCTGCTATCGCACGCGCCGCAGCGTTTCGGGCTGCTGGAATGCGCTCGGGTCGTTCGTCGCTTTGCGCAGCACGGCTCGCAGCGCGTCCGGGTCGGTTGTCATCGCCACGGGGCGCCCCGCTTCGGTCGTGCTGGTCACGAGCGTGCTTTCGTCCACCTGCTGCCCGAGCCAGGCGGGGCTGATCGCCCAGTGGCGCATGGTGTCGCCCGAGACCTCGACCTTCCCGTAGTGGTAGACGGGCGGCTGGTCCTTCGCGGGGTCGTTGAGGAGCACCTCCATGTAGGTCACGTCGCCGAGATCCATGAGGCGTGCGACCATGCGCTCGGAGACCGTCCCGTCGGGGCGCTCGATGCGCAGCCCATACCGGTTGTTGCTCCAGTCATCGAAGTCGATGGTGTTGCCGTTCTGCTGCTTCCATGTGCCGACGATCTCGTCGTGGGCGACACGCCGGTCTTTGTCCGCGAGCATGGGCGTGGAGCTGCACGCGGGCAGCAGGCACGAAGCGAGGCAAACGAGGGCGATGAGAGGCTTGTGCATTTCAGTCTCCACGCGAGTTGTGCAGTTCGAAACAAGACTACGTGCGTGCGGCAATGCAGCCGCCGCAAACACCTACGCCCCCACACCCACCGCCGCGATCGGCTCGGTCTGGGTCAGTTCCAGGATCTGGCGGCAGACGTCGTCGGCGCGCACGCGGTCGGCTTCGGCTTCGAAGTTGAGCAGCACGCGGTGGCGCAGCGCCATCACCGCGACGTGCTGAATATCCGCGTACGACACGTGGTAGCGCCCGTCGGTCACCGCCTTGACCTTCGCGCCGAGAAGGAGCGCCTGCGCGGCGCGCGGGCTCGCGCCGCACCGGATGTACCGGTTGGTCGGGCCGTTGGCTCCGCCCGCGGCGTGCTGCCCCTCGGGGTGTGTCGCGAGCACGAGGCGTGCGGCGTACTGCTTGACGTGCGGCGCGACGATCACGCCACGGATGAGGTCCTGGGCGGCGAGGATGGTCGGGCCGTCCATCACGCGCTCGGGCGTTGGTGTTTCCTGCCCGGTGGTGCGGTCGAGGATGGTGATGAGGTCGTCAAGCTGCGAGTAGCCGACGTCGACCTTGAAGAGGAAGCGGTCCATCTGGGCTTCGGGCAGGGGGTAGGTGCCCTCCTGCTCGATGGGGTTCTGCGTCGCGAGGACGAGGAACGGGCGGTCGAGCTTGTAGGTGGTGCCGCCGCTCGTGACGCTCTTCTCCTGCATGGCTTCGAGCAGGG
>JAUIFD010000257.1 GCA_030429485.1 Phycisphaerae bacterium | reverse complement strand
AGACCCAGGTCTCAAACTCGGGCGCTTCCAGCTCATACAGCGCCAGGCGCACCACGTCGCACACGACCTCGCCCACCACCGCGCGTCCGTCGTACGTGACCTCGTACTCGACGTCACCCTCCAACAACGGCACGACCGAACTCGTCCAGAGCGCCATCCACGTCGTCAGACGCCCGCCCGAATCGAGCATCGGCCCCAGGTAGGGGTCCATCTCACCGGTCGTGTAGAGCAGGTCTGCCGTGCGCAGGCCAGCGGCGGACACGCCGTTGTACGCGCACTGCACCTTCTGCGACTCGCCCTCGGGGGTCGTGAGCGTGCCGCTCACCTCCACGCGCCACCCGAGCAAATCGTCGAGGTCGTCGAGGCGCGACGCGACCACGCTCCCCTTCACGTTTGGCGACTGCGTCGCGAGCCATCCCACGCACGTCCGCTCCGCGTCATAGGTGATCGTGCCGGCCTCGCGCAGCGCGCGGTCCGCACGCCGAAGCAGCTGCTCCGGGTCCGGCTCAATCCCGGCGACCGTCGTGGTGAGGCAGGTGAGGGCGGCGAGCATGAGCGGCATGCGTGTCTCCGTATCGTGACCTCATCGTATCGCGCCCGGCACGCGCATGAGAAGCCCCGGCGCTGCGCGCCGGGGCGAAAGGCCGGCCGCATCAACTCAGCATCCGGCGGCGTAGGCCGCGAGGAACGCGAAGAAGTCGTCGGTGTCGATGTCGCCATCGTCGTTGATATCGGCGCCCGCGTCGCTGGCGGCATAAAGCGCGAGGAACGCGAAGAAGTCGTCCGTGTCGATCGTCCCGTCCCCATCGATATCCGGAACACACGCATCCGGCGCCCCATCGTGTGAGTAGAGGATCACGGCGTCACGCCCGCCGCCGCTCCAGCCGCCGTCGAGCGCGACCCGCGCGGCGACCTGCGCCAGGGCGTTGATGTTGCCTTCCTTGGCGCCCTCGTGGAACCAGTCCCAGGCGAGGCCGGTGACGGTGCCTCCGTCGAGCGGGTCGCCCTCGCGGACGATCTTCGAGAGGCCCTCCGCCTCTCGGAAGAAGTAGAGCCCCGCGTCGTCACTCCCGCCGCCCGACGTATGCGTGAGCGACCCGTAGAAGAGCACATCGCCGCCTTCGTTGATTTGCGGCGCCGCGAGCCCCGCCAACGAGTGGAAGACGCCGTTGGCGTCGGGCGGCGCGTCGCCCTCCCGCACGATCTCTGTAATCACGCCGAGTGGATCGACCCGGAAGATCCCGGTGGCGCCGCCGATCTGCCCGGCGAGCGTGCCGATGAACGCCACATCGCCGGCGTCGTTGACGCGAGGTGATTCGATCGACACCCAGACGGCGTCCGGACCCGCGGGTGGATACGCATCGCCAGTTTTGACAACCTCGCTCGGGACAGCTGTGTCCGGCGGCATCGTCTGGCATCCGATCGAGCTCACGCCGTCGAATCGACCACCGACGAACGTCACCCACCCCGCGTCGCTCATGTGGGGAGAAGCGACAGAGGTCCACACCCCGCCCATGGGCGCGCCGTCTCCGACGCGGGCCGCGATGCTCGGCGCACCGTCGCCGCCGATGAAGATCGCGTCGTCTCCACCGACATCCGCCTGGAAGACCACGCGTCCGTCGTCGTCGGCGTACAGCGAGCGCGTGAAAGGGAAGCCCATCGTGCCCGATCCGTCCGGCGAGGGATCGCCCCGCCGATACGCCTGCACGACGGCGCCATCGTCGACGGAGAAGACCCCGAGTCGATCCGACGTGCCGCCCGACGTCCCGCGCAGGTCGGCCGAGAAGGCGAAGGGCCCGACGCCTTGCGCATCGGCGAATACGCTCGCGAACTGGAAGTTCACGAAGTACCCGTCGGCGACGCCCGACGCGTTCGGAGCGTCGTCGCGTTCGCGAATAACCACGTCGCGAGCCACGCCATCGGAGCGCACGATGGCGGTGTCGTTGTCGGCGCCGAGCGAGGCCCCATGCATGGACGCCCAGAACACCACCGCGTCGTCCGCGTCGATGCCGAGGTAGGAGATCGACTTGATGGTGCCGTCGCCGTCGGGGATGGCGTCACCGAAGTGCTCAACCACTGAGAATCCGGTGTGATCACCGATGAACACCGCGTTATCACCGACGCCGATGTTGCCCCCGAAGCCCACCTTCCCGTTGTTGTTGACGGTGACCGCGCCCAGGGCAGCGATGTCGCCGTACGGAGTCGCGACGCCCGATGTCGCCACGATGTGCAGTTCAGGTCCGCCCAGCGCCGGGCAGGTGGCAATGGCGAGCCCTGCGAGCGTGAGATTGCGCTGTGTTCGCGCGTACATGTTGAACCCTCCGGCCCACTCGCGGAGCGCGCAAGCAGGCGTGCAAGTACAGAACCGTGCCGACGAACGCCGACTCGAGCCGGTTCTAGGCGTGTGCGTTGATGTCGTGTTCCAAGCCTGGGTCAAGAGCAGAACGCCCTAACCCCAACGCCCCCGCATGCGCCGGCGCAGCTCGCTCGGGGCCACGTTCTTTGGCGTGGCGCCACTTCGCCGTCAAAAAGCCGTGATGCCGTTAAGCGGGGTAATCTTCCACGTGGCCAAGCGTCCGAAGAAACAGAACACCTCGCCGGTCATCGAGAACCGCAAGGCCCGCCACGACTACGCCATCTCCGACACCATCGAGGTCGGCATGGTGCTCCGCGGGTCCGAGGTCAAGGTGCTCCGCGACGGCAAGGCCTCACTCGCCGAGGGATACGTCCGCCTCGAGGAGGGCAAGCGCGCCCTCTGGCTCATCGGCGTCAACATCCCCGAGTACGCCCCCTCCGCCGGGCTCGGGCACCTGCCCACCCGCAAGCGCAAGCTCCTCGCCCACCGGCGCGAGATCACCAAGCTCGCCCGCGAGGTCGATCAGAAGGGCACGACGCTCGTCCCCCTCAAGCTCTACTTCAAGGACGGGTACGCCAAACTCCTCATCGGCGTCGCCCGCGGCAAGACCCACTCAGACAAGCGCGACGTCCTCCGCGACAAAGCCACCCGCCGCGAGATCGACCGGGCGATGAGCAAGCGGATGTAGTCGCGCTGCGCGTTACGCGCCGTGCCCTACGGGCACCCCGCCTGATACGCGGCGAGGAAGGCGAAGAAGTCGTTGGTGTTCACGTTGCCGTCGCCGCCCGGCGGCGCGAAGTCTGCGCGCGGGTCCTGCGCCTGGTAGTACGCGAGGAACTGGAAGAAGTCGTTGGTGTCGATCGAGCCATCGCCGTCGGGGGGTGGTGCGAGATCAACTGCGCACGTGTCGAGCGGGCGCGACCACATCAGCGCCTCCACTTGATCGGTGGCGCTGTTGCCGCCGTACCCGACGACATAGAGCGTCGAGCCGTCACTCCACACGTTGTCCGCGAAGGTCCACTGATATGTACCGGGAACAACGAGGTGGAGATCCTCCCACGACGCGGCCGAGTCACGCCAGAGGCTGGCATGGAAGTTCCCGGGAAAGCCGACGCTCGCCCAGCCCACGTGGTGCGTGCCATCGGTGGCGCGTGCGCCCGACAACGTGGCGGGTATCCCCGGGTGAAGATCGACCCACGACGCGGCGGTGCCGGTCCACAGGCCCGCGTGCGTGAGCCCGTTGATCGCGGCCTGCCCTACCTGGAGGGTCCCGGATGTGTCGAACGCATAGGACACCGTCGCGCCCGCCGGGTGGAGATCGATCCACGACGCGGCGTCGCCGGCCCACACGCTCGCCCTATCGGTGCCGCCGACGGTGGCCCACCCGACCTGGCGCGTGCCGTCGGTGCCGTACGCATAGGACCGCGTCGCGCCCGCCGGGTGGAGGTCGACCCACGACGCGGCGGTGCCGCTCCAGACGCTCGCGCGAGGCTGGTCGGCAAAGACGGCGTGCCCTGCCTGCTGTGTCCCGTCGGTGGCGACCGCCTGCGAGCTCATGGCGCCCGTGGGGTGCAGATCGACCCACGAGGCGGCGGTACCGCTCCACAAGCCCGCGCGGATCACGCCGCCGACTTCGGCCGCGCCGACCTGCAGCGCTCCGCCGGCGTCAATCGCATTGGACTCTGCGGCGCCCGCGGGGTGGAGATCGACCCATGACGCGGCGGTGCCGGTCCAGAGTGTCGCACGCCGGACACCACCGATGACGGCATACCCCACCT
>JAUIFD010000256.1 GCA_030429485.1 Phycisphaerae bacterium | reverse complement strand
CAAGGTGCACTACAACGACGACGCGCAGCGGCACACCTCGCGTGTGCGGATGTTCGCGGGCTTCGATCAGGCGCAGGTGACGTTCCTGATGTTCGACGCTTCGGCGAAGCTCAACCGGACGGGCGACGCCAACCTCGGGTGGCTTCCGATTCAGCCCGCGCGGGAGACGCCGGTGCAGGTTGCGCACACGATCAACGGCGAGCCCTGGCTCGACCCGATTCCGGGCGGTGGCACGGGCGCTCGTTTCACGCTTCGGTACGACACCACCCGTGGTGGTCTTCGGGGCGTGGACTTCGGCGGCGAGATGATCCGGTACGGCCTGCCGTAAGCCAACGACGTCATTGCGATACACGGAGGGCCGCCCTGCTTGGGGCGGCCCTCGTTGTTTATCCTCACCATGATGACGCGCGTGGGCTCGATCCGAGGTGCGGCGGGGGCGGCGGCGCGGCGCGAGCGCGGGGTGTTGGACCTCGCGATCGGACAGACGCCGTTGGTGGTGGTGGACGTGGAGGCGACGGGGCTCAAGGTGGAAACGCACGATCGCGCGATCGAGATCGCGGTGGTGCGTGTGGAGCCGGGCGAGCGGGGGCGCGTGGTGTTTGACTCGCTCATCCGCGGCGAGCGTGCGGTGGTTGAGGGCGAGCATGGCGAAGGCGGGGGGGGCGGCGCGGTCCACGGGATCTCGCCCGGCGAAGTCGCCGGCGCGCCGGCGTTTGGCGATGTCGCGGGGGAGCTCGTGCGTGCGCTTTCGGGCGCGGTGGTGGTGGGGTTCAACGTGTACTTCGACGTGCGTGCGATCGCGGCGGAACTCGGTCGGTGCGGCGTGGGGTATGCGCCGCCGTTCGTGTGCGTAGCGCGCGTGATGGAGGGGCTCGGGCTGGGCGCGCGGATCGGGCTGGCGGAGGCGTGCGTGCGCCACGGCGTGGCGCTTGAACGTGCGCACCGGGCGCGCGAGGATGCGCTCGCGGCGGCCGGGCTGTGGGAGGTGTGCGCGGCGCGGTTCGAGTCACGCGGCGTGCGCCGGTTTCGCGATCTCCGTCGGCTCGGTCGCTACAAGTTCACGCGGAGTCTGACGCGGGACCTGGCGGGGTGAGCCACGATCCGCTCCAAGTCTACCGGTTCTTCCAGTTGGATGCTCCGGATCTGGGCGAGGAGCACGACCACTTCGTGAACACGCTGCACCCGATGCGTGCGCCGGAGTTTGCTCCAGCGGGTGAACCTGTGCCAGCGAGTTGTGCGCCGGAGGTTGCGGCCTTGGATTGCGTCACCGTCTTTTCCGTCGTGTGGGTGGAACTCGCATGGTCGCTGCGGGTTGTTCGACATCTCATCGAGCGTGGGTGGGCAGAGCGCGACGAGTTCTGCGAAGTGCGAGCGGGCGAGACTTCGTTCTTTATCCCGCGTCCGCGACGCGTACTCGAAGACGCGAGTGCACCGGACCCGAGGGCGAAATACTACTTGAAGGGAGCGGTGCCCGCGTTGGCGGCGCGCGACGGGCTGATGTTCTTTGGGCTCCGGACCGAGCGTGAGTTTGATGTGGGTTCCGTCAAGGCGGTCTTGAGCCGGGACGTCGTCGCCTCGCTGCTTGACGGGGGAGTCAGGGAGTACAGCTACTACGGACTCCGAGACGAGGACCACGCGGACCCGCGACGCTAGAGCATCATTGCTCGTGCGTAGCGCCAGGCTCGTGGCGCAATCCCACGGCACGTCGCCCGATGCGGGCGACACGGCGACTGGGAAGTCGCCGCCCCGCTACGAGCTCGACAAACGCGCTGAGGACTTGATCGCCCGGATCGCCATGAACATGGGGATCTCACGCCGGGCCCGGTTCTCTTCGTCGGCTCGCGGGCCGGGCTCGGAGGTGCGCTGGCTCGCCCATTCCTCGATGGCGTCGATGGTGAAGCCGGCGCTCGCGAGCGCGCGCACGTAGGCGGCGAGGGGGCGGTGGTGGGTCTGCGTGATGACGGGCTTGTGCCCGTGGGCGGCGCGCCCGGGGTTCATGACGATCTCTTCGCTCGATTCGGAGAGGTAGGCGTCGATGCGCCGGTACTGGCGCGTCGACGGGCCGTGGCGCTCCCATCCCCACCCGGTGCGTCCGGGCGCGCGGAACGCGGGGTGGAGCAGCACGAGTACGAGCGGCGCGCCCTCGCGCAGCATCGCGGCGGCGCCCTCGAAGACGGGCGCGATGGGGTCGATGTTCATGATCGCCATGACGCACGCGGCGGCGTCGAAGGTCGCGCGTCCGCCGAGCTCTTCGGTGAGCTCCGGGAGGTCGCGGGCGTCGGCGGTGAGGTATTGCTCGTGCGCGCTCTTGCGGGCGTCGGCGGCCCGGATGAGGGCTGGGGAAGCGTCAAGGCCGACGACCTCGCATCCGGCGCCCGCGAGCTCGCGGGCGAGGAAGCCCTGCCCACAGGCGATGTCGAGGACGCGCGTGGTGGGGTGGTTGTCGCTGGAAAGACCGGTCGGCGGCCGGTCGCGCTGGAGGAGTCGGAGGGCGCCGGGGAGGATGACGTCGTCGTAGTGGTCGGAGCGGCGTTCTTCGAGCAGGTCGTCGTACCACTCGGCGACGGTCTCCCATCCTTCGTCGGCGGAGCCCGTCTCGTCGGGGAAGTCCGCGACTTCGGTCGGCTCGGTCGGGGTGTCGTCGGGCGTGCCGGCGGGCGGCAGTGCGCCCACGGCCTTGTAGAACGACGCGGGCGGGCGCGATACGAAGCGGACGGTCTCGCCGGTGATCGGGTGCTCGAAGCCGAGCTCGGTCGCGTGGAGCCCGAGGCGGCGGAGGGGGTCGTCGGCGCGCCCGTAGATGCGGTCGCCGACGATCGGCATGTTGCGCTCGGCCATGTGGACGCGGATCTGGTGCTTGCGGCCGGTTTCGAGGCGGACGGCGAGCATGCGCCTGCCGCGACCCCGTTCGCGGACGCGGTAGTGGGTGATGGCGGGGCGTGCGAACTGCGCGTCTCGCCCGACTGGCGCGCGCCCTGCGAGCGGGCCGATCGAACGCACGCGCCCGTCACGGTCCTCGACGAGATAGGTCTGCACGGTGCCTTCTGTGGCGGTGGGCTCGCCCTCGCCTTCCACGACCGCGGCGTAGACGCGGTGCATGGCGCGCTTTCCGAGTTGTTCCTTCAGCGATTCGAACGCACGCTCGGACTTGGCGAAGACGAGCAAGCCCGATGCGTCGCGGTCGAGGCGGTGGATGATCCAGGCGTGTCGCCCGGGGCCTCGATCGCGGCGGACGTAACGCTTGACCCAGCCGAAGAGCGAGCGGCGCGGGTCGGCGTTGGGGGTGGTGGGGTCGGCGGTGATGAGCCCGGAGGGCTTGTCGACGACGAGGATGTGCTGATCCTCGAATACCACGCGCGGCGCGGGCGTGCGGGGGCGTTTGTCCTGCGGGGCGGCCCCGCGCTTCGGGCGTGGCGGTGGGCGCTTGCCGCGACGCTGCTGCGAGGGGTATCGGTCACGGCTGGGTGGCATGGCGTGCCTCCTCGATGGCGCTCAGGAGCCAAGGGGCGAAGTCGGCTTTGGGGACGGGGCCGCCGGTGTGGCGTTCCGATCCGTCGCGTCCGAGGAGGACCGCGTCGATGGTGGAGGCGTCCATCGTCTCCAGGGGATTCGCGACGATGCAATCGACGCCCTTGCGTTCGAGCTTGCCTCGGGCGGAGGAGAGCATCTCGGCTCGCGGCTCGAGGGCGAAGCCGACCAGGCACTGTCCCGGACGCCGGCGGGCGGAGCACTGGGCGAGCAGGTCGGGGGTGGGTTCGAGTTCGAGGACGAGGCGGTCGCCGGTTCGTCGGAGCTTCTGTTGGGCGGTGAGCGGGCGGGCGGGGCGATAGTCGGCGACGGCGGCGGCCATGACCAGCACGTCGCAGCGCGGCTGATGCTCGGCGAGGAGCGCGCCCAGGTCGGCGGTTGTCTGGAATCGGTGGGTCTCCACCGCCGTCTCACTGGGCGCGAGCGGGGTGGGACCGAGCGCGAGGATCACCTTCCACCCGGCGCGAGCTGCGGCGTCAGAGAGTTCGACGCCGAGCCGACCCGAGGAGCGGTTTCCCACGTATCGGACGGCATCGATAGGCTCGTGTGTCGGGCCGGCGGTGATGAGGATGGTGTTCCCGGGGTCAGGCAACGTGGGCTCCGGTGGTCGCTTCGATTC
>JAUIFD010000030.1 GCA_030429485.1 Phycisphaerae bacterium | reverse complement strand
CCACTGGATCACCAGGAACACCAGCGCGTTGTTCACCGCGAACCGCACGAAGTTGCCCGCGTAGAGCAGCCCGACCGCACCCCACCGCTTCGAGCGATCGGCCTTGGACAGTGCGCGGTGGTGGTCGTGCGCGTCGTGCGCACGGTGCGGCACACGCGCGATCGCCCACGCGACCGCACCGGCCATCATCAACGCCGGGATCGCGAGCCACGCCAGCGCGGGAAACCCAAACGCGTCGACGTAGTACGGCGTGATGACGTTGCCACCGACTCCGCCCGACATGCCCGCGACAAAGAACACCGCGACGCCGAGTGAGCGCTTGCGGCCGGAGAGCTCGCCGATCGCCGCAGCGACCGGCGGATGGAACGCCCCGATCCCGAGCGCGCCGAGCGCGAAGAGCAGCGCCAGCACCGGGAAAGTCGGTGCGAAGCCCACCATCGGCACGCACACCCCCGCGAGCAGCACGCCGATCACCGCGAGCATGCGCGAGTCGTGGCGGTCGGCGAGCCAAGCGGCGATCGGCTGAATCCCGCCCGACGCGAGCGCGCCCACCGCGATCAGCCCGGCCTTCTGCTTCTCGCTCATATCCAGGCGCACCGCCAGCGCCGGCATGATCGCGATCGTCACAAATGAGAGGAAGTCCACGCCCGTGTGCGCGAGCGTCGCCACACCGGTGCGCACCGCGGCGAGCGACGTCCCCGCGAGCGGGGCGGGGACCGGCTCCGGCATCGGCGAGGCGACAGGCTCGGTACTGGGCGAGGGCGCGATGGTCATCGGGCGCGATCGTATGCGCGGGGAGGGGGTTCGCTAAGGCCCTAGGGCTCGCCGATGTCCTCGTTCCAGAGGTCGGGCTTCGCCGCGATAAACTCGCGCATCAGCGCGATGCAACGCTCATCGTCGAGCACGCGCACCTCCACGCCCTCGGCCCTCAGCCAGTCTTCGCGCCCCATGAATGTCGTGTGCTCGCCGATAACCACACGCGGGATGCGGTACAGCACCGCTGTGCCGGTGCACATCGCGCAGGGCGAGAGCGTGCTCGCGAGGGTGAGCTGGCGCCAGTCGCGCCGTCGCCCCGCCTTGCGGATGCAGGCGGTCTCGGCGTGGGCCGTCGGGTCACCCTCCTGCACGCGGAGGTTGTGCCCGGCGGCGACAACATTGCCCGCGCCGTCCACGAGCGCCGAGCCGATCGGAATCCCGCCCTCGCGACCAGACTTCACCGCCTGCTCGTACGCGGCATCAAGGGCGAGGCGGTCGAGCTGGTCGCGGTTCATGCCCGAGCCTACCTCGCGGGAGCGCTTTGCGGACCCTGCGGTTCCGCCAACTCAAGGCACCACGCGGGCGCCTGCACACGCTGCCCAGCGATCGTCGCTGTTCCCGAGCGTTTGTGGAGTTTGGTCACCTTCACCGCTTCCCACGGGATGCTCGTCGCCTTTGCTCCGGCTGCACGGAAGATGCGCACGGGGGTGAAGTGCAGATGCTCCTCGTCCGCGGCGATATGCACCGACCACCCGAGGTTGAGCAGGCCCACCCGCATCGATTGGAACTGCTTGACGACCGCGTCCGGTCTCGGGTCGACGCCGGGGTACCGCTTCGGAAGCGGGCTCCAGCATCCGTGGATGGCGGCCGCGATGAGAATCGGCACCACGATCGCATCGAACGCGATGATGAAGATCACGATGACCAGCGTGCTCGACGGCATGAGCGATCGTTGGGGGCCTACGTCTGAGGAGCGATCAGGCGGGTCACGAGCACGGAAGCGTCCGGCGCGCACACACCACGCCATCGTCCCGCCAGAAGTTCGCCTTGGCCTTCTGCGGCGAGCACGAAGCACACCGAGCCGGACCCGGTCACGCGCACGCGCGGCTCGACCTCGTGCGCCCGACGCAGCAGCTCACCCAGTCGCGGCTCAACGAGGCATGCCGGCGCCGCGAGGTCGTTCGGTGGGAGAGGTGCAGCGAGGTCCGCGCCGCGGGCGGCCAGCGCGACGGCCGATCCGGCGAAGCTCGCCGGCGGGTCCGCATCAAACGCCCGGTACACGGCGGGCGTCGGGCATCCGAACGACGGCACGATCAGTACGGCATCCGCACCCACGCGCGGCGTGCGCTCGATCTCGTCGCCGAAGCCCGTGACGAGCGCGGGGCGCGGGGCGTCGTCGGGGGCGCATGGGGCCCGCGCTTCGTCGAGGAAGTAGGGCACATCGCTCCCGAGCATCGCGCCGATCCGCGCGAGCTCGGCGTGGTCGAGGTCGAGCGCGTGCAGGGCGTTGAGCGCCAGGAGCGTGCTCGCGGCCTCTGAAGATCCGCCGCCGAGCCCGCCGCCGACCGGCACGCGCTTGGCGATGGTGAGGCGCGTCGGAAGTGTGCGCCCGACACGCGCCTCGAGGGCGAGCAGCGCGCGGTGCGTGAGGTCGGCCGTTACGGGCCAGTCGATGGGGCTCGGGGCCGGCGCGTCGGGAGCCCAGTCGATGGAGTGGGTCGTGGTTTGTGCGCGCTCCGCACGCACCTCGCCCGCGAGCCCGATCGCGTGAAACCACGAGGCGATTCGGTGCCACCCCGCCCGGGGCGAGCCGGGCGGCTCGGGCGGCGCGACCGCGAGCGCCAGATTGAGCTTTCCCGGTGCGCTGACGGTGATCGCGTCCACGCGGGAGGGTACCTCGCGGCACTCATACGATCAGGCATGCGCACGGTTGACGACCTCATCACCGCCATCGAGAGCTTCGCGCCGGCCTCGCTCGCCGAGCCGTGGGACAAGGTCGGGCTCCAGGTGGGCTCGGGCTTGCGCAAGCTCGACGGCCCGGTGGTGCTCACGATCGACCTCACCGAAGCGGTGCTCGCCGAGGCTGTGGGGCTCAAGGCGTCGGCGATCGTCGCGTACCACCCGCCGATCTTCGAGCCGCTCACGCGGGTAACCGACCGCACGCCCCGTCAGCGGATCATCCTGGGGGCGATCCAGCACGAGATCGCGGTTTACACGCCGCACACCGCCCTCGACGCGGCGCCCGGCGGCGTGACCGACTGGCTTTGCGAGGGGCTCTCAGGCGGCAAGCCCGGCGAAATGCACGGCGATTGCCGGGCGCTCACACCCCACGAGAACGCCGGGCTCTGCAAGATCGTGACCTTCGTGCCTGAGAGCGCGGTCGAGAAGGTCCGCAACGCGCTGGCCGCGAACGGCGCGGGCGCCATCGGGGGTTACAAGGTCTGCTCATTCGGCGTGCGTGGCACGGGGACGTTCTTCGGCGGCGAGGGCACCAAACCCGCCGTCGGCGAGGCCGGGCGGATCGAGCATGTCGAAGAGACTCGGCTCGAAATGGTCTGTCCGCCACCAGCGGTGGCGCTCGCGGTGGAGGCGCTGCGGAGATTCCACCCGTATGAGGAGCCGGCGATCGACGTGTACTCGCTGGAGGGCGTGCCCGAGCGCCGAACCGGTGCGGGGCGACGGCTCGTGCTGGATCGGCCGGCCAGAGTCGGCGAACTCGCGTCGCGGCTGCGGGCCCACCTCGGGCCCGAGGCCAGAGTGCAGGTTGGGTTTGCCGGTGACGAGGACGCGCTGGTGACGACGATCGGCGTGGTGCCGGGCGCGGGCGCTTCGCTGGCTCGCCTCGCGCACGAGCAAGGGTGCCAGGTGTTCGTCACCGGCGAGATGCGCCACCACGACGTAGTCGCCTCGCGCCATGCCGGGCTGAGCGTGGTGCTCGCGGGGCACACGAACACCGAGCGTGGGTACCTGCCGCGCCTCGGCGAACGTCTCCGCGGGATGTTGGACGGCGTGGGGGTTGAGATCGCTTCGAGCGACTGCGACCCCCTGACGGTGTGGGCCTAGCGACCGGCCGCTCGGGAGATCATGCGGTCGAGTGCGGCGGACAGGCGCTCCGGCGTGTCGTACCGCCCGGCCTGGATCTCCTGGCGCATCCGGGAGACCATCTCGGTCCGCACCGGTGCGGCAGACTTCCAGCGAACTGCGATCATCTGGGCCCCCCCATCAGTGAGCCGGTCCGACGCGCGCCCCGGCGTGGGACGAGACTCGTCGTGGGTCGCACGGCGAGCATCGCTCGCATCCGCGGTGCGTCCCACGATCGACTGGATGGCTTCGAGTGCGCTCAACTTCATGCCTCGTCTCGGTTAAGCTCTACCCTGCGGTACTGAAGTATCGACGCGAGCCGTCCGTGGAGCTTGGATTTCGTGGTTTTGCGTACATCCGCACTAAACGCCTGTCATAGAAGGGTTTATGTGCATAACGCACCCGCGGACGCTGCGAAGTTTCTTCGAGCACTTCTGCTAGTATTTGTGTTGGTATGCACTTGCGCAGGATGTGCCGAAGAGCACCAGACGACCGCGGGGATCATCGGCAAGGAGCCTCCGAAGGGGTTTAACCCTTACGCGAGGCGTGATCCGGTCACCGGCGAGGTGATCGCACCTCCCGAGGATCAGGTTGTCCCGTGGGGCGATCCGCTCGCGGGGGTCGACGTCGCGCCCGAACTGCCGGCGGGCTTCTCCGGGCCGAACGCTGCCGGGGCGGGGGTCGATCTCGGGCTCGGGCTTGGGCTGGCGGACGACTCGAAGCTCCCGCCCCCCGCGGCATCGGATCGGCCCGCGCCCGCTGTTCGGCCGGGGGCCTCGGCTTGGACCATCGTCCTGATCACCTTCCGCGGGGAGGGCGCCGCGATCGCGGGTGAGGAGGCCCTCGCCCGCGTGCGTGGATCGGGCCTGATCGATGGCGTGTTCATGGAGGCCCGGGGTGAGTCGGTCGTGCTCGCGCGAGGCGCGTACGAGTCGTACGACACGCCGGCAGCCCAACGCGACCTCCAGCAGCTGCGCGAGCTGACGATCGAAGGGGAGAGGCCCTTCGCGGGCGCGGTGCTCGCGCCGCCGAGCGATGCCGCTCTTGCCGGTCGGATCCCGATGCTCGACCTCCGGCAGGCGAGGGCGAACTACGGGAGAGACGCGATCTACACGCTCCAGGTCGGCGTGTACGGCCAGAGCGACGGCGGGCGTCCGCCGGAGGGCGAACTCGCGGAGTACCGAGCTGCGGCGGAGCGGGCGGCGTACGACCTGCGCCGCGAGGGCGAGCTCGCCTTCTACTACCACGCGCCCAACCGGTCGATGGTGACGGTGGGGCTCTTTGGGATCGACGACTTCGACCCTCAGAACAAGCCCGGGTTCGAGAGCCCGCGCTTGCGTCAGACGAAAGAACGCAACCCCCTCAACCTGCTCAACGGGCAGGGCATCCGCCAGCGCGTGCGCAAGCAGGACGGCTCCGAAGAGTGGGACATGCAGCGTTCAGGGCTGGTCGCCGTGCCCGACTGATTCTGGGCCGACGGTGTTCCTACCGCAACTCGTCCGCGACGCCCGGGATCTGGTCCTTGCCCACGGGCACGGTGATGCTCGAGCCGTCGAAGTCGTCGCCGATCGGCTCGTATCGCCCGCCGATGTGCTCGGCGAGGAACGCCTCAACGACAGCGTTGAACGCCTTGTTGTTCTCAGGTCGTGCGAACCCGTGCCCCTCATCGGGGAACAGGGCGTACGCGACCGGGATGCCGCGCTCGGTCATCGCCTCGACGATCTGGTCGGCCTCGGCCTGCTTGACGCGAGGGTCGTTGGCGCCCTGCCCGATCAGCAGCGGCTTGGTGATTTCGTCGACATGCGTAAGCGGGCTCGCAGATCGCAGGAGGCGCCGCCCCTCGGGCGTCGTGTGGTCGCCCATGCGCTTCTTGAAGATCTCGATCGCCGGGGCCCAGTACGGCGGGATCGAGTTGACGAGTGTGATGAGGTTGGACGGGCCGACGATGTCCACACCGGCCGCGAACTTGTCGGGCGTAAAGGTCAGCCCTACGAGCGTGGCGTACCCGCCGTAGCTCCCGCCCATGATCGCGACCTTGTCCGCGTCGGCGATGCCCCCATCGATCGCCCAGTCGACCGCGTCGATCAGGTCGTCGTGCATCGTCTTGCCCCACTGCAGGTTCGCGGCGTTGATGAACGACTTGCCGAAGCCTGTGGAGCCGCGGTAGTTGACCGAGAGCACCGCGTACCCACGGTTGGCGAGCCATTGGTGGTAGGGGTTGTACCCCCACGAATCGCGCGCCCAGGGACCGCCGTGGACGAGCAGGACGGTCGGGAGCGCCTCGCTCGGGCGTCCGTCGCCGTCGGAGTCGGCCCACACGGGGAGCGTGAGGTAGCTCACCAGGTCGAGCCCGTCGCGCGCCTCGATCACCTCGGCGTGCATGGGTGCGAGCGGGAGGCCCTCGAGGTCCGGGCGGTGGGTAAACAGGAACGTGGGTGTCTTGGTGGTGCGGTCGTACTCGTAGTAGCGCACGGGGCCGTTGTCGTCGACGAAGGTGACGATCCACTTGTCGTCGGCGAGCGTGCGCGACGAGATCGCGAGTTCCGTATCGTGGAGCGTGCGCAGGCGCTCGAAGTCGGCCTGCACGCCATCATCGAAGAACGTCCATTCGTTGCGCAGGTAGTTCGACGAGACCGCCTCGATCTTGCCGGTCACGGGGTGCGCCATCACGCCCGACGTGTCCGCCTTGGGGTTGACGTAGATCAGCTCGCGCTTGTCGGTCTCGAGGTCGATCGCGTAGAGCCCGGAGGTGTCGCCCTGGCGCGAATCGAGCATGTAGGCGGTCTTCCCGTCGGGGCTGAAGCCCGCGAGCGAGGTGTTCTGAGCGTCGGCGCTGGGGATGACGTCCCACGGCTCTGGGTTCACCGAGCCGTCGGTGTTAACTTCGAGCAGTTGCAGCGAGCCATCGGGGAGGAAGCGCTGCGCGAAGCGCACGCGGAAGTCATCGTCGGTCGCGAATCCCAGGTACCCGTCGTTCTGCATGAGCAGTTCGCGGTCACCAGTTGCGACGTTGATCAAGTAGAGATCGTGGAACTGCCCCTGCCCGCGGTTGTTGATGCCCACGAGGATCGTGTTGGGATGCGTGTGCGAGACGCCCTGCACGATGGCGCGCACGCCGTCGAACGGCGTGAGGTCGATCTCCTCACCGGTTTCGACGTTGACCGAGTAGGCGTGGAAGTCCTCGTCGCCGCCACGATCCTGGAGGTAGACGACGTGCTCGGAATCAAATGCCCAGAAGTGGTTGCGAACACCCCTGTGATCGTCGTTGGTGATGGGCTCAGACTGCTTCCAGTCGTCCGCGGGCCCGACCCAGACGTTGAGGACGCCGTCGCGCGGCGCGAGGAAGCTGATGTGCTCGCCGTCGGGCGAGAGTCGGACCTGGGCTCGCTCGGGGTTCCCAAACAACACGTCGCGTGAGATGACGGGTACGTCGTTCTGCGCGAACACGGCTGGAGCGACAGAGAACGCGAGCGCGAGCGAGAGGGTGATGCGGTGCATTGGGGCTCCTCGGTGGTGAAGGACGATGGTAGTAGTGACGCGCCGGGCGAGAGTTGCCGTCAATCCGCAGCGGGCGGGTCCTGAGCCGGGGTTTCCGTCGCAACGGGCTCGGCGATCTCGCCCGAGCGTGAGGCCCGCTCGAGCGCCGATTTGCCGATCTGCGCCAGAATCAAGAGCACGAGCACCGCAACGCCGATCTGCGTCGGCAGGTACCACCCGGGGAGTTCTCGGTTGTCCCAGTTCTGGATCTGCGAACCGAGCCAGGCGACCGCGGCGGTGCGCGGGAGCATCCCGATCGCGGTGCCCAGCACGTAGATCACGGGATGCACGCCCACCGAACTGAGCAGCAGGTTGGTGATGGCGAACGGCGAGTTGGGTGGCAGCCGGATGAGCGCGACGGTGAAGAGCGTGCGAACCGGTCCGTGACCCACGAGAGCGCGCTTGACGACCTCCGCCTTCGGCCAGCGTGCGATCTCGGCTTCGACCCGGTCCTTGGCGATCGTCCGTGCGACGTAGTACCCGATGATCGAGGCGCCGACGAACCCGGCGAGCGCCAGCCCGGACCCGACCCACGCCTTGAAGCGGTATCCGCCAAAGAGCGCCTGGGCGTAGGTGGGTAGCAATCCAAACCCGGCGGTGACAACGAAGAACGCGACGTAGATGATCGCGTCGTACGGCTTTGCCTGGTCGAGGAAGCCCGATGCGCGGGAGAGATTGGTGAGCAGCACGATTCCGAGCACGCCGGGCAGGAAGGCCCAGAGGGCAGCGAGCACCGATGCCGGGCCGAGACGCTTGGCGATGGCCTTGAGGTCGGGCCCCTCAGGATTCGGCGGAGTTTGGTCTGGCATATGGGGCGAAGGCTACCCCTGATCGATAGCATGGGCTGGAGATCACTGCGAGCGTCGCGCCCGGGAGGGCTCGGCGGGAGGTTCTGACCGCATGCTTCCGAAGCCGCCGCCACGAGAAGGTTCTCTGGGATTCCTATATCTGCCGCCCTTCCGGGTGCAGGGCTTTTCGGTCGCGGGCGAGGCGACCTGCCTGCAGGTGCCCGAGCTCGATATCGCGTTCGATATGGGCGTTTGCCCGCGCGCGGCCTTGGCGTGCAAATACGTGGCCGTCACGCACGGGCACATGGACCACGTCGGGGGGCTCGCGTACTACTGCTCGCAGCGACGCTTTCAGGGGATGGGCACCGGCACGATCGTGTGCGACGCGCGGATCGCGTCGGCGATGCACCGCATGCTCGCCGGCTTCCATGACCTCGAACAACAGCGCACGCCCTACGAGCTGATCGAGCTCGAAGACGGCGGCCAGGTCGAGATCAAGAACAACCACTTCCTCACGGGGTTCTACACCGATCACACCTCGCCCTCCATGGGGTACGCGGTGGTCGAGCGTCGCACGAAGCTGCGCGAGGAGTACGCGGAACTCCCGCAGGAGAAGCTGCGTGAGCTCAAGTCGCGGGGTGTCGAGATCACGCGTGAGCTGCGCATCCCGCTCGTGGCGTACACGGGCGACACGTCGCCGGGGCCGCACCTGGTCCGCGACGAGGTGCGCCGCGCGAAGATCATCATTACCGAGTGCACGTTCTTCGACGCCGACCATCGCCAGAGAGCGGGCGTCGGCAAGCACTTGCACGTCAGCGACCTGGCGGAGTGGCTGCGCGTGGTGGAGTGTGAGGCGATGGTGGTCGTGCATATCTCGCGACGCACGCACCTGGGCGAGGCGCGGCAGGCGCTCGAGCGTGCGGCGGGGCGTGAGGCGGCGTCTCGGGTGCACTTCCTGATGGACTACCGCACCAACCGCGAGCGGTACGAGCAGCAGCTCGCCGACGCAGGCGTCACCGAGCGGCCTCGTTGAGCGCCGCGCGTTGACGAGCCTCGCGGGATGGAGTAGCGTAATCGTTGCGACCCGGCGCTCGGAGGAGATGCGGCGGGGCGTGGTGGAACCTGATCGTGGACGGCGTTCTGGTATGGAAGCTGGGCGTCGGTGGGCCTTAGTAGTTCGGGACGAGTTGCCATGGCGGACCCCAGCCTGAAGGTCTGGCGTGATGTGCTCGCCTACCTGCGCAAGCATCACCCCGGTGTGTGCCGGCGCTGGTTTGAGGAGGAGCTGTCGCCGATTGAGCTCGCTGGCGGTGCGCTCACACTTCGCGCCAAATCGTCCATTCACCGCGACTACCTGCGGAACTACTGCGCCACCGAGTTCACCCAGGCCCTCCAGGCCATCACCGGGCAGCTGGCGAGCGTGCGGTTCGTCGGCCCCGGCGACACGATCCCCACCAACAACAAACAGACGCCCCAGGCTGAGCCGCTCACGAAGACCCCCGAGCCGATCCGCATGCCGACCTCGCGTGACGGGTCGCTGCCGATCAATCCCGACTACGGATTCGAGACGTTTGTGGTCGGGCCGAGCAACCGCCTGGCCCATGCCGCCGCGGTTGCCGTCGCGGAAAACCCGGGCTCGTCGTACAACCCGCTGTTCATCCACGGCTCGGTCGGGCTCGGCAAGACGCACCTGCTCCAGGCGATCTGCCTCCGCCTGCTTGAGCAGAAGCCCGGCGCGGTGATCTGCTACCTCTCGTGCGAAGCGTTCATGACGCGGTTCATGAACGCGGTCCGCACCGGCGACATGCTCGAGTTTCGCGCGCAGTTCCGCGACGTCGACGCGCTCGTGATCGACGACATCCAGTTCATCGGCCCGCGCGATCGCACGCAGGAGGAGTTCTTCCACACCTTCAACGATCTCTACCAGGCCAACCGCCAGATCGTCATCTCCTCCGACGCGCCGCCGGAGGACATCCCCGATCTCAACGACCGGCTCGTCTCGCGCTTCCAGTGGGGCCTTGTGACGCGCGTCGAAGCGCCCTCGTACGAGACGCGCATCGAGATCCTCAAGACCAAGGCCGAGGTGCGCGGCTTCGGCCTGCCCGACGATGTCGGCGCGTTCCTCGCCCGGCGCGTCTCGACCAACATCCGCGAGCTTGAGGGCGTCGTCGCCAAGCTCCAGATGGTCTCGTCGGTCGAGGGGTCGGAGATCGACCTCGATCTCGCCCGGCGCGCCTTGGGCGACGACGCCCAAGCTCCGCCTCGGCGCGCCACCATCCAGGGCATCATCGACGCCGTCACCGACTACTACGGCGTGCGCCTCGCCGACCTGCAATCGAAGCGCAAGGCCCGCTCCATCGCCCACCCGCGCCAGCTGTGCATGTATCTCGCCCGCAAGCACACCGCCCACTCGCTCGAGGAGATCGGCGGGTACTTCGGCGGTCGCGACCACACGACCGTCATGCACGCCGTCAAGACCATCTCCGACCGCCGAGAAGCGGATACGGACCTCGACGCGACGATTCGGCATCTGGAAGGCGATCTTGTCGGCGTGATTCAGGATTAGCTGCGCGGCTGACGATGTACAATGTCGCCGTGAGCGAGTATCCGCCCACCATCGCCGTGCCCGCCATCGCCGCCTCGGCGAAGGCCGCAGCACCCTGCGAACTGGAGCGCTGGTATCGCGCTGAGTTCGATCGCATGGTGGCCCTCGCTCGCGCGTTCACGGGGCGCGACGAGGCGTTCTGCCTCGACGTCGTGCAGGACGTCACGCTGCGGGTCGCGCGGCGCGTGCGGTCGATCCCAACGGGCGGCGGGGGCGCCGCGTGGACTGCGACGCTCGTGCGTCGCGCCGCGATCGATCGGCTGCGGGCCGACCGCCGACGCACCTCTCGGGAAGCCAGCGTGGCGCGTGCCGATGGAGCATCCCCGACGCTCGGATGGGACGAGCGGGTGGCGATGGTCCGCGCCGCGTTTGCGGGGCTGAGCGCGGACGAGCGGGACCTGCTTGTGCAGCGGTTCGTTCGCGACAGCACGCTGCGTGCGCTCGCGGGTGACGGTTCGCCTCACGCGGTCCACGGCCGCATCCGACGTGTGCTCGCGCGAGCGCGCCTGGGCGCGGAGGCGGCGTCATGACCGATCGTCGTCTCCATCTGACGCAAGAGGGCGCCGCACGCCGAGAGGCGATCCTGCGCGAGGCGCTCGACGCGCGGTCGCGTGCCCGGTCCCGCCGAGCGGGCGGCGCAGCGTTCGCGCTGGTGATCGCCACGGTGCTTGGCGCCTGGATGCTCACCGCGCCAACGAGATCGGTGCAGCGCCTTTCGCCGAGCCGTTCGCGGGTAGACCTCGCGAGCGAGCGGTCACCCACGCCGGCTGCCGCAGAAGACGCGCCGATGGATCGCGTGCGCTTCGTCCGGATCGAGACGGTTGCCCCGACACACACCACGCTCGTGACCACCCGCCGATGGGGTGAGGGCGTGGAGCGCGTGGGTGACGACGGGTTGCTCGACTCGCTCGCGGCCGGTGGCGTGCGGGCCGGTATTGCCCGCGCGGGCGATCGCGTCGTCGTGACGGGCATCGAGGCGTTTGCGCCCCTCGCCGGGGGCGGGTGAGGCTGTATTCTCGCCTCGTGCTTACGCCGCTCGATGATCCAGCCGTCGCAGACGCCCGACGCATGGCGGGGTGGCTCTTCCTGACGCTGATGACGGTGGTGCTCGTGGGGCTTATCGCGATCGTGTGGAGCGCGATTGTCATGCGGACGCGCGCGCGTCGGCGTGATACGGGGCTCCGCACGGACCGCGCGGAGGGTGCCGCGCTCGATCCCTGGCGCGAGGCCGGGCGGCGCGTGACGGTTGAGCATCAGGAGGACGGCAACGAGGGCGAGGAGCCTCAGTGAAGACCTCGGACACGGGCACCGGAGGCGAGGCGAGGGGCACATTCCGCGCGGAGCGCCCGCTCGCGGTCGTCACCGGCGCCGGGCGGCGGGTCGGGCGCGCGATCGCGTTGGCGCTCGCGCGGGATGGGTGCGACCTGGTCTGCACCTACAACACCTCCGCCGACGCCACGCTCGAAACGGTCCAGGGCGTCGAGCGTGTCGGCGGCCGGGGGTGGGCGCATCGTCTCGATCTGGGCGACCCCAACGCGGTCGCCGGGTTCGGACAGACGCTCGCGACCTCGGCGCCGCGCGTCGATGTGCTGGTGCACAACGCGAGCATCTACGAGCCGACCCCGCTCAATGAGATCAGCGCCGATGCGGCGATCGACCATTACACGGTCAACGCGCTCTCGCCGCTTCTGCTCACGCAGCGGCTGGCCGGTCGCCTCGCGGAATCGGCGTTGCCGGGCGGCGGCGCGGTGGTTGCGATGCTCGACATCCACGCGATCGGTCGGCCCAGACGGAAGTTCAGCGCGTACACGATGTCGAAGGCTGCGCTGGCGGAGATGGTCCGCGTGCTCGCGCGCGAGCTCGCGCCGCGTGTGCGGGTCAACGCCGTGGCGCCGGGTGTGGTCGCGTGGCCCGAGTCGGGGCTCGAATCCGATCCCGCCGCGCAGGCCCGGTATCTCTCGCGTGTGCCCGCGGGTCGGGCGGGCACGCCGGACGAGGCCGCCGAGGCCGTGCGGTGGCTCGCGCTCGATGCCTCGTACTGCACCGGGCAGGTGGTGCGGGTGGATGGCGGAAGGTGGCTCACCTAGCCCGTGGCTGCGGCTTTCCAGCGGCCGGTGTATCCGCGAGCGTCCGGATGTCCTCCTCCTGAAGACCGACCAAGGAGGACCCTGTCCATGCGCCCATTGACCGTTGCTCTGCTCATGTCCGCTGTTTCCGCCACGTCCGCCGTCGCCCAGGACGGCGACCGCTCACCGATCTTCGATTTCACCGACCAGTTCTACCGCGCCAACGGCGTCGATCCCGCCCTGCTCGCGGGGCGGATGACCGGGGTCCCACCTGTCTCGATTGTCGACCAGAGCAACGACGCAACCCGGCGTGACGTGCGGGCGCTCCTGACGATCCCGGCGTACGACGACTCGGGCGACCTCGTCTTCTTCACCGTGGTGAGCGTGATCACCTCGGCCGACGGGTTCACCGACGACGACGCCGGGCGCGAGGCCCGTGATATTGCGGACGAGTTCCCGATCTTCCTCTTCCCGAGCGCCAACGCCGATCCCAACGGCGGGCTGTCGAAGCGTCAGCAGGACGTCGTCGAGCTTCGCCACGGGTACTTCTCGAACAACCCGCTCGGGCTGTGGCGCAACGTGACGGTGCATTTCACCGACGCGGCGTTCAACACGGCCGACGGGCGCGACGCGCTGGCGGACCTCGCGGCCCGCAACGGCGTCGATCTCGACGGCACACCGATCATCAAGCGGGTCAACGACATCGACGACCTCGCCGACGACGGGTACGTCTCGCTCACGTTCCCCAACCCGGACGGGTCCGAGGGCGCGCCGTGGACGGTCTGCCCCGTCTACGAGGACCCGCGTGGCGGCGCGATGGCGCCCGACGCGTTTCTCGCGATCGATCCGAACCCCGCCGATGCGGAGCGGTTCATGATCGACGAGTTCGGGTGCCTCCAGCAGACCGGCGATTGGTGCGACGGCACGGGCTCCTGCTCGGCCGACTTCACCGGCGACGGGCGAGCCGACACCAACGACTTCTTCGCGTTCCTCGCCGCGTTCCAAGGCGCGGACAGCAGTGCGGACATGACCAGCAACGGCACGATCGACACCAACGACTTCTTCGCCTATCTCAGCGCGTACCAGAGCGGGTGCTAGGCGCGCGGTTGGTACGCTGGGTCGATGGGTGAGCGACAGCAGTTCATCTGCTTCCTGGAGCCGGCGCGCGAGGGGATGCCCGAAGCACCCTCGCCGGAAGAGCAACAGGCCGTCGGTGCGCACTTCGCGTACTACCAGCGATTGTGCGAGGAGGGCGTGCTCGTGCTCGCGGGGCGCACGCAGGAAGCCCCCTGGATCGGCGTGTTCATCTTCGAGGCGGAATCGCGGGAGGAAGCCGAGCGGGTCGTCGCGGAAGACCCGGGCGTGCGCGCGGGCGTGTTCGCCGTTCGGCTGCAGAGCTACCGCGTCGCCCTCGCACGCGAGTGAGCTCGCGCGGGTCGCCTAGTGCGGCTGAACCGGCGGGGGCTCCGGCCCTACCCAGAGCGCCATGGAGATGTCATCGAGGAGTGTCCCGTCGGGCTGACGGAACATGCGCCTGCGGCGACCCTCGGGCACAAAGCCGACGCTCTCATAAAGGCGAATCGCCGCGTCATTGGTGTGCATCACCCCGAGCTCGATCCGCCACACGCTCTCTCGGGCTCTCGCCCATGCGATCACGCGCTCGAGCATCGCCCGCCCGAGCCCGGACCCGCGCCACTCTTTCAAGACCGACATGCCGAGCATCGTGGTGTGGCGGAGTTGGCGGTGCTGCCCGGCGAGGATGCCGCAATCCGCGATGATCTCGTGCGCCGTATCGGGTTCGTGCGCGACCAGCGCGAGCGAGCCCGGGCGATCGGCGTAGCGGCGGATGCGCTCGACGTACTCCTCCGGCGTTGGTACCTCATCAGGGAGCACGACGATGTACGGCGCGGTGGGGGAGAGGCGGGCGAGATACACGCTCATCGCGGGCGCGTCGTCAGGCGTCATCTCGCGCAGGACAACGTGCCGACCATCGCGCAGCACGATCTCAATCGCCTCCGCGCTCACGCCACATCCCCGAGCCCAAACATGCGCGCCCAGTTGGCCCACGCGAAGGCGTGCGTGTCCGCGTCCGACCAACCTCGCCCCGCGAGTTCGTCGGTGATGCGCACGAGATCGGCGGGTAGGTTGATCCCCTCGGGCAAGCGTGAAGCCGGGAACCCGCCGTCCATATCAGAGCCAAGTCCTACGTGTGCGCGCGAGCCGGTGATCTCGCACACGCGCTCGATGTGATCCGCGACCGCGGAGATCGGTGCGCGCCCAGGTTCTTGGCGCCCGTCGACAAACAACGAGAAGAGGTTGATGCCCACGATCCCGCCCCGCCGGGCGATCTCCGCGATCGCGTCGTCCGGCAGGTGCCGCGGGTCATCGCCGGGCACCAACGCCCGGCAGTTGGAGTGCGACGCGATCACCAATCGGTCGGTCGTCTCGAACAACTCATCGAGCGCGAGCGGCGACAGGTGGCTCGCATCGTGCACCACGCCCAACTCGTCCATCGCTGCAATCAGCTCGCGCCCGAGCGAACTGAGCCCGGCGCCCCGCATGTTGCCACCGGCGTACCGCGAGCCCATCGCCCACGTCAGCCCGATCGCGATCACGCCCTGCTCGGCCCACCACGCCAAGTCCTCGGGCGCGACGATCGGATCGGCGCATTCCATCAGGATGCCAACCCGCAAGGGAGCGCCGCCGCCCGGTTCTCCCGGGCGGATCAACTCGATGAGCCCGGCATCCCGCCAGGCCTGATAGAGCTTGAGCTGACGGAGCCCAGATATTCGTGCCGCGTTTGGGTCGTCGGCCGGGTAGGCGAAAGGGCCGGTTTCGGCGTCGGGTGCGCCCGGATCGGCGATAGCCTCGGTGAAGATGGTGCCGAGGCAAGCCACCACACCACCTCCCAGGAGGCTCGGAAGCGTGACCGCTGCCGGGATCAGGCGGCCCCTCGCGTCCGTCGGGTCCGCATGCATATCCCGGCCGATCTCGGCGAGGAAAGCGAGGTCCAGATGAGCGTCGAAGAACCGAGCGTCCACGAGCAGGCCTCCAAACCGGACCACCGTATCGTCGATCCCGAGCGGGTGCGGGCGCGCCGCAGGAAGCGTCCGGGCGTGCTGGGTCGTCTCGCGCGCGTGGGTCTGGCGCTCGGCATCGCGACGACGTTCTTCGGCGGGCTCTTCGCCTGGGCCGCCTGGTCGAACCCCGAATGGACTGCGGACCGCGCGGAGCGGGTCCTCGCGGGCCTGATCGAAGAGGCGCCGCTGTCATACGAGCAGAAAGCGTCGATGCGGCGCGAGGTCGAGGCGGTGCTCGGGAACTTCGAGGAAGGGCGCTTGAGCCGCAGCGACGTGGATCGTGTCGCGGCGCTCCTGAGCGAGGGACCGTTTGTGCAGGCGGGCGCGCTCGAGAGCGTGCGCGAGTCGGTCCTGAGCCTGGGCGGGTTGAGCGAGGGCGAGCGTCGCTCTGGAGCGGCGACCGTCGATCGCGTGACGGCAGGTGTGCTCGAGGGCAACATCTCGACCGCGGAAGTCGATCGCCTGCTCAAGGGGCTCCGATTCACCGGCTCGGGCTCGGGCGGGAGCGGATCGATCATCTCGGACGCGCAGATGCGTCAACTCCTCGGCGACCTGGAGGCACGCGCGAACGAGCTCGGGCTTGCTGCGGCTGACGCTTCGGGCGTCGACGTTGCGGGCGAGCTTCGAGCGAGGATCGAACGCACGCTTGGTCAGTCTGCGAAGCGTGAGCTCGACAGCCGGGCAGCCGACGTGGATCGGGCCCTCGAGGACCTGCAGCGCGGGCGGTAGCTCTCGCGACTTCCGCCAGCCCGTCGTCACAATCGAGCCAGAGACGGGCCCCCGGTGCTTCGCCGTCCATCGTCGGTGCAAGGGGATAGGCTGCCCTCCGAACAAGAAGGCGGAGGTGCTGCTATGGGGCTGATCGTCACGGAACGCAGGGGGATGCTCGCACGTCGCGGCGGCATCGGTAAGACGATGGTGGGCTGCTTGGTCTTGGTCGTCGGGCTGTTGGTCGCCGGCGCCTTCGGCGGGTGGTACGTCACGCAGCACTGGCGCGACTGGGGCGCCTCGGGCATCGAGAAGCTCGTCGATGTGACGGTCGACAAGGCCGGGCTCCCGGACGAGCAGGCCGATGAGATCCGCGCGCAGTTCGGAGCGCTCGCGCAGGACCTCCGCGACGACAAGATCACCCTGGACCAGCTGAAGAGCGTGGTGCAGGAGCTGCTCGACGACGGCAACGTGCTCGCGATGGGCGCCGTGCAGGGCATGGGCGGGAAGTACGTGGAGGAGGCGGGGCTCGAGCAGGGAGAAGCGAGCGAAGCGCGCAGCGAGATCCAGCGGTTCCTGGTCGCCATGAAGGACGGCTCAATCGACCAGAGCAAGTTCACCGAAGTGCTCAAGCCGATCACTGCCGACGACCCCAACGGCGCGATCCAGATTCAGGTCAAGGGCGTCTCGCTGTCCCTCAAGAGGCCCGGGGATGTAACCAAGGCCGATGTCGAGGCCCTGGTCTCCAACCTGAAGGGCGCGTCCGACGAGGCTGCCGTGCCGGAGACGGTGCAGGCGTTCGACTTCGCCGGGTACGTGAAGTCGTCGATCAACCGAGCGCTGGGCCGCGCGACCGCGGGCGATCAAGACGGCGATGCGGATGATGGTGCTGGAGGGGACTAGCCAGCCTAAAGCTCCACCATCCGCATGTCCGCTTCTTCCGGCTTGGCGGCTTCGGGGTAGCGGACGTCGGTCTTGAACATCGCGAGGGCGGCGTGGGTGTCGCCCATGCGGGTGCGGGTGTCGGCGGGTGAGAAGGTCGGGCCGCGGGGTGTGGCGATCTCGGCGGCCTGTGGCACCTGGCCGGGGCCTTCATCGACGACGACCACGCTCGAAGCGCTGGTCGCGCTGACTTCGACGCCGCGGAGGGCAGCTTCGAGGTCGGAGGCGATCTGCCCTTCGGGCTTGGCGAACTCGATCGGGGGGATGGCGGCGTCGAAGGCCTGGAGCGTGCCGCGCGCGTTCTCGAACGTGCCGCCCTTCTCGACCCAGGTGGCGCCCGGGAGCACGACGTCGGCCGACTCGACGAGCGGGCCGTTGAGGGTGTCGATCACGACGACGAACCGTCCGGATTCGCGATCCGCGACGCGGAGCAGGTCGGGGATGGGGCACGCCTCGCGGTAGTTGGCGGTGATGATCACCGCGCCGGCGTCGTCGGCCTGGGCGCGGGCGGTCCACTTCGCAAACTCGAGCGGCTCGGCGCCGGTGAGCGCCGCGAGCACGCGTCGCACGCCACGGGCGTTGGGCGCCTTCTCAGCGTAGAGCTTGAACGCGCGGGCGTCGTCTTCGCTCGCCCCGGGCGGGAAGACCTTGTCCTGCCCTTCGAAGGGCACGGGCCCGACGCCGAGCACCGCGTGGGGATCGAGCGAGAGTGCGAACTCCGCGAGAGCGAACGCTTCCTCGCACGGGAGCATCGGGCTCACGAGCAGCGCGATGCGCTTGCCCGCCTCGGCCGCCTCGGCGAGCCCCTCCGCCGCCTTGTCGAGGCACCGGTTCCAATCGTCCTCCACGAGCGCGCCGTACTGACGCCGGCGCGGCGAGCGGAGGCGGTCGTCGGAGTGGACGTGCTTCCACCCGTAGCGCACCTCGTCGGTGATCCAGTGCTTGTTGATCTCGAGGTTGGTGCGGGGCTTGATGCGGTAGACCTTGCCCTCGTTGTGCTCGACCCAGAGGTTGTCGCCCGAGGCGGTGATGCCGTCGATCGACGCGGTGCGCTTGAGAAACCACACGCGCTGCGCGAAGAGGAAGTCCTTGTCGAGCAGGGCACCCACGGGGCAGAGGTCGATGACGTTGGCCGCGATCTCGTTGTCGAGCGCGACGCCGGGGAAGACGTCGATTTCTTCGCGGTTGCCGCGTCCGTCGACGTAGAGCTCCGCGGTGCCCGAGACCTCGCGCGTGAAGCGGACGCACCGCGTGCACATGATGCACCGGTCGGAGTAGAGGTAGACGTTGGGCCCGAGGTTCTTCTTGGGGTTCTTGACCTTGGTCTCCTCGAAGCGAGACACGCCGCGCCCGTACTGATAGGAGTAGTCCTGCAGCAAGCACTCGCCGGCCTGATCGCACACCGGGCAGTCGAGCGGGTGGTTGATGAGCAGGTACTCCATCACCGCCTTCTGATTCGCGACCGCCTTGGGCGAGTCGGTGTGGACGACCATGCCGTCCTGCGCCTGCGTCTGGCAGGTGGGCACGAGCTTGCCGCCCATAAACGGCTCGAGCTTGTTGTCGTTGCGCGGGTTGGGAGCCCATGCCTCGCCGAGGCAGATGCGACAGTTGGCGGCGATGGAGAGCCCATCGTGGTAGCAGTAGAAGGGGATCTCGACCCCGTGCGCGTTGGCGACCTGGAGGATCATCTGCCCGGGTGTGAACTCGCAGGCGACGCCGTTGATGGTGATGGTGGGCATGGGGGTCTGCTTCCGCGGGGTTGGGAGGCATGGTAGCCGTCGCGGGCGGGCCCACCGAGCGGTTTGGTCGGCGTTCGCCCGCGAAGAAATCACTGGTTTTTGTTGGGATCGGGGCGCGGTGGTGGCACCTTTGAGTGGCTGCGTCCGCTCGTGCGGGGGCGTAGTTGTGTCTCGGGATTGCAAGGGAGCGGGATCGATGCATCGGGCCCATGGGATGTTGGTGGGAGCCGCCTTCGCGGGTCTGTGCGCCACGGCGCACGCGGACCTTCTGTTTGGCGTCGACGTGCTGAGCGACTCGCTCGTGCAGATCAACACCAACTCCGGTGCGGTGACCGTGGTGGGCAGTCTGCGCCGCCTCAATGCGACCAACATCGAACTCGCCTGGAGCGGCGATTCGCTCTACGCCGTCAACACGACCTTCGGCCTTGGGGCTGAGTTGGTCGAGATCAACGTCCATAACGGGGCTGCCTCGCGGAACCCCGCTTCCATCATGCTCGATGGTCAGCCGGCCGTATCGGTCGAAGGCCTCGCAGCCGATCCGGTAACCGGGCAGCTCTGGGCCTCGTTCCGCACCGGGCAGGGCCAGGTCTGGCAGGCCAACGGGCTCGGCATGCTCGCGCTCGACGGCACCATCTCTGGAGCCGTCGACACCATGGCCGTGAACCCGATCGCGGATTGGGACGCGCTCGAGATTATGCAGCCGGGCGAGTTTCTAGGGGGCGACGCCCGCTCTGACGGGTCGGATGTGGTCGAGTTGCACCGGGTCACGCTCTCGCCGCTCGCAAGCGGGCTCCGCCGGAGCTTCAGCGTGTCCGACGCGTTCGGATCGCTCAACGACCTCGCGTGGAACGGTGAGCACCTCTTCGGGGTCGACACCTCGGTGGGCCAGATCGTCCAGCTCGACCCCGTCACCCTCGAGATCATCGCCTCCACGCCCTACGACGACGCGTACGCCATCGTGGGCATCGCGCCCTTCGGCGTGCCCGCCCCGGGTGGCGCGGGGTTGATCGCCGTGGTCGCCTTCGGGGCGACCCGTCGCCGGCGCTAGCGCTCTCGTATCGGGTCGTTCTCTGATCCCCAGGGGACTTGTCGCGCGCACTTCGCGCCGATATGCGAAACTCGCCCCCGCCGCACCGGAACAATGCATACCGGACGGTCTCGCGCGGAAGGGAGCGATGCGTGAAATGGGTGCTCATCGTCATCGTTGTCGCCATCGCGCTGTTGGGCGGCGGGGGGTGGTTTCTCGCCCAGGCTCCCCAGACCGAAGGCCTGCGCGAGCAGATCGCAGCCAAGATGAACAAGGCGCCGGAGCAGACGGAGGTCCGCACGTGGGGGGTCGAGCGTGGCGAGCTGATCCGCCGCGTGGGTGCGCCCGGCACGATCGAGCCCAGAACGAACGTCGAGATCAGCGCCCAGGTCTCCGCCCGGATCACCGCGCTACCCAAGCGTGAGGGTGAGCTGGTCCAGGCCGGCGATGTGGTCGTGCGGTTCGACGCCCGCGACCTCCAGGCGCGCGTCGATGCCGCCCAAGCTCGCATCGCCGCGGAGACCGCGCGCCTCGAGGGCGCCCGCGCCCGCGCCAAGCTCGCCGAGGCCGACTTCAATCGTCAAACCCAGCTCTTCGAGAGCGGCGACATCGCCCTGGGCAACCTCGAGCGGGCCGAGAGCGAGCACCTCCAGATGCTCTCCGAGCTCAAGGTGATCGAGGCGAACATCGATAGTGCGCGAGCCACGCTTATTGAGGCGCAGCGCGATCTCGACAACGCCGTGATCGAGTCGCCGATCGACGGCGTGATCATCAAGCTGAACGCCGAGGTCGGTGAGCTCGCGATGATCGGGACGCTCAACAACGCCGGCTCGATCATCCTCGAGATCGCCGACCTGTCCGACATGCTCGTCCGTGCGCGCATCGACGAGTCCAATGTCGCCGACGTCCGCGCCGGGCAGCACGCGTCCGTCTACGTCAACGCCTACGCGGACGAGCCGTTCGAAGGCGTGGTCGAGCGGGTTGATCTCGTCAAGGAACGCTGGACCGACGGCACGTTCTACTACGAGGCGGAAATCCGCATCGACGAGGACCCCGATCGCCCCTTGCTCTCGGGCATGACCGCTTCGGTCGAGCTCGAAGTGCAGTCGATCACCGACGCGCTGCTCGTGCCGAGTCAGGCGGTCATGGACAGGCGCATCGACGAGATCCCCCGCGACGTGATCGACGCGAGTCCGTACATCAACGAGCGGAAGACCTACGCACGCGTCGTGTTTGTGATGCGCGACGCCAAGGTCTTCCTCACGCCTGTCGAGATCGGCGCGAGCGACCTCACCGATACGGTGGTCTTTGGCGGGCTCGAGGTCGGCGACCGGGTTGTCATCGGGCCCTACCGCGTGCTGACCGAGCTCGAGCACGAAACGGAGGTCGTCGAGGAGGGGAGCTCGGAGGAGGCTGAGGGCGACGAGGTGGCCGGTCGGGGCGACGCGGGCGCGTCGGGTGAAGGATGACGATCCGGATCCGAGGGCTTGAGAAGGTCTACAAGCTCGGCGACGAGCGCGTGCACGCCCTGCGCGGCGTCGACCTCGACATCGACAGCAACGAGTTCGTCGCGATCATGGGCGCTTCCGGTTCGGGCAAATCGACCCTCATGAACATCCTCGGGTGCCTCGACCGTCCGACCGCGGGCACGTTCGAGCTCGAAGGACGACGCACGCACAAGCTCGGCGCAGCAAGCCTCGCCCGCGTGCGCAACGAGGAGATCGGCTTCGTATTCCAGTCGTTCGAGCTCTTGAGCCGCCAGTCCGCCCTCAAGAACGTCATGCTCCCGATGATCTACTCGAAGAGCCACTGGTTGAGCGCACGCAGGCGCGCGAAAGAAGCGCTCAGGCGTGTGGGCCTCGGCGAGCGCATGCGCCACCGGCCGAATCAGCTCTCGGGCGGGCAGCGCCAGCGTGTCGCGATCGCGCGCGCGCTGGTCAACGGGCCGAGCCTGATCCTCGCCGACGAGCCGACCGGCAATCTCGATTCCGAGACCACCGCCGAGATCATCGAGCTCTTCAAGGAGCTGCACGCCGAGGGGCAGACCATCGTCATCGTCACGCACGAAGAGGAGGTCGCCGGGCACGCCCAGCGGATCGTCCGCCTGCGCGACGGGCAGGTGATGAGCGACCATCCCGTGCGCGACGACCCGATTCACCGGCAGTACATGGAGGCCCAGGCCGCCGCGCTCGCCAGCGCGGTCGAACGCGAACGCGCCGCGCCGCGCGAAGCCGCCAAGCCCGAGGGAGTTCGGGCGTGATCGTCTTCCGCGTGATCTTCCAGACGCTCGGGCTTGCCATCGGGCAGATCTGGGCGCACAAGGTCCGCGCCCTGCTCACCACGCTCGGCATCATCATCGGCGTCAGCGCCGTCGTCGGCACGGTCGGGACGCTCGAGGGGCTCCGCGCCACCGTGCTCGAGGAGTTCGAGAAGCTCGGCACCCGCCGGATCTACATCGATGGCGAGCTCCCCCGCGAGCTGCGCAACCGCATCCGATGGCTCGACGTGCAACTCACGCTCGACGAGATCGTCGCGATCCGCGAGCGTTGCCCCTCGATCTCCGCGATCACACCCGAGTACTGGGGTTCGTACCGCGTCGAGCACGAAGACTCGGTGATCGAGGGCGGGCCAACGGTCGGTATCTGGCCCGTGTGGCACGACATCGTCGGGCGAGGCATCCTGCGCGGTCGCGCGTTCAACTCCATCGACGACGAGCAGCGCCGGCCGGTGTGCCTCGTCAACGAGGCCGCGATCGAAGAGCTCAATCTTGATTCCGATGGTGTGGGTGAGGTCATCCTGCTCAATGGGCGGCGGTTCCTCGTCGTCGGGGTAGTCGAGACCGTTGAGCTCGGGCTCTTCGGGGGCGGAGACAGTTCCGCCGAGTTCTACGTGCCCTTCGAGACCGCGCGGCAGCTCAACCCGTGGGGGTGGATCAACCAGGCGTGGGGGCAACTCGCGAGCGTCGAGCAGGCCGAGGACGCGAAGTTCGAGATCGGCGCCGTCCTGCGGCGTATGCGCCAGCTCGACCCGGAGTTGCCCGACACGTGGGAGGTCGGCGTCTTTCAGCAGTTCATCGATCAGTTCAAGAAGATCGCCGGCGTGATGACGCTCGGCGCCGCGGCGATCGTCGGTATCTCACTCGTCGTGGGTGGCATCGGGATCATGAACATCATGCTTGTGTCGGTCTCCGAGCGCACGCGAGAGATCGGGCTGCGCAAGGCGATCGGCGCGCGCCCCGGCGTGATCCTCCTGCAGTTCCTGGTCGAGGCGATCACGCTCTGCCTCGCGGGCGGCGCGATCGGGATCGCGATCGGGCAGGGGCTCGTGCTCCTGGTGAGCAAGATCCCCAACTCGCCCATCGAGGACCCGACCGTGCCCGCATGGGCGATGATCCTCGCGGCCGGGTTCAGCGCGAGCGTGGGGATCATCTTCGGTATGTTCCCTGCGCTCAAGGCCGCCTCACTCAACCCGATCGACGCGCTCCGACATGAGTAGCGATTCGAGCAGCAGGAAGGACCAAGGTTGAACCAGGGTGCAGCTCGTGCGGGGTGGATCGCGGCGTGCCTGCTTGGGACGGTGTGCTCCATGCTCGCAGCGTGCGCGGGGCCGCTCTTCTCCAACGACGCGGACTACGACCCCGGCGCGAGCATCGAACGCCTGCGCATCATCAACTCGCGCAACTTTGATTCGTACGAAGCGCCCACCCCGCCGCCGGAGCAGCTGCGCGCCGCGTTCGACGAGAAGCGGGCGGAATACGCGGGGCGCGAGCGTGTGCCGCTCTCGATCGAGGACGTGCGCGAGGCGGTCCTTGAGAACAACCTCGACCTCGAAGTCGCCCGGGTCGCACCCGCGATCGCGAATCAGAACATCCTGGAGGAGGAAGGCCGCTTCGAGGCGATCTTCACCACCAGCGCCATCTGGAGCGAGACCGATGCGCCCACCTCCTCGCGCCTGACGAGCGCCCAGTCCACGTTCGCATCGATCGAGCCGGCGGTGCAGGTGCCGCTGCGCACCGGGGGGACGGCCGAGTTCCGTCTCCCGATGACTCGCTCGCGCACGAACAACGAGTTCTCGACGCTCAACCCGGCGTACACGTCCGATCTGGAGTTCTCGCTCTCGCACAACCTGCTGCGCGGCGCCGGACGGCGTGTCAACACCGCGGGCATCCGTATCGCAGGGATCGAGGAGCAGATCTCGCGCTCGCAGCTCAAGGCCGAGGCGATCCGCCAGATCGCCGCGGGAGACCGGGCGTACTGGCGCCTGTACCAGGCCGAGGTCGAGCTCGACGTGCGCCAGCGCGAGCTGGAGCTCGCCGAGGAGCAGCTCGCTCGCGCCCAGCGTCGGGTCGACGCGGGCGACGTCGCGGAGATCGAGGTGCTCCGTGCCCAGGCCGGGCGTGCCGAGCGGTTCGAGGCGATCATCCGCGCGGAGACGCTGGTGCGCGCGCGCGAGCGAGAGCTCAAGAGCGTCGTGAACATCCCGGGGCTCGGGCTCAAGACGCCGACGCGCATCGAGCCATCGTCGCCACCCGACCCGGTGCGGTATGAGTTCGATCGATCAACGCTCATCGACGAGGCGCTCGCCGGGCGCATGGAGATGCTCGAGCTCGAGCTGCGCCTCGCGGCCGACGTGATCTCGATCGACGCTCGACGGAACGAGGCGCTCCCGCTGCTCGTGATGGACTACACGTACCGGCTCAACGGGCTCGGCGAATCGCTGGGGGACGCGTCCGAGGTGATGGCCGAGGACGACTACGAGGACTGGTCGGTGGGGCTGCGCGCTGAGATTCCCATCGGCAACGAGCAGCGGAACGCCGCGGTGCGCCGGGCGATCCTCACGCGACTGCAGCGACTTGCGACGCGCGACGCGCGCGAACAAGCGATCACGGTCGAGGTGCTCGGCGCGATCGACGAGATCGACAGCGCGTGGCAACGCCTGCTCGCCGCACGCCAGACGGTGATCCTCAACGGGCGCACGCTCCAGGCTGAACAGCGGCAGTTCGATGTCGGGCAGTCCACCAGCACCGACGTGCTCGACGCCTCCGCGCGGCTCGCCGACGCGCAGTCGGCGGAGGTCCGTGCGCTCGTCGACTACCAGGTTGCGCAGGTCGACCTCGCGTTCGCCACCGGCACGCTCCTCGGCCAGGCCCGCGTCGAGATCGAGGCGAACGACCCGTTCGAGCGCTGAACCAGGTCACTCGCCCGAACGCCGCATCGCGAGCGCACGCCCGTACGCGCCCTCAAGCTCGCGCACCATCGCGTCCGCGCTGAAGGCGACGCGGCACGAGTCTCGCCCCGCAGACGCCAGGCGCGATCGCAGCTGCGCGTCTCCCGCGAGTTCGCGGATCGCGCGCCCGAGCCCCTCGGTATCCCCCACGCGCACGAGCACGCCCGTCTTGCCCGTCTGGCACACCTCGCCAGTGCCGTCGGCGTCATAGGCCACCGGCACGACGCCCGCGAGCAGCGCCTGCGGCACAGTCCGCGGCAGGCCCTCGCGATACGAAGGGTGCGCCAGCACGTCCATCGCCGCCATCATCTCCGGCACGCGCTCAGGCGGCACAAGCCCCGACAGCACCACCCGCTCGCGCACGCCCAGGCGCTCGGCCTTCTCAAGCAGGCGCTCGCGCCACCACCCGTCGCCCACCCAGAGCAGGCGCCACGACGTCTCACGTTTGAGGTCGGCCGCCAGCGCCTCAAGCAGGTCGTCGTGCCCCTTGTGTTCGGCAAGCCGAGCGACCGTCCCAACCACGAAGGCGCCGTCGTCAATCCCCAACTCAGCGCGCACGCGTGCGCGCACGCTGGGGTCCTCCCCCGCCCCAAGGAACGGCTCGATCTCCATCCCGGATCGCACGGTGGTGTACTGCTCGGGCCTGCCGATACCGCGCGCGAGAAACTGCTCGGTCATCGCGTCGGCCACGCTCACCATCACGTGGCATCGCTTCGCCGCGAATCGCTCCGCGAGCGTGTACCCGTAGTTGAGCGCACGCACCTTGGCGCGTTTCACGGCTCCGCCCTCGATCGGCATGAACGGCGGGCCATGAATCGTGTGGATGACGGCCCGGCATCCGGTGCTCGGCGTCTGGCATCCGTGCACCCACGCCGCCCATCGCCCGAGGATCCCTGCTTTGGACGAGTGCGTGTGCACCACGTCGGGCTGCACGTCGCGTATCAGTTTCTTCAGGTCGCCGTGAAAGCACATGTGGTCTTTCACGGGGCTGATCTCGCGCACCATGTGGGGCAGCTCGTGCGTGGTGATGCCGCCTCCGTCTTCGGTTCGGAACGTGCGCACGCGATCGAGCAGCGAGCCCTCGGGTCCGTAGATCGGGCCGAAGGCGAGGTGCACATCGTGACCGAGGCGGGCCTGGCCCTCGCACGAGAGCACCGTGTTCTCTTGCGATCCGCCGAGGATGAGGCGGGTGGAAATGTGGAGGATGCGCAGCGGGCGCGCGGGAGCGCCGATGAGCTTGGCAGGCCGGTCCTCGGTGCGGCGCCCGCTCGGGCAGGTCGCCGGCCCCGGGTCTTGCACGTTAGAGCTTCAGGTCGCCGAGCCCGATGCCAAGCCCGCCCGCGTTGCCGAGCCCGCCGCCGTGCTTCTGCTGCGACTGCTCGCGCAGGCGGCGTAGGGCGGGCGTCTCCTTCATGATCTCGTCGGGCGAGCGGTTGTCGCGCACCATCCCGCGATCGGAGCGGTCGCGCGGCTTGACACCCTTGGGCGCCTTCTGCGGCGGC
>JAUIFD010000029.1 GCA_030429485.1 Phycisphaerae bacterium | reverse complement strand
ACGCGAAGAACACGAGCACGGAATCCCGAGCACCCGGAACAACCGCCGCACAGGTACCTGCGCAGACCAGCATCGAGGCGATCACCGTCGCAAGACTAGGGCCATCGGCGGGCGTCTGGTGGCTTGATCGATCTCGAGTGAGCAGCTTGACAAGCACCGTGCTGGACACCACAAGCCCCACCCAACCAGCGCCAATCTCCTTTAGCTCCGCGCGTGTAGACAACACAACCAAGAGACTGAGCGGAACAGCCAGCACCATCGCCGAGGAGCCGATGTAGCTTCGCAGCGCCTCAATCTTCACCGGATGTGCGCTCGCCGCGATCATCACAGCGTCCGCTTCACCTCGACCTGCTTGTAGCACTCGAGGATGTCGCCTTCCTTGATGTCGTCGTACCCGACGATCTTCATGCCGCACTCGAGCCCGTTGCGGACCTCCTTGGCGTCGTCCTTGAAGCGCTTGAGCTGCTCAAGTCGCCGGTCGTTCTCGATGACGATGTCGCCGCGCGTGACGCGGATGAGCGCGTCGCGCTGGATCACGCCGTCTGTCACGTAGCAGCCGGCGATCATGCCGACCTTCGACACGCGGAAGACCTGACGCACCTCGGCGTGCCCGAGCACCTCCTGGCGGAGTTCGGGCTCGAGCATGCCCTCGGCGGCCTTCTGCACGTCCTCGGTGATGTGGTAGATCACGTCGTACGTACGAATCTCGACGCCCTTGTTGTCCGCGAGCGAGCGGGCCTTGCCCGAGGGGATGACGTTGAACCCGATGATGACCGCCTTCGACGCCTCGGCGAGGATGACGTCGGACTCGGTGATGCCGCCCACCGCCGAGTGCAAGACACGGATCTTGACCTCGTCGGTCGAGACCTTCTCGATCTCGTGCTTGAGCACGTCGACCGAGCCCTGCACGTCGGCCTTGAGGACGACGAGGATCTCCTTGAGGTCCACTTCCTTCATCTGGCTGAGCAGGGTGTCAAGCGTGACCTTCGGCTGAGCCAGCTGCGCCTCGCGCTCGCGGTCGCGCCGCTGCTCGGCGGCTTCCTGCGCCTTCTTGAGTGAGTCGACGACGAAGAACGGGTCGCCCGCGTCCGGGATCTCGTCGAGGCCCGAGATCTGCACCGGCATCGGGGGCGCCGCCTCCTTGAGGCGCTGCCCGCGGTCGTTGGTGATGTCGCGCACGCGGCCGAACCCGCGCCCGGCGACGATGAAGTCGCCGACCTTGAGCTGACCGTCCGTAACGAGGATGTTCGCGACGACGCCGCGACCAGGCTCCTGGCGCGACTCGATGACGTTGCCACGCGCGTGCCCGCCAAAGTCGGCCTTGAGCTCCAGCAGTTCGGCCTGATAGTCGAGGATCTCGAGCAGTTCCTGGATGCCCTCGCCGGTGTGGGCGCTGGTCTTGACCACCTCCGTGTCACCACCCCATTCGACGGGGTTGAGCTCGCGTTCGGCGAGCTGACCGAGAATGCGCTGGATGTTGGAGTCGGTCGCCTCGGCCTTGTCGATCTTGTTGAGCGCCACGACGATCGGCGTGCCCGCCGCCTTCGCGTGCGCGATCGACTCAATCGTCTGCGGCATGACGCCGTCGTCTGCCGCGACCACGATCACGCAGACGTCGGTAACCTGGGCGCCGCGCGAACGCATCGCCGTGAACGCCTCGTGCCCGGGCGTATCGATGAAGACGACCTCCTTTGTCGCGTCGCCCACCTGCACCGGCACACGGAAGGCGCTGGTCGCCTGCGTGATACCACCCGCCTCGCCCGCGGCGACCTTGGCGTTGCGGATCTTGTCGAGCAGCGAGGTCTTGCCGTGGTCGACGTGACCGAGGATGGTGACGACAGGGCCGCGGGGACGCTCGTCGAGCAACTCGCGGTCGCCTCCGAACTGCTCGGTGATGACATCTTCGGCCGATTTGGCCGCGGTCACTTCGAGCTCGATGTTGTAATCGAACAGGATCTCCTGCGCCTTCTCCGCATCGATGCCGGAGTTGGCCGTCGCCATCACGCCCTGCATGAAGAGCTTCTTGACAATCTCCGCCGACTTCACGCCCGTCGCGGCCGAGAGGTCCTTGATGGTAAACGGCTCGGCGATTCTCACCTTGCCGCCCGTCTGCGCGAGCGACTGCCTGTCCCCGGCAGGCCCGCGCCGCGCCTGCTGGCGCCGCTGCTTCATGAACCCGCCGGCGCGCTGCAGACGCGCCTCGCGCTCCGCGAGGTCGGCCTCGGAGTAGATGTTGCCGGTCCACTCTTCGCCGTGCCCGCGCGTGCGTGACGGGCGATCGCGGTCGCCCGTGGTCGTCCGTCGCTTGCTCGGGCCACCGCCCCTGCGCGGCCCGGTGGCTCCGCCGCCGCCACTGCGAGACGGGTCGCCGACATCCGGGCCCATGGGCGCCCCGCGCCCGCCGAATCCACCGCCCTCGGGCGCGCGGCGCGGGCGCGGCGGCTCGAGGCGCTCCGGAGCTTCAACTCGCACCACCTTCGGGCCTGAGAGCTTGACCGACGCCTTCTGCTCCAACTGAGGCCCGGCGGGGGTCACGATCTTCGGGCGCGTCGGCACGTTCATGGGCGCCGGCGCCACGGTCGGGGTGGGCTTGGCCGGCTCCGCCTCGCGCTGACGTTCCGCCGCCGCCGCGTGCTCCTCCGCAGAAGCGATCTTCCTCGGTGTCTGGACGAGTTCGCGATCGCTCCGCGCGTCGGACCGGTCGTGCTGCGGCACCTCAAGCTTCGTGCCCACCGGCGCCAGCGTGGACGGGCTCTGGCGACGCGGGGCGATCTTGAGCTTCGTCGCGTCAGCGCCATTGTCGTCGCCCGCCTCGGGCTCGGGAGTTTCTTCCGCCGGTGCGTCGTCCGGCGCAGGTGGCGTCGGCTCGTCGGCTTCGGGCTCCGCGGTCTCGACCGCGGTCGCCTCCGCCTCGTCCGTCGAAGAGTCCTCGTCTTCGCCGGCGCGCGCAGCCCGAGCTCGGGTCGCGCGGCGCGGACGGGCGCGCACCTTCGCTACATCGACCTTCGCCGCGGTTTCGACCGCGGTGCCTCCCGCGTCGACCTCCTCGGAGGACTCCGCAAACCACTCGCGGATCGTCGCCTCAAGCCCCACGGAGACGCTCGACATGTGGTTCTTGATCACCGATTCGGGGATGCCCTCGGCCTGGCACTTCGCCACGACCGCCTTCGAGGCGATTCCCAGTTCCTTTGCGATCTCGAATACGCGCTTCGCCAAACGATCACTCCCGGCCGACCCGCGCCGGCCCTTGACCCTGCTGCTTCCGTTCTACCCCTGCCCGCCGCCCAAGATGTCGTCGGCCCGAGCATCGCCCGAGGCCTGATCCTCTTGCGACGCGTCCTCGGACGGCGCCGGGCTCATCGAAGCGGCGCCAAGAATGGCCGCCGCGGTGGTGTCCGCATCCATCTCGCCGAGGCCCTCGCCATCCAGCAGACGACGCGCGGCCTCCTGCTCCGCCTGACGGCGGGCCTCGGCCTCCTCCTTCTCGCGCTGCTGCTCTTCGGCGACGACCTTCGCCCGCGCCGAGGCCGCCTCGGCGATCCGAGCCGCGACCGCTTCGTCAACCTCCAGCTCCGTCGCGAGCACCTCGGGACCAATCTCCTCGACGTCAAACACCGAAACGATGCCCAACGCAGCCAGACGATCGACATGCTGCTCGTCGATGTTCTCGATGCTCGTGAGCACCTCCGACATGATCTCGAGGCCCTTGTTGAACTCCTCCGGCGTGAGGATGTCCACATCCCACCCCGTCAGGCGGGCCGCGAGCCGAACGTTCTGCCCGCGCTTGCCGATGGCGAGCGAGAGCTGATCGTCACGCACGATCACGGTCGCACGCCCGAGCTCGAAGCAGAGGGAGATTTCCTGCACCTCGGCCGGCTTGAGCGCGTTCTGAATGAGGATCTGGCTCGACTCGTTCCAACGGACGATGTCGATCTTCTCGCCGTTGAGCTCGTCCACGATGTTCTTGATGCGCGAGCCGCGCACGCCCACACACGCACCAACCGCATCCACCTTCGAATCGATCGACGCCACCGCGACCTTCGTGCGGTACCCCGCTTCGCGCGCCATCGCCTTGATATCGATGATCCGTTCCGCGACCTCCGGCACCTCGACCTCGAACAGGCGCTTGATGAAGTCCGGGTGCGAGCGCGAGAGCACGATCTTCACCTGGCTCCCCGCCTCCCGGCAGTCCAGGAGCAGGCACCGCACGCGGTCGCCCGCGCCAAACTGCTCGCCGGGAATCTGCTCGGAGCGCGGCATGAAGCCCTCCGCCCGGTCGATCGTCACCACCAGCGCACCGCCCTCGTACCGCTGCGCGGTCCCGGTGACGATCTCGCCGACACGCTTCGAGAACTCGTCGAGGATGCTGTTGCGTTCGTCCTCGCGGAAACGCTGGATCATGACCTGCTTGAACGTCTGGGCCGCGATGCGTCCGAAGGCCGCCGGGTCCATGTCGAGCGGCTCGCCATGGCGAGTCAAGTCGATCGTCCCGGAGATCGGATCAACCGAGCACTGGAACTCCTCGACGTCGAGGGTGTTGAAGTGGCGGCGCGCAGCCGACACCATCGCCTGCTCCAGGTCGGAGATCAGGAGCGAACGCTCGATGTTGCGATCGCGAGCGATGGAATCAAGGATGCGGATCATCTCCGGGCCGTTCATGGTTTCGCTGCTCCTGGATGTCGGGATGTTGAGTTGTGCTGCACTTTTGAACGGCGCCAATGACGCCCGGAAGACCTGACCGCCCGGGGACCAAAACGAACACCCGGCCGCTCATGCGGACAAACCGCGGCGGCCGGGCCTCACTTCGGGCATTCGCCCGGAGCGTCAGACTGATCGCGTCCGGTCAGTCCATCACCGCACTCCGCGATGAAAGACGCGACCCGAGGGCGCAGGGGCCGGTCCCCCAATGCGTCCGCCGATCAGCTGACATGGCCCGAAACCGCAATCATGGTCCGCACCTGCCTACTTCGCCGGACCGACCACCGGCCCGGAACAGGCAATGTTAGCCGCCTGCCCGGCGGGTTTCCCGCCCTTCGGGCGCGACCGCGCCGCCACACACCCGGATCGCCCGTTTCCCTCGGTGGTGCCCCACTTCCCCGAGGAACTTCCGCCGGCCCGCCACGCAGACCGACGCAGGGGCGTTTCGAGAGCGTTCGGTCTCCACGATGTCGCCCGGCTGGAGCCGGACCAGGTCCGCGAGCGTGATCGTCGTCTCCGCAAGCACCACCGAGACATCCAGGGCGGCCTGGCCGAGCCCTCGGGTGAGACGGGTCGAAACGCCCTCGTGGTCGGCCTTCTTCGACTGCGTGAACCAGTTCTGTGCGCTCAGCTGATCCACCACCGGCTCGATCACGTTGTATGGGATGCACAGGCTCATCGTGCCGGCCCGATTCGCGAGGCGGAGCTCAAAGCCCACCACCACCACCACCTCGTTCGGCGGCACGATCTGCACGAGTTGCGGATTCGACTCCGTCTGCGTGATCTCGAACGCGAACTGCCCCATCACGCTCCACGCCTCGGTGAGCGCCGCAAGCCCGCGGTTGGTCACATTGGAGATCAGACGCGTCTCGATCTGCGTCATCGGGCGCTGGGGGATGAAGAGGTCCTGGCTCGTGCCGCCGAGCAGGCGGTCGATCACCGGATAGATGATGAGCGGGCTGATTTCCAGGCACATCTGCCCGTCGAGCCCGTCGGCCTCAACGAGGTTGAAGCACGTGGGGTTCGGGAGCCCGGAGGTGAACTCCGAGTAGGTCATCTGCTCGCACATCGCGACCTTGACCTCAACGATCGCCCGCAAAAAACCGGAGAGTGACGCCCCGAGGTTGCGGGCGAAACTCTCGTGAAGATTGCGCAGCGCGCGCATCTGGTCTTTGGAAACCCGCTCCGGACGCTTGAAGTCGTACGAACGCACCTCCGGCGGCTCGTCATACCGGTTCCGCGAGAACACCAGATACGCGTCGTCCTCGTTCCCTTCGCTCTCCGCCTCAAGCGAGCTGAGCAGCGAATCGACTTCGGATTGCTCAAGCAGATCACCCAACCGAGGGCCTCCAAACGTCCGGATAGCACCCCGCACCGCGGGCGGACCCAGGTCTCATCGGCGCGCCCCGCCCGCGGGCGAGCCGCAATCCTCGCCGCCCGCACGGATTGCGCCGCAACAATGACGCGGAACACCCGAACGACCCCGCGGGTACGACCCGCATCGACCGACGCCCGCCGGAGACTGGCATGACACGGACTTTCCCGCGCTTCCTCCTCTTTCTGCTCGCGCTCCTGGCGGTCTCGCCAGCGAGCGCACAGTTCGGGTTCGCAGGGGGGGAGCCGCATGTCGAGGTCCGGGCGGTCGCGTCGCACACCAGCGTCGAGCCGGGCGGCGAACTGATCGTCGCCGTCGTATTCGACCATGCGGAGGGGTGGCACGCCCACACCAACGACCCGCACGCGCCCGAGTCCTGGGGCTTCGACCCCATCCCCACCACCATCGACGCGAAGGACCTCAAGGGACTTGAGCTGGTGGGCACCCAGTGGCCCGAGCCGCACACCGTCGACATCGACCTCTCCGGTAGCGGCAACCCCGAGCCGTACGAGGTCTTCGAGGGCGAGGCGGTGGCGTACCTCGTCTTCAAGGTCGCCGACGACGCGGAGGAGGTCGGCGCCACCGTCGAGGTCGGCTATCAGGCGTGCAACGACTCCGTATGCGACGCGCCGGTCTTTCCCGGAGACGACGGCACGGTGTTCGAGATCAGCGCCGAAGTGGGCGAGACGACGCCCAACGAGGGCGAGCGGGCGCTCTTCTCCGGATACAGCACCGAAGGAGCGACGGTCGCCCCAGAACCGCCGAGCGATGCCAACCACCGCGACGTCTCGCCGGTTGGCGAGGTCGCGACACCTCCCTCGCGCACGTTCTTCGGGATCCCCGTGCCACAAGGCAACGTGCTCGTCATCGGGCTGCTCGCGGCGCTGGGCGGGCTCATTCTGAACCTCACGCCGTGCGTGCTGCCGGTGATCCCGATCAAGATCATGACGATCTCGAAGCTCGCGCAGACACCCGGGAAGAGCTTCGTGCTCGGGCTCTGGATGGCGCTCGGCGTCATCGCCTTCTGGGTCGTACTCGGCCTGCCCGTGGCGTTCCTCACATCGGTCACCGATCCCTCGCGGGTCTTTGGCATCTGGTGGGTCACGCTCGGCATCGGGCTGCTCATCGCGGCGATGGGCGTGGGCATCATGGGGCTTTTCGAGATCCAACTCCCGCGCTCGGTCTACGCCATCAACCCCAAGGCCGACACAGCGTGGGGATCGTTCGTCTTCGGCGTGATGACCGCGGTGCTCGGGCTCCCCTGCTTCGGGTTTGTCGTCGGCCCGCTGCTCGCGACCTCCGCGATGCTCTCCACGAGCGAGATCCTCGCGGTCTTCGGCGGGATCGGCTTCGGCATGGCGCTGCCCTACTTCATCCTCAGCGCGTTCCCCAAGCTCCTTTCGCGCGTGCCCAAGTCCGGGCCCGCGTCGTCACTCGTCAAGCAGGTCATGGGGCTTCTCCTGCTCGCCGCGGCGGCGTTCTTCGTCGGGTCTGGGCTCATCGCGCTCGTGTCGGAGCAGCCCTGGCTCGCGCGACTGCTGCACTGGTGGACCGTCGCCGCGTTCGCCACGCTCGCGGGGCTCTGGCTCACCATCCGCACGCTGCAGATCGCGAAGACGCCGGCGCCGAAGATCGTCTTCTCGATCGTCTCGCTCGTCATCGCCGGCGTCGCGATCTGGTACGCCGCGGACGCGACCGCGAAGGCCAAGACCCACTGGCTCCTCGAACAGGAAACGCTCGCGGTTGACGACGGGCGCATCATCACGACGACGTGGATGCCCTACACCGAGGCCCGCCGCCAGAAGGCGCTCGACGAGGGGTATGTGGTCGCGATGAACTTCACCGCGGAGTGGTGCCTGATCTGCAAGGGGCTCAAGGCGCGCGTGCTCGACCCCGAGCCGGTCAAGTCGCTCCTCGCGTCCGACGACATCGTGATGCTCACGGTCGATCTCACCTCACGCAAGGCCCCCGGCTGGGACAAACTCCACGAACTCGGCGAGACCGGCATCCCGCTGCTCGTCGTCGAAGGTCCGGATGGCTTCCTTTGGAAGTCGAACGCCTACACCGCGGCTCACGTCGAAGAAGCAGTCGAGCAAGCACGCCACTCGACGCGAGTCGGCGCGAGGTAGACGAACCAGCATCTCAAGGCACAAGCATGGGGCCGGCTCTGCACCCTGCGGCCGCCGCGCGCGATACCCTTCTTTCCATGAGCCCCACCGCCACCGCCCCCAGCCTCGCCCTCTCCCGTCGAGTCAGCGCGCTTCAGCCGTCGGTCACCATCGCGTTCGGCGCCAAGGCCCGGGCGCTCAAGCAGGCGGGGGTGAAGGTGCTGGGCTTCACGCTCGGCGAGCCCGACTTCGACACGCCCGACCGCATCAAGGAGGCCGCCATCGCTGCCCTCCGCGCCGGGCAGACCAAGTACATGCCCACCTTCGGCGACCCCGAAACCCGCACCGTCATCGCGGACAAGCTGACGAGCGAGAACGGCATCGCCGGCATCACCGCCGACCACGTCGGCATCTCCGTCGGCGGCAAGCACGTGCTCTACAACGCAGCACAAGCGCTGCTCGATCCGCCCGTGGACGGCGCCGAGCACGACGCGCGCGAGGCGATCATCCCCACCCCCGCGTGGGTGTCGTACGACCCCATCGTCCGCCTCGCGGGCGGCGAGGTCGTCGAGGTCGAGACCACGCCCGAGTCGGGGTTTCGCATGTCGCCCGAGCAGCTCGAGCGTGCGATCACGCCGAACACGCGGCTGATCTTCATGAACTCGCCTTCCAACCCGTGCGGCACGATGTACACGCCCGACGAGCTGCGCGCCCTGGCGGCGGTGATCGCCGAGAAGGCGCGCACCACCGCCCCCTCGCTCGTCGTCATCACCGACGAGATCTACGAGAAGATCGTCTACGGCGGGATCGACCACTTCTCACTCGGCTCGGTCCCCGAGATCGCCGACCGCGTCCTCACCGTCAACGGCCTGTCCAAAGCCTTCAGCATGACCGGGTGGCGCGTGGGCTACTGCGCGATGCCGGGTGAGTTTGGCAAGCGCCTCATCAAGGGCATGGCGTCGCTCCAGGGGCAGATGACCACCAACATCACGAGCTTCGTCTATCCCGCGATCCGCACCGCGCTGACCGAGTGTGCCGACGACGTGGAGCGCATGCGCGTCGCCTTCGCCGGGCGGGCCAAGCTCATCGCGAGCCGCCTGGCGGAGATCGACGGGCTCACCTGCCCGACGCCCACCGGCGCGTTCTACGCCTTCCCCGACGTCTCGTCCTACTTCGGCCGCACCTCGCCCAAGGGCGCCGCCATCAACTCCCCCCTCGAACTCTGCAACGCCCTCCTCGAAGAGCAGCACGTCGCCTGCGTCCCGGGCGAAGACTTCGGCGGGTGCGGGCGCAACTGCATCCGCATCTCCTTCGCCTGCTCCGAAGACCAGATCAACGGGGGGATGGACAAGCTGGGCGAGTTTTTGGGGAGCTTGAAGTAGGCCCTACTTCGCCTTCTCAAACCGCACATCCTTCGTGCGCCCGTTCGAGGCCAGGAACGCGGTGACATTGCCCTCCGCGTCGCGCTCGAAGTCCACGAGCGCGATGGGCATCGAGCCCGCGAACTGGTCGCGCTTGTTCGCCTTGAGCGTGATCGGATCGAGGCGCCGGTGCTTGAGAACGAGCGTGCTGTCCTCCACGACGAGCTCAAAGAACGTCTCCAACTCCTCCGAGAAGTACCGCCCCGCGTACACCGCGAGGGCCTCGTCATCGGGCTCCCACTTGTCTTCCACGCGGTTCGCCGGGTGCGCGCCGTTCTGGTGGAGCGTGATGGTCTCGACCCCGCCGTCGTCGTCGACGTGAAACTCGACGTTGGCCTCCACCACGCGCAGGTCGAACCGGTTCGGCGCGATCGGGAAGATCTCAAGCTTGGGCTGATTGGTCGCCTGCGTGAAGTAGTGATCGTCCTCGCGCGTGAACTCCAGCACGAAGCCCGGCACCTCCTCCATCTCGAATCGACCGACGAACGCGTCGAACGACTCGGGATCGAAGCTCGCCGGGTCAAACTCGCCAGCCGGCGTCTCCTCCGCCTGCTCCTCCGGCGCCTTGTTGATCCCGAGCGCCTCGATCTCCTTTTCGAAGAACGCGCCGGCGATCCTGTTCGCGACGCTCCCGTCGAACGCCGCGTGGTTGCTCTGGGTGACCACGCCCGCGTCGAGCGCCGGGTAGTAGAGGAAGTTGGACCGGTGGGCGGTGTCCGCGCCGCCGTGCTGGACGCGGTCGAGCCCGTCCTGCTTGTCGATGAACAGCCCAAACCCGTAGTTGGTCGACTTCCCGTTGGTGAGCGTGTAGGGCGACTTCATCTGCTCGACGATGTGCGTCCCGCCGTACGCCCCCGTCGCGAGGTTGTCCATCCACTTCGCGAGGTCGGCGACGGTGGAGTAGATGCCGCCCGCGCCCATCGCGCCGCCCAGATCCCGCGAGTCGGTGAAGCCGCCCTCTTCTGCGGGCGAGTATCCCTGCGAGCTGTTCGGGATGATCTCGGACTGATCGTGACGCACGAACGTGTCGTACATCCCGACCGGGTGGAAGACGTTGGTCTCCATCCAATCGGGGAACGCCTCACCCGTGACGCGCTCCACCACAGCCGCGAGCAGCCCAAACCCGGTGTTGTTGTAGTTCCACTCGGCGCCGGGCGAGTTCTGGAGCGCCGGCTGGCGCTGCACGACCTCGATCAGCTCCTTCCGGTCGATCGAGTCACCCCGATCGATCCTCCGCCCGCTCATGTAGAGCGTGTTGAGAAACTCGCGGTACCCGCTCGTGTGGGTGAGCAGGTGGCGGAGCGTCACCGTCTCGCCGAGGTCGGGCAGCTCGGGGATGTGCTTGCGCACGTCGTCGTCGAGCGAGAGTTCGCCTCGCTCCGCGAGCAGGCAGATCGCAAACGCGGTGAACTGCTTGGAGGTCGAGCCGATGTTCGTGCGTGTGTCGATCGCCCACGGGATGCCGTAGCGCAGGTTGGCTGAGCCAAAGGCTCGCGCGTAGGTCACCTCGCCGTCGCGGGCGATCGCGATCACCCCGCCGGGCACCTCGGGATCGTCGTACGGCGCGATGAGCTGCTCGACGAGCCCTTCAGGCGTCGTCGCCTTCGGCTCGGCCCGGCGCACCTCGACCTCGTAGTCGCCCGCCTGGTCTTCGAACGCCTTGATCTCGACGCGGTAGTCGCCCGCTTCCTTGGAGAAGAACTGCACGTTCTCCCCGCCGCGGGCCGGGCCGTCATAGGTCCCGATCTTCTCACCGGCAGGGTTGAAGACCGTGACGACAACGTCCACCGTGTGCTGATCCGCGACGAGGTACACGAACTCCGACTCGCTCAGCGTCAGCGTGTAGTTGTGCACGCCTTCCTTCTCGATCGAGCGCGCGATGGGCTCGCCGAGCGTGAGTGTGTCGCCCCCGTCCTGCGCGAGGGCGAGGCCCGAGACGGTCGCGAGAGCGAGGAGCGAGATCGAACGCCGGGTCCACTGGATCATGCGATGCACCTCCGGAGAGCCCCACGCCCCCGGACTGATCACCAAGCTACCTCACCAAGGTTGGGGTTCGCGTGCGCAGCTTTCAGACGGCGTGCGCGGGCCCGGCGACGCCCTTGACATATACCAAACATACACCTACTCTACCTTGGTGCCCGAACACCCCAACCCCAGGCCCCACGAGCACCCGTACCGGGCCCAAGGCGGGCCGCCCGCGCAGGCAGCGAGAGTCCGACCCCCGGCGAGCCCAAGCCCCGAGCCCTACGCCGAGCTGTCGGTGACCACGAACTTCACCTTCCTGACCGGGGCGAGCCACCCGGAGGAGTTCGTGCGTCGGGCCGCCGAGCTTGGGCACGTCGCCTGTGCGATCGCGGACACCAACACGCTCGCGGGCATCGTGCGCGCGCACGTCGCCGCCAAAGACGCGGGGATGCCGCTGGCGGTGGGATGCCGGTTGGTGTTGGCGGGGAGCAGAGACAGAGAGACGAAGAGACAAAGAGACGGAGAGATGGAGAGACGACGCGACGGCGGTGAATATCCCCACTCTGTCTCTGCCGCTCCGCTCGAACTGCTCGTGTATCCCACATCTCGTGCGGCGTATGCGCGCCTGTCGCGGTTGCTCACGCTGGGCAAGCGGCGTGCGCCCAAGGGCGAGTGCGACCTCTCGCTGCACGACCTGATCGACCACGCCGAAGGACTGCTCGCGGTGATGCTGCCGCCGCGCTCGCTCGATGTGCGGTGTATCGAGACGCTCGAAGGGCTGCGCCGGGTGTTCGACGACGATCGCCTGTCGCTCGCCGCGTGCCGGAGCTACGCGCCCGACGACGAGGCGCGTGTGCGCACGCTCGCAGCCCTGGGCGCGCACACCAGGGTGCCTCTCGCGGCGATCAACGACGCGCACTACCACATCCCCAACCGTCGACCGCTGCACGACGTGGTGACGTGCATTCGGCACGGGGTGACGATCGAGCAGGCGGGGTACCGCCTGGGCGCGAACGCCGAGCGTCACCTCAAGCCGGCGGACGAAATGGCGCGTCTGTTCGCCGACGCGCCGGGCGCGTGCGCGCGCAGCGCCGCCGTCGCGCTGCGCGCCGCCGCGTTCTCGCTCGACGAGCTTCGCTATCAGTACCCGGCCGCCGACTGCCCCGAGGGCGTGTCCGAGGCGGCGTTCCTGCGGCGACTCGCGTTCGACGGCGCGGCGCAGCGGTACGGCGGCGACGTGCCCGAACGCGTCGTGAAGCTGCTCGAGTACGAGCTTGCGCTCATCACCGAGCTGCGCTACGAGGCGTACTTCCTGACGTGCTACGGGATCGTCGTGTTTGCGCGCACGCACGGCATCCTCTGCCAGGGGCGGGGCGGTGCTGCCAACTCCGCGGTCTGCTTCTGCCTCGGGCTTACGGAGGTCGACCCGGCGGAGTTTCAGCTGCTCTTTGAGCGGTTTATCTCGCGCGAGCGGGGCGAGCCGCCCGACATCGATATCGACTTCGAGCACGAGCGACGCGAGGAGGTGATCCAGCACATCTACGCGAAGTACGGGCGCGAGCGCGCGGCGCTGACCGCCGAGGTCATCACCTACCGCGGGCGCAGCGCGGTGCGCGAGGTATCGAAAGCGATGGGGCTCTCGCTCGACCGCGCCGACGCGCTCGCGAAGAACCTCGGCCCCTGGGCGCCCGGCATCGATGCGGAGCGCGTGCGCGAGACCGGTCTCGACCCCGACGACCCGACGGTGCGTCAGGTCATCACGCTCACCAACCAGCTCGTGGGCTTCCCCCGCCATCTCTCGCAGCACGTCGGCGGATTCGTCATCACGCGCGGCCCGCTCGACGAACTCGTCCCCATCGAGAACGCCGCGATGGACGACCGGACTGTGATTGAGTGGGACAAGGACGACATCGACGCGATGGGCATGTTGAAGGTGGACGTGCTGGGGTTGGGGATGTTGACGTGTGTGCATCGGGCATTGGTGATGGTGTTGGGCGAGAGGCACGAAGGCACGGAGGCACGGAGGCACGAAGGGATAGACACTGGATCGGGCAACTCAAAGGAAGAATGCAATGGGTCCAATCAAGACGTTTCGCGACCTGATCACGTGGCAGAAAGCCATGGAGCTTGCTCGCATGCTCTACCGGGAAACCGGGACGATGCCGAGCGACGAACGGTTTGGGCTCACCATGCAGATGCGGCGGGCGGCGGTATCCGTGCCATCGAACATCGCGGAGGGATACGCCAGGCAGAGCAAGGCGGACTATCTGCGGTTCTTGCGCCTGGCAAGGGGATCGCTCGCGGAACTCGCCACACAGATCGAGCTGGCGATTTCGCTCGACATGCTCAGGCCCTCAGAGGCACTGAGCGATCTTCTGCAAGAGGCGGATCGCGTGCTTCAAGGACTGATCCGAAGCCTCGGGTGGCCCCCTTGTCTTCCCTTCGTGCCTCCGTGCCTCCGTGCCTTCGTGCCTACGAACGCGTCCTCCACACCTACCGCACGCTCGCCGGCACCCTGAACGATCCCGCTGTTTACGACATGATTTGTCAGGCCGACACGGTCGGCGTGTTTCAGATCGAGAGTCGGGCGCAGATGTCGATGCTGCCGCGCCTCAGGCCTCGCGTGTTCTACGACCTGGTGATCGAGGTCGCGATCGTGCGCCCGGGGCCGATCCAGGGCAAGATGGTGCACCCCTACCTCAAGCGGCGCAACGGCGAGGAACTGCCCCACTACCCCACGCCCGAGATTGAGGACGTGCTCGGGCGCACGCTCGGCGTGCCGCTCTTTCAGGAGCAGGCGATGCGCCTGGCGATCGTGGCGGCTGGCTTTACCCCCGATGAATCAGACAAGCTCCGAAGGGCGATGGCGGCGTGGCGGCGCAAGGGCAGTGCACTGACCGAGTTTGGGCAACGGATCATCGCCGGCATGCTCGAACGCGGGTACACGCGCGACTTCGCCGAGCGGTGCTTCGAGCAGATCAAGGGCTTCAGCGAGTACGGGTTCCCCGAATCGCACGCCGCCAGCTTCGCGCTGCTCGTGTACGTCTCGGCGTGGCTCAAGCGGTATCACCCCGCAGCGTTCGCGGGCGCGCTCATCAACTCGCAGCCGATGGGCTTTTACGCCCCGGCGCAGATCGTCCGCGATGCGCGCGAGCACGGCGTGGACGTGCGCGGGGTAGATGTGAACCGGAGCGGGTGGGAGTGTTCGCTGGAGAGCGACGGAGCGACGCAGGGACGGAGCGACGCGGGGAAAGGGCATGAAGGCACGGAGGCACGGAGGCACGGAGGGGAGACAGAGAGACAGAGAGACGGAGAGACAGAGTGGGGAGCAGCGGGCCCGGCGTTGCGGCTTGGGATGCGGTTGGTGAAGGGGTTGCGGGAGGATGATGCGCGCCGGGTGGAGGAGGCGGTGCGCGCGCACGGCCCGTTCGACTCGGTCGAGGCGCTGCGCCGTGCGAGCGGGGTATCGGTGCGCGGGCTGCGGTGTCTGGCGAAGGCCGACGCGTTCGGGTCGATGGGGCTCGATCGGCGGTCGGCGTCGTGGGCGATCCGCACGCTGCGCGACGAGCGCCTCCCGCTGTTCGACGAGCCCGACGCATCGCTCGAGCGCGAGGGGATGGAATCGCTCCCAGCGATGGCGCCCGAGCGCGTGATCCTGCGCGATTATGAATCGACCGGGCTCTCGCTGCGCGCCCACCCCGTCTCGTTCATCCGCGACCGGCTCAAGAAGGCGGGCGCGGTCGAGGCGGCGTCGCTGCGCCCGGAGCGGGAATCGCCCAACGGCAGGCGCGTGGCCGTCGCGGGCGTGGTGCTCTGCCGCCAGAAGCCGGCGACCGCCTCGGGTGTGGTGTTTGTCACGCTCGAGGACGAGACGGGGATCGCGAACCTGATTATCTGGCCGAAGGTGTACGAGCGGTTTCGGCGTGTGGTGAAGCTCAGCTCGGTGCTGCTCGCGCGGGGTCGCGTGGAGCGCGAGGGGATCGTGGTGCACGTGCACGCGGAGTCGTTCGAGGGTCTGGACGGGTGGTGCGACGGGCTGGGGAGCCAGTCACGGGACTTCCATTGAGGGCGGGCGCGGGGAGGGGACGAAACACCAGGGGGACCCGCCGACAATCGCGGGCCCGTGTCGCGAGCCTTGACTATGCATGGGTGTTCGGTCAGGCTTTGGGCGGGCAAGCCTGGGAAGCGCATATGGACCATTGGGAGCAGGTGAGGTTGTTGGCGGCCCGTGCCCTTTGGCGCACGACAGCTGAGCGTGAGCGGATGTTCGCGGAGGAGGGGCACGATCCGAAGGTCGTCGCCGGGGTGCGGCGCCTGCTCGACGACGACGACTCGACGTGCGGCTCGGGCGAGGCGGAGGGCGCGGCGCACCCGGCTGAGCAAGGCGGGCAGGTGCTCGGGCGGTACGAGTTGATCGAGCAGATCGGCGAGGGGGGCTTCGGGTCGGTGTGGCTCGCCGAGCAGCGCGAGCCCATCCAACGCCGCGTCGCGCTCAAGATCATCAAGCTCGGGATGGACACGCGCCAGGTCATCGCCCGCTTCGAGGGCGAGCGCCAGGCTCTTGCGCGGATGGACCACCCCAACATCGCCCGGGTGTTCGACGCCGGCGCGACCGACACGGGGCGCCCGTACTTCGTGATGGAGTACATCGAGGGCGTGCCGATCCTGGAGTATTGCGACCGGGAGCGGCTCGATACCCGGGCACGTCTTGAGCTCTTCGGGCAGGTATGCCACGCCATCCAGCACGCGCACCAGAAGGGGATCATCCACCGTGACATCAAGCCGTCGAACGTGCTGGTGACGGTGCGCGATGGCGTCGCGGCGCCGATTGTGATCGACTTCGGGATTGCGAAGGCGACCGACACCGACGCGCAGGGCACCGCCCTCACCCAGCATCGCCAGCTCGTCGGTACGCCGACGTACATGAGCCCGGAGCAGGCGGAGATGTCGGGGCTCGACATCGACACGCGGAGCGACATCTACTCATTGGGCGTGCTGCTGTACGAACTGCTGACGGGGACGACGCCGTTCGCCGCGTCGTCGGTGATGCAGGCTGGGTTCACCGAGCTGATGCGGATGATCCGGGAGACCGAGCCGCACAAACCGAGCACGCGGTTGAACTCGCTCGGTGATACGGCGACCGCGACCGCCCAGCGCCGGCGCACCGACGCCCGCCAACTCAGCACGATGCTCCGCGGCGATCTCGACTGGATCGCCATGAAGTGCCTTGAGAAGGACCGCACGCGAAGATACGACACCGCCAGCGGGCTCGCGGCGGACATCAGACGCCACCTCGACGATGAGCCGGTGCTTGCTGGCCCGCCCTCGGCCACGTACAGGCTCAGCAAGTACATCAAGCGAAACAAGGGCCCGGTGGCCGGCGCGGCGGCGCTCGCGGCGGTGGTGTTGCTCGGACTCGCGGGGACGAGCGCGGGCATGGCATGGGCGATGCGCGAGAAGGCACGCGCCGACAAGGCAGCAACTGACGCGACGCTCGCGGCGGCAGCGGAGACAGACGCGAAGAACGCGGCGATCGAACAGGCCCGGCGCGCGGAGCGCGAACTCGGACGCGCGACCGAGATCAAGCAGATCGTCAAGCAGATGCTCACCGGAGTCCGACCCGAAAATGCGCGGGGCGCGGACATCACGCTGCTTAAGGGGATTCTCGACGAAACGGCGGCTCGCCTGGCCGGCGGAGAGATCGCGGACGAGCAGATCGCGGCCGAACTCCACGCGGTCGTGGGCAGCGCCTACGAAGCGCTCAACCTGCACGGGCAGGCGGAGGAGCACCTCGCGGCGGCTGCGGCGCTGTGTGAGCGGGCGTTGGGGGAGGAACACCACAACACGCTCGCGATGAAGCTGAACCTGGCGGGCACGTATTCGAGCCTGGGACGCATGGATGAGGCCGAGGACCTCTACCGCGAAGTGCTGGAGACCGCGACGCGTGTCAATGGAGAGGAGGACCTCTTCACCGCGAGCGTATTGACGACGCTCGCCGCCTTCTACGCCGAATCGGGGCGCATCGCGGAGGCCGAGCCCATGACGCGTCGTGCGCTCGACGTCCAGACAGCGTTGCTGGGCGCGGAGCACCCACACGCGCTCTCTTCGGCGAGCAACCTCGCTGCTCTGCTCGTGGAGCAGGCTCGGTACGACGAGGCCGAACCGTTGATGCTGCGGACGCTGGAGATCGAGCGAAGCGTGCTGGGCGACCTGCACCCCGGCACGCTCGGCACCATCACCAATCTCGGCCTGCTCTACCTCTCGATGAGACGAATAGAGGACGCGCTGCGCACGCTTGAACCGAATCTCGACGACGAACGCCGTGTGCTGACCATGCGTCATCCATGGACGCGGGCCAACGCGGATGGGCTCGCATACGCGTACCTCTCGCTCGACCGAAGAGATGACGCCGCCTCCCTCTGGGGCGAGTTGATCGAGCTCGAGACCGCGCGCGCCGATGCCCCGAGCGCCAGCCCCGCCACGCTCAATGCCGCCGCCTGGACGCTACTGACTCACGCGATGGAGGAACTGCGCAACCCATCCCGGGCGGTCGGGTACGCGCAGCGCGCGTGCGAGAAGGAGGAGGCAGCGGGTGGGGACGATCTCGCCTACTACCTCGATACGCTCGCACTGGCGCAACACCACGCGGGTGATGACGCGGCCGCCGCACAGACCCAGCACCGTGCGATCGAACTGCTCCCGCCGGGCGAGCCGGAGTCCGGCATGCGCGAGCGCCTTGCGGAGTACGAGGCAGCGGCCGCCGCGAGGTTACCACGCCGCGATCCCGAACGCTGAGTTTCCGCCCACGGGGGATCGTGCCTGCGCTTCGATGACACAGCTCAGGTCCCGATCGTGCGCGCTTTAGCGGCCGTGTCGCGCCCTAGCTACCCGTTCCACTTCGCGAGCTCGGGCCCCACGTACCGTGACACCGGTCGGATCAGCCGGTTGTTCGCGTGCTGCTCCATGATGTGCGCGCACCAGCCCGTGATGCGGCTCGCCACAAAGATCGGTGTGTACTGCGGCACCGGGATCCCCATCGCGAAATACGTCATGCCGCAAGGGAAGTCCACATTCGGATGGATGTTCTTCTGCTCGAGCATGATCTTCTCGACCTGCTCGCCGAGTTCGAAGAGCGCGGGCAGGTCGCCCCCCTTCTCTTCCGCGATCTTGCGCCCGAGCGCATGGAGGATCGGCGCCCGGTGGTCGCCGTTCTTGTACACACGGTGCCCGAATCCCATGAGCTTGCGCTTGTCGGCGAACGCCTGCTGCATCCACGCCTCGATCTTCGCGGGTTCGTTCTTCGGACCGATGTCCTCGCGAATCTCGCGGAGCATCTCCATCGCGGCCTCGTTCGCCCCGCCGTGCAGCGGCCCCTTGAGCGCCGCGATCGCGCCCGTCACGGCGCCGTGCATGTCGGAGAGCGTCGCCGAGATCACCCGAGACGTGAACGTGCTCGCGTTGTAGTCATGCTCGGCGTAGAGGATGAGCGAGACGTCCATCGTGTGCGCGGCCTGGTCGCTTGGCTCCTCGCCGGTCATCATGTAGAGCAGGTTCGCCGAGTGCGAGAGCGAGGGCATGCCGCCGTCCTCCCGCCCGATGATCTCGCGCCCGTCGATCACGTTCTGCATGTGCCCGATGACGGTCGGGATCTTCGCCGTCAGCTTCTTGGCCTTGCGCAGACCGGCCTCCGGCGAGTTGTCCTGCGAGTCGGGGTCCACATTCCCGAGCAGCGAGACGGCGGTGCGCAGCACATCCATCGGGACAGCCGAGCCCGCCGCAATCATGCGCCCCGACTCGTAGAGATAGTCGATCACCGGCGCCGGCAAGAACCGCTCGGCCGCCAGTTCGCCCTTGAAGCGGTTGAGCTCGCCCGCGGACGGCTTGTGCCCCTCGAGCAGAAGAAACGCCACCTCCTCGAACGTCGCGTGCTCCGCCAGGTCGTGAATCTCGTACCCGCGGTAGATCAGCGCGCCCTGCTCGACCGAACAGATCGCGGTGTCGCCAGCGGTGATGCCCTCGAGCCCGGCCTTCGCAGGGGCGGTGGTCATGGTGAAACTCCTTTGCAGACGGAAGTGTAGGAGTTCACGGCCCTCGACACCGGAGTCGCGCGACACCCGAGCCAGAGAACCGGTTGCTACTCCCGGTTCGGTTCTGCAAGGCGGGGGGCCGCAGGACAAGAACACCAATCCCCGCGTAGTCTCGTGCGATGCGAGTGGTCTACTTCGGCTCCGGGGCCTTCGGCGTACCCACGCTCCGCGCGGTGCGCAAACACCACGAGGTCCTGGCGGTCGTCACGCAGCCCGATCGCGCCGCCGGGCGCGGCAAGAAGCTCACACCGACGCCGATCGCGGAGGAAGTGGACCGCCAGCCGCTCGCCTCTGGTGATCGGCCATCGCCGGACGTGCTCAAGCCGGAGGACGTGAATGAGGGGAGTGTCGTCGAGCGAGTGCGCGCATTCGACGCAGACGCGTGGGTCGTCATCGCCTTCGGGCAGAAGCTCGGGCGCGAGTTGCTCGCGGACCGCTTCGCGCTCAACCTGCACGCCTCGCTCCTCCCACGCTGGCGCGGCGCAGCCCCGATCAACCACGCGATCCTCGCGGGCGATGCGCACACGGGTAACTCCGTCATCACCCTCGCCGATCGCATGGACGCGGGGCTCATCCTCGGGCAGAGCGAACGCGCGATCGAACCTCATCTGACCGCGGGAGAACTGCACGACCTGCTGTCGGCCGACGGTCCGGAACTCGTGCTCCGCGTGCTCGACGAACACGCCCAACACCGGCTCAAGCCTCGCGAACAAGACGCGGCCCTCGTCACCAAGGCCCCGAAGCTCTCGAAAGCGGACGCTTGGATCGACTTCACGGAGACCGCCGAAGCATGCCGCCGGCGCGTGCATGGATTGAGCCCCTGGCCGGGCGTCCTGGTGGCCTTCCGAGGCGAACCCGTCAAGCTCGGACGAGTGCAAGCTCTCGAGCACTCCGAACACGCAGAAGCCGGCACGATTCTCGACGCAAAACTGGGACTGGTCGCGTGCCGCGGCCCAGCGGCGTTGCGCGTGCTCGAACTGCAACCGGCGGGAAAGCGCATGATGGACTGGTCGGCCTTCGCCAACGGCGCCAAACCCCGATCCGGCGAACGACTCGCCGGGCGCGAGCCGGAGTAGGTCATGCTCACCCTCTGGGACTTGGTGACCACGCCGGAGACAACCAAACGCCCGCAGCGCGCGCGGTCTTCGCCACCGGCCCAGGGCGTCCCCACGGCGGTACGCCGACTCCACCGCACGGGCGAGGCTGCCGATCGCTACGAGCGCATGACGCGTGAGATGCTCCGCCGCTACACGGTCCGCGTCCGCAAGTGGCGGTCGTCCATGTCCGGGTGCGCGTGGCAGGTCTACTACGCCGACGGGTCGATCTCCAACCTGATCGAGAGCCCTCGCCCGCGCGGGCCTGTTTCTGCCGCGATCTTCCTGCATGAGATCGGACACCACGCCATCGGGCTCGGTCGCTTCAAACCTCGGTGCTTCGAGGAGTATTGCGCGTGGGCATATTCGATCGCGCAGATGCGGGAGTGGCGGGTCAACATCACGCCGCGCGTGCATGATCGGGTGCGGCTGAGCCTTGAGTACGCGGTGGCGAAGGCCGCACGCCGCGGACTTCGGACCCTCGCCGAGCCGCTCGTGGAGTACCTCGACTCGGTGGAAGACGTCGCCCAGGCGGAGCGCGTGCTCACCAAGTTCGGCGATCGCCTCGCGAAAGTGTGAAACGGGCCGCCCCAGGCGGCCCGCTCCATTGCAGAGAGGATGCAGCAGATCAGCGACGACGGCGAGCCGCACCGAGGCCGGCGAGACCGAGCAACGCCGCAGCGCCGGGCGTCGGCACGACGCCCTCGAGCCGGAACTCCGCGCTGTACAGGTAGTCGCGACTGTCGTTGATCGGATCGACCACGTCGAGCACGCTCGGGTCGAGCTGGTACTGCGCAAATCCCGGCGAGGGAAACTGCGCCGACCGCCACATCCACGAGGCGCCGTTCGCGTCCTGGAAGTTGATCGGGTTGGGCGCGTTGGTGAACCACCCGATCGTCGCGCCCACGCCGTAGACCGTCAGGTAGTAGTCGCCGGGCTCGAGCACGAAGTTCGTCGCCAGCGAGGCCGTGACGTCCACGAACGGCGCCGACCCCGACGCGACCTGATCGCCGTCGACGGGCGCCGCCGCCCCCGACCGATTCCACACGGTCCACGCGATGTCCGTCGGGTTCGCGCCCGGGACGAAGTAGCTCGCGAAGATCGACGTGACCTGCGAACGCTCGTTGATCGCGAACGGCTGAGCGGTCCAACGCTGCTCCAGCCCGGCGCCGCCGTCACCGGAAGTCCAACCCAGGTTGGTCTCGGCAGCGTTGAACAACACCGTGTCATGAGCGCCCGTGTCGTACAAGATGTCAGCGCACGCAACACCCGCGGTCGCCGCGAGGGCGACCAAAGCAACACTCTTCATCTTCCAATCTCCTTCTCCAACTCCCCCACGACGCCACACGGCGCGGTGGTTTCTCCTAGGTTGCCGATGTTGCGACGGCAACTCAAGACGGAATTATGGAACCGTCCGGAGATATCACACTGGGGAAACACAGCCCCAACGCGACCCCTGGGAGGACAAGAAGTTATCGGACAATTCGTCGTCCCGGTCAGACGAAAGAGGCGGTGTCGGTGATGTTCTCGAACGTCCATTGCCCGCCTGGCGCCCAGGTGTATCGCACGAGGTCGCCGTCAGCGGTCACGCCCGCCACGGAGGTTCGGCCGAGCGACGAGGTGACCCCCGTGACCGGACCGGCGGGAGGCGTGTCACCCTCGACGATCGAGCTGAGGTCCGTGATCCGCCAACTCTCGAGCCCCGGCGCCCACCAATACACGGTGAGGTTGCCGTCGGCATCAAGCCCGACGATGTTCAGGCCATCCCACGACGTGACATACGTCGTCGTCGATGCGGGGTCCAACTGCGGGCCATCGAGCGACTCGGTGAAGTTGAACGTCTGCCACGCGCCGCCCGGCACCCACCAGGTCGTCGTCAAGTCGCCGGTTGCGTCGGCTCCTGCGAGGTTGATCCCGCCCCAACTCGTGAGGTAGGGCTTGAGCCCTCCGGCGAGCGCCGGCGCACCGGTGAGGTCCGAGAGGTTGTTGGTCGTCCAGGCCGGCAAGCCAGGCGCCCACCAGACCGTCTGGATGTCGCCGTTGGCGTCGAGCCCTCCGATGTTGAGCCCGTTCCAGGAGGTGACGTAGCTGGTCAGCTCACCCGCGTAGACAGGCGGCGTAAGCCCGCGACCGCGGAGCGTGTCCGACAGATTCTCGGCACGCCACACCACACCGTTGTCGCCGCTCTGCAGTGTCTGGGCGTACAGCATGACATCACCGTCCGCCGCGACGCCGGCAACGTACGCGAGACCATCGGTCGAGATGAACGCCGTGAGCGAGCCGGCGAGCAGTTCCGCCCCGGTGACTTCGGTCGTGAGGTTGCGCCTCGACCAGGCGCCGGACTCATCCTGCGTGAAGAGCCACACCGCGTCCGATCCAGCCGCGAGTACCTGTGACTGCCCGTTGTTGTTGAAGGAGACCGACTGTGTCGCCGTGAGATACAGGTCGGTCTTGAGCCCAAGTTCCGACACGTTCCACGTGCCATCGAGGGTCTGCTCGTAGTTCAGCACGCCACCGTCGACGTTCGGCGCCGCAAACGTCGCACGGCTCGAACTGTCCGTTGCGGCACCAACAGGCACCGACTGCGTCGGCGTGAGCCCGGTGTCGGGCATGTAGAGCACGCGCGCATCAGTGATGCTCACAAAGTCCTCCGCGACGAGGTCCGTCGCGGTCGGCAAGAGGTGGTCGGTCACCGGCACCTGCCCGAAGAGATCGCTCCCGAGGTTCTGCACCGGCTGAGAGACGATCGCCGCGACCACGTCGCGCCCTTCGATCACGCTCGCGAAGACGGTAAACCCGCCGTTCTGATTGTCGAGGTTGGCGGAGTTGTCGTTGAGATTGAAGAAGAACTGGTTTGTCGCGGAGTCCGGGTCGCCGCCCAGCTTCGCCATCGCCACCGTCCATTGCAGGTTCGATCGCTCAAACTCGTTGACCACCGGCGCCTGGTCCGGCACTTCTCGGTACCCGCGGATGCCGTTGGGGAGCACGCTGCTCGGCGTGAAGAAGTAGTCGCCGTCATCGTCGTACGCGAACCCGCCGCCCTGCAGCACAAAGTCATTGGCCGACAGCCCCGGCACCTGGTCCACAACCATGCGGTGAAAGAACGACCCGTCGTAGTCTCCTCGGTTGACGTACCCCAGGAAGTTTGCCACCGTCGCAGGCGCTGTGTCGGTGTACATCTCCATGAAGATCGACCCGAAGTTCGTCTGCAGTTCGACCACCGGATAGTCCGGCGACGAGGGCGTCACGTCGAACATCACCCGGGGCTCAAGCGTCTCAGCGAGGGTCGGGGCGAGTGCGCCGCGAGCGGCGGTTCGGGTCGGCATCCTGAATCTCCTTGGGTCGCGGCTCGCCATCCCCTGGGGCGGCCGTTCGGGGCGCGTGCGGGCGGCCCCTCGCCAGTACTATACGACGCGCAGGTCAGCCCGGATCACTTCCACTAGCATCGGCCCATGCGACGATTCGGCTTGTGGATGGGATGGATAGCCGCCTGCGTGCTCGCTCTCGCGAGCCCAGGGGCGCTCGCGCAGGACGCCCCGCCCCCCACGCAAGAGGCGACCGAGGCGGGCGAGACTCAAGCCCCGCCCCCCGCCGACCCCGACCTCGACAATCCAGAGCACACCCTCACGACGTTCCTCGACGCGATGTTCGCCCTCGCCGGTGGCGACGGGCAGCTCTCCACCTCCCAGCGGAACGCCTACCGCAAGGACATCCTCAAGACACTCGACCCCGACGCGATCGCCACGGCCATCGCCGGCATCAACGCCGCGACCAACATCTACGAGGTCCTCAACCGTCTCGGCGAGGTGCCGACCGTGCTCGGCCCAGCCGCGCAGATCAGGGCGACGGAAGAAGGGCGTTTCACGCTGTTCCCAAGCCAGTCCTACGCGTGGCTGCCCGGGTACTCCGCGGTGCAGCGCCAAGCCGACGACGCGCACGTCATCGAACTCGCGCGGGACGAGCGAGGCGAGTGGCGGTTTACCCGCGAGACGATCGAGAACGCGCACTCCTTCTTCCAGGCGGTCGAAGACCTGCCGCGACGCGCCGGGCGCGAAGTCGGAGCGCTCACGAACTCGCAGTGGATCCGGGAGCGCATGCCGCGCGAGCTGACCCGAGGCGAGATCCTCGGCATCGAGTACTGGCAGTGGGTTGGGCTCTTCGCGATCCTCTTGGTGGGCTTCGCCGCCGACATGCTCGTGCGCGGCGTGCTGCGCATCGCATGGACGCGATTCACCGCCCGCGGCGTCTCCGACCCACAGATCGTCAAGCGGGCGGTCCGCCCCTTCGGCATGCTCGCGGCGGCCGCGATCTTCTACTTCTCCGTCGAGCTCTTGGGTCTGCCGCCCGCGATGGTCTTCATCCCGCTTCTCGCGGTGCGGGTGTACTTCGTCTTCGCCACCGTGCAGGCGGCCTTCCGTGTCACCGACCTCGCGACCGACTACTTCCAGCGCCGCGCCGCCACCACCCGCGGCAAGCTCGATGACCTGCTCATCCCGCTCATCCGGCGCGTCGTCAAGGTCTTCATCCTGGTCGCCGCCGCGCTCTACATCGCGCGCACGTTCGACTACGACGTCCTGCCGCTGCTCACGGGCCTCGGCATCGGCGGCTTGGCGTTCGCCTTTGCCGCCAAGGACACGATCGAGAACTTCTTCGGCTCCGTCGCCGTCATCGCCGATCGGCCGTTCGAGGTGGGCGACTGGGTGGTCATCGGCGATTCCGAAGGCACCGTCGAGTCCATGGGCCTCCGCTCCACGCGCATCCGCACCTTCTACAACTCGCAGGTCACTGTCCCCAACGCCGAACTCGTGCGCGCCCGCGTTGACAACTACGGTCGGCGCGTCATCCGCCGGTACAAGACGCACCTCGCCATCACCTACTCCACACCGCCCAACAAGATCGAGGCCTTCTGCGAGGGCATCCGGGAGATCATCCGCCAGCACCCCTACACCTACCGTGATTCCTACCACGTCTGGCTCAACCAGTTCGGCGATCACTCCCTCGACGTCCTCGTGTACATGTTCCATCGCACGCCCGATTGGGCGACCGAGCTACGCGAGCGCCACCGCTTCATGCTCGACGTCATCCGCCTCGCCGATCAACTCGGGGTCGAGTTCGCATTCCCCACGCAGACGCTCCACATGTCCCGCTTCGATCCAAACGCACAGCACGAACCCAAACCGACCCCGAGGGCCGACGCCGAAGACACCGCGCGTGAGATGGGGCGCACCGCCGCCGGCGCCGTGCTCGGCGACGCCGCCTGGAAGAACGAGCGCCCCGGCCCCGTGCGCTTCGGCCCCGCCCCCGAGCCGCCGACCCCACCTTCCCGCGAACGGGCGCGTCGGTTGTTCGCGTGGCGCCGCTCCGAGTAGTCTCCGCCCAGGAGACTCCCGATGCGCCACATCCAGACCCTCGCGTGCGTGCTGCTCGCTCTCGGACTCACGACCGCCGCCTGCGCGCAAGACGACGCGCGCCCCAACATCGTCTTCATCATGGCCGATGATCACGCCTGGCAGGCGATCAGCGCGTACGGCTCGGACCGCAACACCACACCCAACATCGATCGCCTCGCCGCGGAGGGCATGCGCCTGGATCGGTACTTCGTCGGCAACGCGCTCTGCGGCCCGAGCCGCGCCACGATCCTCACCGGCCTCCACTCCCACGCCAACGGCTTCCGCCAGAACGGCGACAGGTTCGACGGCGCACAGCGCACGATGCCCAAACTGCTCCAAGCTGAGGGCTACTCCACCGCCATCGTCGGTAAGTGGCACCTCGCCTCCGAACCCACCGGCTTCGACTACGCCGACAGACTCATCGGGCAGGGCCCCTACTACAACCCCGAGATGATCCGCAACGGCGAGCGCATCAAACGCACCGGGTACACGACCGACATCATCACCGATCTCGCCGTCGAGTGGCTCGAGCACGGACGCGACGACGGCAAGCCGTTCCTGCTCATGTGCCACCACAAGGCGCCGCACCGCAACTGGCAGCCCAACCCGCGCCACTTCCCGCTCTGGGCCGACGAGGACGTCCCCGAGCCCGACACGCTCTTCGACGATTGGTCGGGTCGAGGCAGCGCGAGCAAGATGCAGGAGATGACGATCGCGCATCACATGTACCCGAGCGACGTCAAGCTCGACGAGCCGAGGGGCTTCACCGACGAGCAACTCGCCGAATGGAACGCCTTCTACGGGCCGCGCAACGCCGAGTTCGAAGCCCAGGGGCTCACCGGAGACGACCTCACCCGCTGGCGCTACCAGCGCTTCGCCAAAGACTACCTGCGGTGTGTGCAAGCGGTCGACGACGGCGTCGGACGCCTCCTCGATACGCTCGACCAACTCGGCCTGGCGGAGAACACCATCGTCATCTACACCTCGGACCAGGGGTGGTACCTCGGCGAGAACGGGTGG
>JAUIFD010000255.1 GCA_030429485.1 Phycisphaerae bacterium | reverse complement strand
GGGCGACGAGAGCGACGGCCATCAGCGGACCTGGGAATTCCTTGAATCCCGCGTCGACGAGGTGATGAATCTCGAACGTGTCCGCGCGCAGATCACCGGCGCCCTCGTCTACCCGACCCTCCTCATCACCATCGCGATGGTCGTACTCACGATCATGATCCTCTTCGTGATCCCCCGCTTCAAAGAGATGTTCGAGTCGCTCGATGCGCCGCTCCCACCCTCCACCGCCGTCCTGATGACCGTCTCCGAGTTCCTCCGCGCCTACTGGTGGGCGCTCATACCAGCGCTCCTCGCGGTCCTTACCGGCGCAGCCTTCGGAGCGTGCTCCGCCCGTGGGCGCGACCTCCTCGACACCGCCCTGATCCGTGCGCCCAAAGTCGGCGCCGTCACGCGATCACTCGCCATGGGCCGTATTGCCCGGGTGTTGGGTGTCCTCATGACAAGCCGAGTGCCCATGCTTGAGGCCATCGAACTCACCGAGCGGTCGATGACCAACCGGCACTACCGAGACCTGCTGGCGATGATGCAGGCCGGCGTCACCGAGGGCGAGTCGATCTCATCCGCCATCGCCCGGTCTCCGCTCGTGACCGCCGCGTTCTCCGAAGCAATCCGCAACGGCGAACGCTCAGGACGCGTCGGCGAGGTGCTCCTCTCAATGGCCGACTACATGGACGAAGACAACTCGATCCTCATCAAGTCCATCTCAGGCATCATCGAACCCGTCATCCTCCTCGCGCTCGGCGTTCTTGTCGGCTTTCTCGCGGTGAGCATGTTCCTGCCGCTGTTCGACGTTACCTCAGCCGTGGGGCCCCCCGCATGATCCTCCCACGCACCCATTCGACAATCGGCATCGGCGTGGCGGGCGGACAGTTCGGCGCCGTGCTGATCCAGGGCACACACCCGAGCGCGCGCATCGCCGACGCCTGGGTGCTCGACCGCGCCGAAGACAAGCCGGAGCCCTCTGAGGAAGAGGTCCACCGCCTCGCTTGCGTGCTCGCGCGCCGCGGACTCCACGACAGGCCGATACACCTCGCCGTACCGCGCGCGCTGCTCATGCCCGGCGTGGTTGAGGCCCCCCCACGCCGCTCCGAAGCCCCTCGCGAGCAGATCGCGCGCGCGCAGCTCGCGCGCATGTTCCACGTCGAACCCGCGACGTTCGAACTCGCCCTCTGGGAGTTGCCCGAGACGCCCAATCGCGACGCCCCATCCAACCTGCTCGCGTGCGGGTGCTCGCACGAAACCGGCCAGCGCCTGGCCCACCGGTTCGAGCAGGCCGGGCTGTTCCTCGCCTCGTTGGTGCCCGGCGAGTTGGCCGCCGCCTCGCTGCTCACTGAACCAACGGGCCCCGCCATCCGCGCCGTCGTCAATGTCGGACACCTCTCGACGCACATCACCCTCACCTCGGGCAGGGGCTTCCTCTACGAGCGGATGCTCGATGGCGTCGGCGGCGCAGAGCCCATGCACGCGCTCATGGACCACATCGGCGTCACGCCAGCTGTGGCGCGGCGCCTGCTCACTCGCGTCGATGCCGATCGCCAGCCCGCCGTGGCGCGGGCGTCTCACTCCATCGCCGAGACACTCGCGAGCGAAGTCGCTGCCGCGTTCGACTTCGCCGAACACCGGTGGCACGGGCTCACACCCGGATCGGCCGTCGTCACCGGCCCGTTCGCGCGCATCCCAGGGCTCGCGGAGTTCATCGCAGCGCGCACGGCCGTCCAGACCGAAGTCTGCGACCTCACCACCCACCTCACCTGTAGCCCGCGGGCCCGCCGCGCCCTGCTCCGAGGCGGGCTTGAGTCCGCCGTCGCCGCAGGCGCCGGCGCGCTTGCCGACCCTATGGAGGCCGCCGCATGAGCGCCCTCAACCTGCTCCCCGCACCGCTCGTCGAGCGTCGCCTCCGCACCCGACGCCTCGCCCGCTGGGTTGTCGTGACGGGCGTCATGAGCGTTCTCGCGCTCACGGCCGGGCTCGCACTGCGCATTTCGTCGTCGTCCCTCGTGCTCGGCGACGGCACTCGCCTGGAAACGGTCATGCTGCAGGCACAGGCGCAGACCGACGAGATTGCGCGGCTCCGAGCCGAGACCAGCAACTTGGCGCGCCGAGCCGACATCGCCGCCGAAGTCAAGCTGCGCCCGGATTGGAGCCTGCTCCTCGCGCTGCTCGCGGAATCGCGAGACGAAGGCGTCGTGCTCCGTCGAATCTCTCTCGAGCCGGTCGGTCGCACACTCAGCCCTTCGGCGTTCCAAATCGACGTCGCAGGCCTCGCACAGAACATGCAGGGTGCGCAAGCCTACGTGATCGCCCTTGAGGAATCCGGCATCTTTGAGAGCGTCCGCCTCAACGACACCTCGCGCGTCACCGTCAACAACACAGAGGCGATCGGCTTCGCCGTCACCCTGCAGCTTGGTCAGGAGGTGACCCGATGAGCCGACACCCGACCCTTGCCATCGACGCGGGCGGATTGGCGACGCTCCTGATGATCGCCGGACTGACGTACGTCTTCGCGGTGCAGCCCACCCTGCGCGCCCGTGACGATCGCAAGCAGGACGCGACCGAGCAGCGCGACGCCGAGCGTGCACTCGCGGAACGACGCGCCGAGCGACGCCGAGTAGAGAGCGAGCTGGAGGACATCCGCGGGAAGCTCTCCGCAGACGCGGTCGCCCTGGAAGGCGCGCACGCACTCAACAAGCGTGTCCAACAGATCACAGCACTCGCAACCGAGACCGGGCTTGTCGTCGACGGCGTCACGCCGGGCGATGTCGCCGAAGGTGAAATGTTCGACGTGATCCCGATCGAGATGCGCGGTCGTGGCTCGTACACCGGTCTCGCGGGGTTCCTCCACACGCTCAACGATCGCCTCGGCGATACGGGCGTGACCGAGCTCTCCGTCGAAGCGCAGCCCGACGGCGGGGCCGTGTTCTCGGTCGTCCTCGGGTGGTACACCGCGCCAGACCGAACCGCGCCGGCAAGTTGATCCCCGAGCGCCCTTGCCGTCCCGATTACGTTTGGCACATCCCGGGTGATGAGGCTCACCAAACAACAACGGATCGCTCTTGGCGTGCTCACGGTCGCGGTAGGGGCGTTGGCCGTCGACAAGGCCTTCCTCGGCGTCACGTCCCCGGCGCCAGCAGCTGCGCTCACGGCGGCACCCGCCCCAACGAGCTCGATTGCCCCGCTCACTGCAACCCCAGCCCCGACCACGGAAACCGAACCGACTCGACTCGCTGAGCGGCTCGACAACTCGGCAGCCATTCTCGGACTCAACGCCGGACGGACCTCCGACGCGTTCTCGATCCGCAACACATGGCTCGAACCGCGCGAGCCAGCGCCGATGGACGCCCCCGCCCCCATCGAAGCGTCCCCTTCCCCAACTCCTGAGGCGCCGAGACTCGCACTGACCACCGTCCTCTCGCAAGGCGCGGGGGGAGTAGCCGTGCTCAACGGCGTGACGATGCGGGTTGGCGAAACCGCCAGGCTCCCAGGCATCGAAGGCGACGTCCGCCTGGTGTCGATCGGCGCCGACGGGCGATCGGTTCGTGTCGCTGGAGACTGGGGCGAGTCGACCGTGACGGCACCCTCACCGCTCGGCAAAGACCGGTAAAGACCGGCGCCCCGTCGCTCCACATCCGATTCACGCCAGTTTGGCCGCAGCACGCTGAAGCCGCTCCACAACGGGGTCGATAGGAGACGGCCGGCTCGTGGGGGTCGGGGAAACTCGAAGGGAACTCAGAATGACCGTCGCTCGTCGCATCCGGAACCGTGGCTTCAGCCTGATCGAGCTTGTGGTCGTCATTGTGATCCTCGGGATCATCGGGGCGATCGCGATCCCGCGCATGAGCCGAGGCGCCACCGGCGCCGGCGACTCGGGCGCCGTCGCTGATCTCGCCGTACTCCGTAGCGCCATCGATCTCTACCAGACCGAGCACGGCGACTACCCGTCACTCGCGAACTTCGTCGATCAACTCACCCTGTACTCCGACGTCGACGGCAACACCAACGCCGCCAAGACCGGCGCGTACATCTACGGCCCCTACCTCCGCAAGATGCCCACCCAGAAGGTCGGCCCGGAGAAGGGCAGCGCCACCATCACCGGCACCCAGAGCACCGCCACCTTTGGATGGTGGTACGACGAAGACACCGGCGTCATCAAGGTCAACGCGG
>JAUIFD010000028.1 GCA_030429485.1 Phycisphaerae bacterium | reverse complement strand
CTGCATCTTCTGCCCGAGCGCGACGCCGACCGCTTGGTTCGACTTCAGGGTGCCGTCCTCGACCTCGGCGATCAACTCGCCGAGGGCGCCACCGATCCCCTGAAGGAGCGGCATCATCATGGGAATCTGCGCTCGCTCCTCGTCTGGGAGGTCCATCTGCGCGAGGTCGAAGTTCGCCCGCCAGCCGTCGGGCGTTCGCACGAACTTCACTTGTTCGGTCTCGCCACCGTCGGTCGGAATCACAGCGACGCCGTCGTCGCCCTTGACCCTGAGATCAAGGTCAGCCGCGGTGGTGTCAAGGAACTCCGTCGGGGTGAAGCTCGCCATGGCGCTGGAGATTGGGCCCATGCTCTGGTTCGCGGCGGCCCAGTCGCTGAACGACTCGCCGAACGCGCCCTCGGTCGCGTCATCGAGGCCGACCGAGTTGACGACGAGCGGGACCATCGCGTCGAGGATCTCGCGTTCGGTGTCGCCCGCGGGGATGACAAAGGCCTTGATCGCCTCGGCGTCGCCGCGACGGAGCGCGTCGAGCACGTCGTCGATCGCGGCGGCAAGCTCGGCTCGGCCCGCGTCGTCGTCACCGGCAGGCGCGGCCTGACCGCTTACGGGCTCACCACCCGGCTCGCCGTCGCCGTACTCGGCCTCGCCGGCGTCCTTGTCCTGCGCGAGAAGGGAGAGGCGTGCGAGCTGCGTGTTGATGCGGTCGATCTGCTCGCCGGTTTCGCCACGCGCGCCCGAGGACGAGTAGGCGTCTTGAGCGGCCTGGTAGGCCTCCGCCGCCGAAGTCACCGCGGCCTGTTCGGCCTGTCGAGCCTCTTTCGCGAGCGTCGCGTACTGCGACTGCTGCGGCAGGGCGGGCTGCATCGAGGCGGCGCGCTCCATGAGCTGGGCGAAGGCGCCGTGCGCCTCGGCAGCGGACGCATAGAGGTCGGCGCGGGCCTGGTGCGCCATGGCGATCGCCATCGAGGCCGCTTGGCGATTGGTCGCTCGGGCCGCGTTCGCAGCGGAGGCTGCCGATTCGAATCCGGAGGCTGCGGACTCGATCGCCTGGCGCATCGCGCCAGAACGGAGCGGCACGAGACCGGTCGTTTCCGGGGTGTCGCCGTCGGCGGTCACGATCGCGCGGAGGCGATCGGCGGCCTCGCCCGCGAGTCGGCGGGCTTCGTCGGCCTCGAGCTTGAGCGAGTCTTGGCGTTCTTTCGCGGCTCGGCGCGCATCGTCGAGGACCGCGAGCTGCTTGGCGAGTTTCTCCGCGGCCACATCGTGCTCGCGCTTGGCCGGTTCGAGGGAGTCGGCCTCGTAGGCCAACTGCTCGGACGCGGTCTCGATGCGATCGGCCTCGCGGCTCAGGTCGTGCGCGCGTTGCACAAGGGGGAGCCCCGCGGTCGGCGTCTGGGCCTGTCCGTCGCGGAGCACCCGGGCGGACTCCTGCCGGATCTCGTTGGCCTGGTCCCGAAGCTCTTGGGCCTTCTCACGCGTCGTCGCGATCTGCTCGGCGATCTGGGCCGACGCACGCTGCTCCTCGACCATCTCGTCGCGACGGTCGCCCTCTCGCTCGTCGAGGTCGGCGAATACCGGGGCGGGGTCGAAGGCCCCGGCGGCCTCCGCGCGCGCCTGGTGGCGGGCCCATGCGCGAAGCTCGGCTTCCGCTTCCGCGATCCGCGAACGTGTCAACGCCTCAAGGCGTGCGGCTTCGTACGCGTGCGGCTCCGCGAGACCGAGCTTGATCTGCGTGTCGATGATCACCTTGGCCGCTTGCTGCGCCTCGGAGCCATCGACGCCGGTGAGTGCATCGGCAGCCGCCTTGTACTGCTGCTCGGCGACGCCCGAGCGGGTGCCTTCGCCGGCGTTGAGCATGGCGATCTGACGCCCCGCCTCCTGGATCTTGCTCTGCGCCTCGTCGTGGTCCGAGCAGGCGACGAGGGTGCCGGCGAGGGCGATCAGGGCCGTGGTGGTCAGTCGTCTCATCGTCGTCGTTCCTTCGTGGGACCGCACTCTAGCAATAGACGCGGGGAGCCCGCCTACCGGGGGCGGCGCCCCTCGACTGGCGGGAGCGGTGCGCCGTCATCGCCCGGTGTCGGCGGGACGTACTCCACCGGGTACTCCGGTCGGGGCGTGTACATCGCTCGGATCCACTCGACCGCCCGCGTAAAGCGAGGGTCGTCCGTGGTCCTGAAGACCGGGCGCCAGGTCGACACCGGCCCGCCGGCGACTTCCGGGTGTGGATACTGCGACCGCTCGCGGGGCAGCGCCATCTGGAGCAGTGGGCTCGACGCCGGGTCGGCGTAGTTGATGAGGGGGGTCTCGCCGTCGGCGAGTCGGAAGCGATCGAGGATCAGGAAGTTGGTGTACACCGTCGCTTCCGACGCGCGGCGTGCGTTGTTGAGCATCAGGTTGCCGGCTGCCTCGCCTCCGTGGCACTGCGTCGTGGCGCACGACGTCACGAGCCAGGCGGCATGCACGTTCTTCCTGAACAACCCGAACGCGTAGGGATCGCCCGTGACCTTCACCTCCGGGTACAGGTCGCGTGCCTGCACACGGAACATGCGATCGAGGATGTCCACGTCGGGCTTGCGGTAGAGCGCCTGACGACCCTCGGGGGTCTGCGGCACCACATCGGACTCGCTGTAGCGTTCGATCAGGCGGTCGCGGGTCTCGCGCGAGATCTCGATCTTGGGTGGGCGCGCCAAGTCGATCTCGAAGACCTTGATGAGGTTGATCTGCGACGGGCCGAGCACCGGAAACTCGCGCGTTCCCGAGGCGTCGGCGCCGTTGCCGTGGAGGTCCTCCCGGGGCTGACGGCGGAGCTCGCGCAGCGCGAGCGCGGCGCGCACCTCTCGCTCCAGGCGGATCGCCTTCGGGTGGTCGGGCTCGTGTTCGAGCACGGTCTGGGCCTCGAGCAGCGCGAGCTCGTACTCCTCGCGATCGCGCAGCCACTCCACGAGCAGAAGCAGACGCTCGGCGTCAGTATCCGGGATCGGCTCACGGAGCATGCGGTAACGCTCGCGAACCGAGGGGAGTATCTGCACCTCGGATACGCGTCCCGCTTCGAATGTCGTCTCGATGCCGGCGATCGAAAGCGTGACGGCTCCGTCGGCGTGCTCGTCGACGAGCAGCCCGGAAACCCGTCTGCCGTCACGGAGGATGACGATCGCTTCGGGGCGTTCATCGTCCCCACGGCTCGCGATCCTGGGTGGGGCCGGCTCGGAAAGTTGTGTCTGTTCGGGCTGAGGCTCGTCCTGGGCTCCGACTCCGCCGCTGAGCCAGGCGAGGGCGAGCGCCGCGGCCGCGCCGGGGCAAGCCCGTCGCACGACGCGCACGGCATGGAGTCGCTCGGTGCCCATGGTCGGGTGTCCCTGGCCGCGCTTGGTCGGCCTCGGTCGCGCCGCGGGGGGGGGGTGACGGCGCTAATGCCCGGGAGAGGACTCGAACCTCCACCCTGTTTCCAGGACTACCACCTCAAGGTAGCGCGTCTGCCAATTCCGCCACCCGGGCAGGGTGCTGCGGCGCCGCCTGTGCGGCGCGGGGGCGACTATAGAAGCGCGGGCGCGTGCAAGCGAATCAGGCGCTGCCTTCCTGGGTGCTCGGGGGCTGGATCCGCTCGATCTCCTCCTGCTGCTCCTGGTACTGCTGGTCGCGCTCGGCCTGCTCCTCCGGCGTGTACATCGGCTCACCACTCGAGTCGAAGACGCCCAGGTACATCGCGATCATCACGCCAGCGCCCAGCAAGAGGACGACCGCAACGACGAGCTTGGCGATCTGCGCACCGGTCATTTTGCTCGACATGCGAAAATGCTCCAAACATGCAGTCCCGCGAAGATCGGGATCAGGTTTCATGAGTATACGGAAAAGACGCGGAGAATCCGCGGTCCGTCTCAGGTTACGTCGCGACGCTGGAACAGCACCACGCCCAGCGAAAGAAATGCGAGGGTGTACGAAGCAGCATACCCCGCCAGCCGAGCGAGGTGCGAGAGCGGAATCGGGTTGTTCTGCGTGACCGCGTCGAGCAGCCAGAAGTGCTGCATATTCGGGATCACGGCGTAGACGGCTGCGAACCCCGGGTTGACCTTCGTGGGCTCGCGGAACACGAAGTCACCCACGCGCGGCGGACGGGAGATCGACCCCTCGGCGGTGCGCTCGATTCGGAGGTCCACGGTGTCCTGCGTGAGCACCGAGACCGGGGCGTGTTCGAGCCCGCCACCGGTCGCGAGGCGGAAGCCGTTGGGGTTCGACCCGTAGAACACCGGGGAACCCGCTTCGAGTGGCTCAGGGGGGGCCCGCTCGAGCACGAGCTCGTACTCGTCACCCGCGGAATCGAACGACGCTCGGCTCGCCATGTCCGGCGTCGCGGTCAACACGCGTGCGGCGGGCACGTTCTGGTAGGCCAACCGGCCCACGAAGTAGTTGGACATCAGCCCCACGACGAACACGCCCGCGCAGACGACGATGGTCATCACCTGCCCGAGGCGGGTGGACACGGCGACCGCGACCGAGGTGAGCATCAGCACCGCCATCGCCAGGGCGGCGCAGGCCATGGTCACCTGCGGCTTGAAGGTCGGCCAGTGCAGTCGGTGCCCTTGCACGACGCTGCCGACGAGGTCGTTGGGGTTCCATTCGGCGGCCGGGTTGGTGCCAAACCTGTCGACGTAGGCGTGGGTCTTGAGCCAGTTTGGCCCGCGGAGCCACTCATGCTCGACCAGCGGTTGGATCTGCCACTCCTTGCCGACAAAGAGCAGGGCCCCGTAGGCGATGAGGAGGAAGAGCGCGAGCAGGAGGCTGGAGGACTGGGAGAAGGACCACCCGTAGAAATAGTTGGTCCATGCTCCGAGCCCGAGCGCGAGCGCTACCGCCCCGAGGCTGAAGCAGATGGCCGGCTGATCGGGCTTGATCCACGCGGCCCACATCACGCCGTGCCTGAGGGCGATGAGCAGGTAGAGGAGCATGATGACGACGGCGATGAGGATCGCGCCGGCGACGCCCAGGTACTTCCCGAGCACCACGACCGGCCGGCCGACCGGCTTCGAAATGACCGTGAGGACTGTCTTGTCCTCGATTTCTCGCGAGAGGACGGCGGTGGCGGTGAGGGCCGCCAGCAGCATTCCGAAGAGGAAGACGCCCGCGAGCCCGATGTCGAGCAGCAGCTTGTCGTCGCCCTGAGAAATCTCAGACGAGTCGGTGTATCCCATCGAAAAGGCGGCGGCCGCGGTGTTGAGCAGTTGGAGGATGCCCGCGAGGAGGAGCAGCAGCAGGTAGACGGGTTGCCGAAGGCTCTCGACAAAGGCGTTTCGGGCGATGGCGAGGAGCTGGGCGAACATGGGCGACAATCCCTAGGCGCGTGACCCCCACCTGAGTTCGCGAAAGTTCCCGGATTCGGGCGAACCCGCGCGAGGGGCCGCTCGTAGTCCGCCCGACCAGCCCGCGCTCGCGGGCGCGGTGCGCGTTGATTGTGGAGGTGGACACCCCGCCCCCGCGGTCTGACAATAGACCCCGCGGTCCCGAGGACCGGCTCCGAGTCGCCAAGGCGAGGCTGGGTATATGGCAGAAGACCATCAGACGTATTCCCGCGCCGTATCGATCAGCCTGCTCGGGCTGGTTTTGCAGGGGGCGATTGGCTTCGCGTTCCTGCTGTACGCGGTGTTTGCAGAAGACCACGCGGCGATGACCGCCGCGATCTACGCCGGGCTCGGGCTCCCGGTGTGGCTCATGCTGGCGATCGTGTACGACCAGCATCGGCGGGAACGCCTCGAGGCGATGGAGGCCGAGGCCCTCGCCGCGGACGACTCGCGTGCGGCGTCGGTCTTCGAGGGCACCGCGGCGGACAACCGGGCGGCCGCCCGCCGTCTGGCGGGGCTCTACAAGTGGTTCATTCCCGCCGCGACGCTGCTGATTGCCGGGGCGATGGTTGGGCTCGGCATCGTGCGGTTCCGCTCGGGTCAGCCCCTCGCGAGCCCGGGCGTGCTCGGCGAGGCCCATCTACGCGGATGGGCGCTCACCGCCGGGCTCTTCGCGGCGTTCGCGGGGTTCGTGTTCGCGAGGTACGTCGCCGGGATGGCGTCACGCAGCGCGTGGTCCAACCTGCGGGCCGGGTCGGCCTTCGCGGTCGGGGCGGCGCTGTTCGGGCTCGCAATGGCGATCGGGCAGTTCACGGATGTGGCGGGTTCGGACTCGGTGCGTCGCCTCCTGCCCTCGATTCTGCCCGCCGCGATGGTGGTCCTCGGGGCGGAGGTCGTGCTGAGCTTCCTGGCAGAGCTCTACCGCCCGCGCCAGAAGGGCGAGGCGCCGCGCATCGCGCTCGATTCGCGCGTGCTGGCCTTCTTCGCCGCTCCGGACCAGGCAGCCCGCTCGCTGGGCGAGGCGCTCGACTACCAGCTCGGATACTCGGTGCAGGGGTCGTGGCTCTACCGCCTGATGGCGCGGTGGTGGGGCGGCATGCTCGTGCTGGGGCTGGTTGTCGTTTGGCTGCTCTCCTCACTCGCCGTGATTCAGCCGCACCAGCGCGGGATGCTCCTGCGCTACGGCGAAGTCGTGCGAGAGGACATTGGGCCCGGCCTGCACGTCAAGCTTCCGTGGCCGATCGACAAAGTGGTCATCCCGGAGTTGGTGGAGAAGGACACGTCCGGCATCGACCGCGTCGTGGCGCGGACCGCGACGGGTGTGCGCACGATCCATCTCGGGACCGGGGAGCCTGAGTCGGGCAAGGGTGCGATCCTCTGGACGAATCAGCACACCAAGAACGAGGTGTTCAACCTCGCGCAGCCCTCACGCGGGTCGGATTCGGCGAGTCGCGACCTCGCGCTGGTCGCCGTCGAGGTGCCGCTTCAGTTTGCGGTGAGCGATCCGTTCCTCTACGACCAGCTCGGCCCGCCGGGCGAGCGTGATGCCCTGCTCCAGGCGTACGGGCGTCGTGCGGTGACGCGCTACATCTCCACGCTTCCGATCGATGCGATCATCGGCGCCTACCGCACCGAGCTGAGCGAGGCGCTCCGGCGCGCGGTCGAGGCGGCGTTTGCCACGCTGAACCCCGGGCCGGACGGCGTGCCGCGCGGCGCGGGTGTGGAGATTCTCCACGTGGGCGCCGCGGGCGTGCATCCCCCAACGCAGACCGTCGCGCCCGCCTTCGAGAAGGTGGTCATCGCGCAGACGAACCGCGAGGCCGCGCTCGAGGCCGCGACCGGGTTCGAGATCGGGCAGCTGACCAGCGCCGCCGGCGGCGTTGAGGGCGCTCGGGCGATCGTGCGAGCGATCGACGAGCGCACGACGCTGCTCGACGCGGGCGCCCCGCAAGACGAGATCACCCGCAAGGAGTTGGAGATCACCGACCTGATCAACGCGGCGGGGGGGAGGGCTGCCTCGATTCTCGCCCAGGCCCGCGCGGACCGGTGGCAGACGCACATGTCGGCCCGTTCGCGTCTGGTGGAGTACCAGGGGCAGACAGAGAGCTACCTCGCGTCGCCGCTGATTTTCCGAGCGACGTACTACTTCCGCGTGCTCGCCGACGTGCTGCGCAGTGCGCGCGTCTTCATCGGGCCCGACGGCGTGGAACTGATCATCGAGACCAACCTGCAGGACACCAACCGGGCCGTGGACTACTTCGACCCGATGAGCACAAACCCGAACTGACCGCCCCGTGGCAACACGCGAGGAGCCCATTCCGTGCAACGCCTGACCATCTACCTGCTTGCTGCGTTGTTCCTCATCGCGCTGCTGTCGGTGACGATGACGTATTCGGTGCGATTCACCGAGGCGGCGGTCGTCACGACGTTCGGTAAAGCGAGCGAGCAGTCGACGATCCGCGAACCGGGCATGCGATTCAAGTGGCCCTACCCGGTGCAGAGCGTGACGACGTACGACACCCGCGCTCGCCTGCTGGAGACACGCCTCGAAGCGCAGCAGACCGCCGACGATCGCCAGATCATCGTCGAGGCGTTCATGACGTGGCGTGTCTCGGACCCGCTCGAGTTCTTCCGGCGGTTCTCGAACGCCGGGCGGCGCTCGGAGGACCACTTCGAGCGGGCGTCGGATCAGCTCCGTTCGCTGCTTCGCACGGCGCTGGCGGAGACCGGCTCGTACCGCCTCGACGAGCTCTTCACGCCGGATATCGACGCATCGAAGATCCCGAACCTCGAAGCCCAGGTACTCGCGGCGATGCGCGGCGAGAGCGCGAGCTCGACCGGTGACACGCTCGCGGACTTCGGCATCGAGGCGATCTCGGTGGGCATCTCCCGGGTGCTGTTGCCCGAAGAGACGACGCAGGCGGTGGCGCAGCGGATGATCGCCAACCGCGACAAGCTCGCGAAGACGATCGAGAGCGAGGGTGAAGCCCGTGCGACCGAGATCATGTCGCGCGCCGAGTCGGACCGCAGGCGGATCATCGCGTTCGCGGAGGAGCGGGCGAAGCAGATTCGCGCCGCGGGCGACATCGAGGCTTCTGACTTCTTGGGCCAGATGAACGAGCTGCCCGAGCTTGCCGTGTTCCTGAAGAATATGGAGCTGTTGCGGGAGTCGTTCGGGCGTCGCATCACGCTCGTCTGGACCGCGGGCATGCCGGGGCTGAGCCTGCTCTCGCCGGACGCGCTCAGCGACGTGCAAGCGGGTCAGATCCCGTCGAGCAACCTGCCCAAGCAGTGGAACGGCGAGATCCAGACGCCCCTCGCCACGCCCACGTCGTACGTGCCGCCCCGCGCGGAGCCGGCCGCGGGCGATGACCAAGAGGAGGACGCGCGGTGAGCGATCCGCACGACCCCATCGAGCCGACGCCGGCTCCGATCGAAGACCGCCCGACGAGTGTGACGCTCCGGCGCGACTCGGCGGCTGACGCACGCGCCGAAGCGCTCGACGCGGCGAACAAGTCGCTCGCGGAGGCGCTGCGCGTCACGTTCCGGCTGCTGCAGGTCGCCATGTGCGTGCTCGCGGTGCTCTACCTGCTGTCGGGCTTCCAATCGGTCGGGACCGACGAGCGCGGCATCCGCGTCGTGTTCGGCAAGGCGACCGCGACCGACCTCCCGCCGGGGTTCCAGTTCTCCTGGCCCTACCCGATCGGGGAGATGGTGAAGGTCAACACCGGCACGGCTGAGGTGAAGATCAACCGCACGTTCTGGCCGTACGTCGCTGAGGGCAAGGAGGACGAGACGTCGATCGACCAGCTCTCGCGTTCGATCAAGCTGAATCCGGACCAGGACGGCTCGCTCATCACGGGCGACGGCAACCTCGCGCACACGAAGTGGAATGTCGTCTACACACGCGACAACCCGTTCGAGTACGCCCAGAACATCTACTCGGAAGACGAGGAGGCGATCGTGCGTGCCGCGGTCCGGCGCGGCGTGGTGCGGGCGGTCTCCGAGGTGACGATCGATCAGTTGCTCAAGCAGTCGCAGTCGCAGGACGCGTCGGTCGCGTCACGGGCGCGACAGGTGGCCCAAGAAACGCTCGACCAGATGGACGCGGGCATCCGTGTGGAACGCCTGACCCTCGACGGCGAGGTGATCCCGCCCGTCTCGGTGCGTGGTGAGTTCGCGGGCGTGCAGGCGGCCGCGTCCCGGGCTGCCCAGGTGCAGACGACCGCCGAGCAGATGGCGCGTTCGACGCTCAACACGGTCGCGGGGCTCGCTGCGGACGAGATGCTGACGTTGCTCGATCAGTACGAGCGTCAGCTCGAAGAGGGCGATCGCGATGCCGCCGCGGTGACAATCGACGCGATCTACGCGATCATGGAGAGCGAGCCGGCGGAGATCAACGGTCGTGTGGTTGAGGCGCGGATTTCGGGCGAGGTCTCGCAGATCCTCAACGAGGCCAAGCAGTACCGCGCCGAGGCGGTGAGCCGCGCACGCGCGGACCTGACGCTCTTCCGCGCGAAGCTCCAGCAGTTCAGGTCGAATCCGACGGTCATGGTGCAGACGGACTGGTCCGATGCGTTCCAGGCGTTTCTGAGCCAGCCGAGCGTGACCGCGTTCGTGTATCCGGAGGGGACGACGCAGGTCCGCTTGCAGATCAACCCGGATCCGAACATCCTCAACGATCAGATCACGGAGGAGCGGCGGCAGAAGGCCGAGGACGCTCGTCTGCAGCGTGAGGAAGAGCAGCAGAAGCAGCGCTTCCGCACGCAGGAGGGCGCGCGTCTCGACGCGAGATGACGGAGTGAGCATGGCTGCACAGACTTCGACCACTCCGACCGGCGACCGTCAGCCGGTCGTCGCGTGCCAGTCGCTGACGCGCGTGTTCAAGGATTTTTGGATGCGCGCCCGGGCCCGGGCGGTCGACAACGTGTCGTTTCAGATCGCGCCCGGCGAGGTCTTCGGCCTGTTGGGGCCCAACGGCTCGGGCAAGAGCACGACGATCAAGATGATCCTGGGCTTGCTCAAGCCCACGCGCGGGCGCATCGCCGTCTTCGGCAAGCCGCCGACCGACGTGCAGGTCAAGAGTCGCATCGGGTACCTGCCCGAAGAGTCGTATCTCTACCCCTTCCTGAACGCACGCGAGACGCTCGACTACTACGGCAAGCTCTTCCAACTGGACGCGGGTACCCGAGCGAGACGCACCGACGAACTCCTCGAGATGGTCGGGCTCACCCACGCGCAGCACCGTCAGGTGCGTGAGTACTCCAAGGGCATGCAGCGGCGCATCGGCATCGCCCAGGCCCTCATCAACGATCCCGACTTCCTCATCCTCGACGAGCCCACCACGGGTCTCGATCCGCTTGGGACGCGCCAGGTCAAGGACCTCATCCTTGAGCTCGGCCGGCGCGGCAAGACCGTGCTCCTCTCGAGCCACCTGCTCGCCGACGTCCAGGATTGCGTCGATCGCATGGTAATCCTCTACGGCGGGCAGATCCGCGACGAAGGCACCTGCGACGATCTCCTCTCCGCCCACGACCGAACCTCGATCGAGACCGACGAGCTCGACGAAGAGACCATCCGCGAGATCGACGAGCTCATCCGCCGGCGCACCGGGGGCGCCAAGTCGGTGCGCCGCGTCGATCACCCGCGCCAGACGCTCGAGCAGAAGTTCCTCGACATCGTCGAGCGCGCCAGATCGGAGCGACTCACCACCTCGGGCGCCACTTCGGGCGGGCAGACCGCATCGTTCCTCTCGTCGGGAGCGGCAGCGGAGGGTGAGGAGTTGGTCTCGAGCCTGATCGACGACGGGTCCACTCCACCCGAGCCCTCGGCGCATGAAGTCGCGAAGGCGGCGCCGCGGGAGCCCTCCGACAACGTGCTCGACTCGCTCGTGGACACCACTCCAGACAGCAAGCCGGAGTCTGAAGCGCCTCGCCCGACCCCGACGCCCGACGCTGCGCCTCGCTCCGCACCTGCCGAGCCACCTCGCCCGAGCGAACCGCCTTCGGACGACGCGGGGCCTGATGACGATGTGATCGGCTCGCTCCTTGATCCGGGCGAGGAGCGCACGCCGTGACCATCCGCGAGCGGCTGCGGGCGATCGACCGCGTGCAGCAATCGCGGCTGTTCAAGGTGATCGCGTCGGGCGTGATCGTCGCGCTCGCGGTCACGGTGTTTGTGACGTACGTGGTCCAGGTCAATGCGCCCGCGACGCAGCGTGCCCAGGCCGAGGCCGAGGCGGCGATGGAGGGCCCGGACCCCTCCACGCTCGACGAGGGCGCACGGCTGGCGCAGGGCGCGGCCGACCGAGCGAGAGAGGCGATCAACGAGATCCTCGCTGCGCAGGGTGATCCGACCGCGGTCGGCGTCGCGATCGCGGCGGGGGCGGGCGTCGCGCTCGCCACGGTGTGGCTTGGGCTTGGGCTCACCTACCTCGCGTTGGTCCTCGCGGTCGGTGCCGTCGCGGTGCCGCTCGCGATGTGGGAGCCCACCCGCGAATACGGGTACGCGCTGGGGGGGCTCGCCTCGCTTGTCATGTCTTTCACCGCGCTGCTCCAAGCGATGCGCCTGGCGTTCAGCGGCTCGGGGCCTGTCTTCTCGATCGCGCGCACCGTGCTCACCGAGGCGGTGCGGCTGAAGGTGACGCTGGTCTTCATCTTTGTGCTGCTTGTTCTGCTCGCGGCTCTTCCGGGCCTGCTCGACCACTCGCAGCCTCTGCGGTACCGCATCCAGTCGTTCCTGTCGTTCGGCACGGGTCTGTCGTTCTGGGTGATCGCGGTGCTCACGCTCCTCTTCAGCGCCTCCACGGTCGCGTTCGAGCAGCGGGACAAGATCATCTGGCAGACGATGACCAAGCCCGTTTCTCCGTGGCAATACGTGCTGGGGAAGTGGCTGGGCGTTGCCGGGCTCAACGCGGTGCTGCTCGCGGTGTGCGCATCGGGCGTGTTCTTGTTTACCGAGTATCTGCGCAATCAGCCCGCGATCGGCGAGGTCGCGCCGTACGTCGCCGCGGGATACGACGAGGTGTCCGAGGATCGCCTCGCGGTCGAGACGCAGATCCTCACCGCGCGGGTCGTGCTCGACGTCGACCCGATGGACAGCATCGACGATCCGGAGTTCCTCGCTGGCGCACGGGCCTTCATCGAGGAGCGCCAACGCACCAACCCGGCGTTTGGCGACACCGACGACGAGCGCGAGATCGTGATCAAGAGCCTGCACGAAGGCATGGTCAAGTCGTTCCGCGCCGTCGGGCCGGGCCAAGTGCGCCGATTCAACTACTCGGGCCTGCACGCGGCAAAGGCAGGGAACCACCCGCTGACCTTCCGCGTCCGGGTCGATGTGGGCTCGAACAGCCCGGATCACTTCCAGCAGGTCGGCTTCGCGTTCGGCCCGATGCCCCTGATCCCGGAGCGTCTCGGCGCCGGGCTCTACCACACCATCGCGCTCACGCCCGTGATCGTGTTCCCGGATAGCCAGATCGTGCGCGTGGACGACGCGAACTTCCGTGCAGCCCGGTACGCGATCGAGACGGGCCAGATCGCCGGGAGGATCTACACCACAGCCGACATCGTGGAGGACGACGGCACGCTCTCGCTCGTCGTCGTCAACGCGCGCCCGGGTGTGGGGCCCTCGGGCGAGCTCATTCCCGTCGCGAACGAAGAGACGATCGCGTTCCCACCCGATGCGCTGGGCCTGAGCTACGCGGCCGGCTCGTACCGGGCGAACTTCGCGCGGGCGATGGTCGTGCTGTGGATCAAGCTGTCATTCCTGGCGATGCTCGCGATCTTCGCGGCCACGTTTCTTTCGTTCCCGGTCGCGTGTCTCGTGGCGTTCGGGGCGTTCTTCGCGGCGGAGACTTCCGGCTACCTCCTGACCTCGCTCGAGTCGTTCTCCACGCACTCGCGCGAGGGCGATCTGCAGGTCTTCAACGCGCTGGCGGCCTACATCTCCTACGCCGTCGCCAACACATTCCGTGTCTACGGCGAGCTGAACCCCGTCGGCGACCTTGTCCAGGGGCGACTCATCACCGTCGGAAGCGTGATCGGTCGCGGGTTCCTGCTTTCGCTCGTCACCGCTTTGATCGGGGTGTTTGCGACCGTCTCGATGCGCCGGCGGGAGCTGGCGATCTACTCGGGGCACTAGCGGAGAGCATCGGCACGCGGGCGGTCAGCCGGCGTTCCGCTTCGGATCGAACACTCGGGCACCGGGCCGGGTAGGAGTGTTGACGGAGGCGTCATGAAACGCGATCGCACCATCCAGCTCGCCGCCGCTGCTGTCGCCCTGGTCTCGATTCTCGCGGCCGGGGTGATGTCGGCGGAGGTCTCGGCCTCGGCGGGCTCGAACGAGCTCGTGGTCGCCGAACGAGCCGAAGACGTTGACTCGCCGCAGGTTGCGCTCGGCATCGCGATGGGCGCGTTCCGCGGCGTCTTCGTCAACTTCCTGTGGATCCGCGCCAATCGACTGAAGGACGAGGGGCAGTACCACGAGGCGATCGAGCTCGCCCGCGCCATCACGACGCTCCAACCGCGCTTCCCGCGGGTGTGGGTCTTCCACGCGTGGAACATGGCGTACAACATCTCCGTCGAGACCCAAACGCCGGAGGAGCGTTGGCAATGGGTGCAGGCCGGGATACGGCTGCTCCGCGACGAGGGCATCCCGGCGAACCCGACCGACCTGCTGCTGCACAAGGAACTCGGCTGGATCTTCCTGCACAAGGTCGGCGGGATCACCGACGAATCGAATCGGTACTACAAGCAGAAGGTCGCCGAAGAGTGGACCTACCTGCTCGGCGACCCTCCGGCGATTGACCCGGACGATCGCTCGCGCGAGGCGGTAACGAAGCGGTATGCCGACTGGCTTCGCGTCGTCGCCGAGGCGCCCAGCACGCTCGAAGACGTGTACACAAGAGTGCCCGAGGCCGAAGAGCTGGCGAGCGAGCTGCGTCGGGCGGGGATCGAGCCCAAGGGGTTCGATCTTCTCCGTCGCTACGCGCTGTTGACCGCCGCGCGGCGTTCGCCGCTCGAGGCACGGATCGCCGCCGAGTTTGGCGAGCGGTACGAGGTGATGAACGAGTTGATGGACGACGAGAGATTCGCCTCCGCTTGGGATGCGCTCATCGCGTTCGCCCGCAAACGTGTGCTCGTCGATGAGTACCACATGGAGCCCTGGCGCATGGTGCAATACACCGAGCGCAACGGCCCGATCGACTGGCGCCACCCGGCGGCCCACTCGCTGTACTGGGGCACGCGCGGCGTCGAAGTCGCGATGACGCGGTGGAACGCGCAGAACGCCCAGGACTTCGACATGGTCAACTCCGACCGCATCGTCATGCAGTCCATCCAGGAGCTCTATCGCTCGGGCGAGATCTACTTCAACATCCTCGCCTTCAACCGGGGTGGGACCGATTACTACCTCGCCGTCGTCAACCCTTACTTCCTCGACACGTACGGCGAGTTCATCGAGTCGCGCGAGAAGTTCCTGAACCCCACCGATGAGGAGTGGGACGCGCTCACCGACGAGGAGCGCCAACGCAACCAGGAACTCGCCGGTCTCTGGTGGGCCGAGCGAGGGAAACGCCCCTACCGCACGTTCGCCGCTGGGTACGAGAACTTCCTGCGCGACGCGGTGCGGTTCCTCTACCGGCGCGGGCAGAAGGACAAGGCCCGTCAGTATCTCGACAGGCTCGTGACATTTCGCGGGCAGAACCTCAACGATCAGCAGGCCAAGGCCGAGATCGCGAACATGACGGTGGAGGAGTTCGTCCGCGCCGAGTTGCAGGACGAGCGGATCCTCTCCGGGTATGTCGCGGTATCCGAGATTGTGGGCGCACTCGAAGGAGCATTCACCAGCGGGCTGCTCGCCGGTGATATGGAGGCGTTCCAACTCCAGTTTGACTATGCCCGCGAGGCGCACAAGTTCTTCATGGAGAGGCAGCGTCGCGAGACGCACCAGTCCGGTGGCGGCGTCGCGCGCAACGACGTGCTCAATCCGGATTTCACGATCGTCGCGGGTCAGGTCTTCGCCATGCTGATGAGCAACATGCCGGTCGAGCAGGCCGAGTTGCTCTACGGCAACGCCCCCGCAGGGCTCCAGCAGCGTGTGTACGACGCGCTCTACGTGACGTTCCGCGACGAGCTCAACGCCCAGGGCGAACTGGGCGGGCGCGATTTCAACGCGGTGTTCCCGGAGCCGGCGGGCATGGAGGCCTATCGCGCCGAACTCCAGCGCCGGCGCCAGATCGGCGACGCGGAGTCCATCGACGTGCAGCGTCGCTGAGTTGGGCCGATAGCGGTACGCTGCGCGCATGTGGCTCGCGGTGATCCCGATCCCAGGCTCAGGCTCTGACACGGGCTCAGCTGGCATCGACTTCCTCGCGCATTGGCTGCCCTTCTTGCTCACCTCCGTCGTCGCGATCGGGTGGGTTTGGCTCGCCGACGTGCTGCTCCTGCGCCGGGCCAAGCTCTCGCTCGATCAGCGTCTCCCGCGTCAGATCACGATGTTGGTGCTGACGATCGTCGCGATCATCGTGGTGGTGCTCTCGCTCCCCGGCGGGCGGTGGGGGGTCTCGGAGCAGGCGCGTGGGCAGTTGCTGGGCCTGATCGGGCTGAGCGTGACCGCGCTGATCACGCTCAGCTCCACGACGCTTGCCGCGAACGCCATGGCGGGGCTCATGCTCCGCGCGACCGCGCGCTACCGGGGCGGGGATTGGGTGCGCGTGGGCGAGTACTTCGGGAGAGTGACCGAGCGCGGGCTCTTCCACACCGAGATCCAGACCGAAGACCGCGACCTCATGTCGCTGCCCAACCTCTACCTCGCAACCAACCCTGTGCGCATCGTGCAAGAGAAAGGCACGGTCGTTTCAGCGGAGGTGTCGCTCGGGTACGACGTGCCGCACGACCGGGCGGAGGAACTCCTCATGCGGGCGGCCGAGCAGGCGGGGCTTGTCGATCCGTTCGTCTGGGTCACCGATCTCAAGGACCACGCGGTCGTGTACCGGGCGGCGGGCGTGCTTGAGGAAGTGAAGGGGCTGATCTCGGTCCGCTCGCGTCTTCGTGTGTGCATCCTCGACAAGTTGCACGGCGCCGACGTCGAGGTCGCGACTCCTGGGTTGGTGATCCAGCGTCGCGGCGAGCTGGGTGACCGCTCGATGCCGCGGGCGGTGCGCCGCCCGCCTGTGCTCAAGCCCGAGGGCCCGAGCGTGGAGGAGCGGGTGTTCGACAAGGCCGAACAGGCGGCGCGAGTCGAGGGGCTGACCGCCGAGCGAGAGGCCGCGGAGAAACGCCTGGCGGAGATCAAGGTGGAGCGCAAGGGCTCGGGCGAGGGAGCCGACACCGCGGCGCTCGACGCCGAGTCCGCGCGCGTCGAGGCGCGCCTCGAGGAGATCAAGGCCGAGCTCGAGAGCCCCCCCGACGAGCCGACCCCCTCCGAGCGTTAGGCCGAGCGGGCTCCATCCACCGCGCCCGGCTCGAGGCGCACGCGCGGCAACGCCCCCGGACACTCCTGCTGCAGGAACACCACCAGCGCCTCGCGCACCTGGCATCGCAGGTCCCAAAGCGCCGGCGAGTCCGACGCGGAGATCAGCGCTCGCAGTTCGAGCGTGCGCTCGCCCGCATCCGTCACCTGGAGCAGGCACACGCGCTTGTCCCACTTCTCGCTCGCTCTGCACGTCCGCTCGAGTTCGGCGCGCAGCTTGTCGAGCGGTGCCGTGTAGTCCGTTCGGATGAAGACCGTGCCGAGCATCTCCGAAGTGCGGCGCGTCCAGTTTTGAAACGGCTGCTCTATCACCTTCGAGAATGGCACGATCAGCCGCCGCTGATCCCATACGCGCACGACGACGTACGTCGTAGTGATCTCCTCGATCCAGCCCCATTCACCGTCGATGATGACGACGTCGTCGAGGCTGATCGGCTGGGTGATGGCGATCTGAATGCCCGCGATGAGATTCTCGAGCACCGGGCGCGCCGCGAGCCCGATCGCGAGCCCCGCGATGCCGGCCGACGCGAGCAGGCTCGTGCCGAGTTGGCGCACGCCGTCGAAGCTCATCAGGGCGAGCGCGAGCCCGACGATCACCGCCACCACCTGGATCGCCCGGCTCAGCACGCGCACCTGCGTGTGCATCCGGCGCGCCTTGAGGTTGTCGCGCACGTCGATGCGGTAGCGCGCGAGCAAGATGTCGTCCGTGCCTTGGATCAGCCCGATGATCAGGAACGTCACGCCGATGATCGTCGTCAGGTGCAGCGCCTGGTTGACGCCCGAGCGCAGGCCGGCGTTCACGCCGATCAGCGCCCCGCTCGCGCCCGACATGATGCGCAGCGCGATCGTGAGCACCACGACAAGCCCGCCTATGCGTGTACGTCGCACGAGCTCCCGTGTCGGCACGCGTCCACGATCGCGCGACACGCGCGCGAGCAACCACCACACCACCGCGTGCGCCGCCCATCCGAGCAACACACCCACGCCGAGCGCCGCGGCCAGCACCGCCCAGTCCGCCCATCCGCTCGTCCATTCGCGCCACGTCTCGAACACGCCCGATCCTCCGTCAGCGCTAACCTATACCACACCCAACGTCTGTTCGACACCCAAGGAGAGCCGCATGCCCGCTCAGCCCGTCATCCTCGCCGCGAAGCGCACGCCCATCGGTCGATTCATGGGCGGCCTGACCAACGTGCCCTCGCCGAAGCTGGGCTCGATCGCGCTCGAAGCGGCGCTGGCCGACGCCCCCGGCGCGAGGGATCACGTCGACGAGGCGATCTTCGGGTGCGTGCTCCAGGCCGGGCTCGGGCAAAACCCCGCACGCCAGGTCGGGCTCGGCGCAGGGCTGCCCGACACGCTCTCCGCAAAGACGATCAACAAGGTCTGTGGCTCGGGGCTCGAGGCGGTCATGATGGCGGCCCAGTCGATCAAGGCTGGCGATAACGAACTCGTCGCCGCCGGCGGCATCGAGAGCATGACCCGCGCGCCCTACTTCGCCCACGTGCGCAACGGCGCCACCGGCCCGAAGTTCGGCCCGATCTCCTTCGAAGACCACATGCAGTACGACGGGCTCCGCTGCCCGTTCGAGGGTTGGGCGATGGGATGCGCCGCCGACCACATCGCACGCAAGCACGAGGTCTCGCGCGAAGAGCAAGACCGCTTCGCCGCCCAAAGCCATCAACGAGCCGCGAAAGCCACGAGCGAAGGGTGGTTCAAGAGCGAGATCGTCGCGCTCACCGGCGAGCAGGTGGGCAACCGCAAAGTCCCCGGGCCCGAGGGCGGCGTCTCCGCGGATGAGGGCATCCGCGCCGATTCCACCGCCGACGGGCTCGCCAAGCTCCGCCCCGCGTTCGAGAAGGACGGCACCGTCACCGCAGGCAACGCATCACAGATTTCCGACGGGGCCGCGGCGATCATCGTCGCCTCGCATACCAAAGCCGAGGCGTTGGGCCTCAAGCCCATGGCGAAGATCCTCTCCTACGCGACCTCCGGCGTCGCGCCGAAGGACATCTTCGAAGCGCCGATCACCGGCGTGCAAGCTGCGCTCGACAAGGCCGGGCTCACCGTCGCCGATATCGATCTCTTCGAGATCAACGAAGCGTTCGCAGCCCAGGTGCTCTGCAACATCAAGCCCCTCGGCATCCCCGAAGACAAGCTCAACATCGCCGGCGGCGGCGTCGCCCTCGGGCACCCCATCGGCGCCTCCGGCGCACGCGTCCTCACCACGCTCGTCCACCAGATGCGGCGCACCGGCGCCAAGCGCGGCGTCGCGGCCCTCTGCCTCGGCGGAGGCAACTCTGTGGCAATGGTGGTAGAGAGGGTCTAAGGCGAGCCCGAAGCGCAAGCGAGGGACGGACGCCGCGTGCCATGGCCGATGCTCCGAGCGGCCATGCGACCGACTTACCACCGCTCAATCGAGCCGCCTGCCACTGACCTTGTTCAGGGTCAGTGCGGGCGTGCAGCGATCGCCCGTTCGGCAGTGGCCCGAACGCTGGCCCGTGCCTCAGCCTCAGCTGCGCGGGCGAAGCCGGCTCAGCCCCGGACGAACTTCATCAGTTCCGCGCCGTTGCTATCCAGCAGCCTCAGCGCCCCATCGCTCAGCGACTTCAGGTCGAAACCCTCAACCTGCGAGAGCGCGTTGAAGAACTGGCTCTCGAGGTTCATCGCCTCGGGCGAGCCGGCCATCTTCGTCGCGGCTGCTGGCGAGAGGTCGAAGTCGCCGCCCGCGAGCTTGTTCAGGTCGAGCGACGAGGTCCACCGGTTGAGCCCGGAGAACCCGCTCACCGAGCCGTCCTCGCCGACGAGCATCGAGGGCAGCCGCCCACCCTGTCCGAGTTTGGAGAGCCACGAGTCAGCCGACTGGCCCGCGAGCGAGTCGAGCGTCCAGTCGCCCTGCACGAGCGAGGACGCCTGGTCCATGAGCGACATGGTGTCCAATCCCGACCCTCCATCGCTCGCGCACCCCGGCGCAAACAGAACGAGCGAGGCGGCAGCCGAGAGAGCGATCAGTGGGGTTCGTGTCATGCGGCGATGCTAGTCCTCACGCTCGGCGTGGGTCCGGGCTTGCGATGTAAAGGTCCTATAAAGAGCGATTCAGGAACGTGGAGATGGTGATCACAACTTCGGCGTGCAAGAACAAGTTTGTATTTCCTAACATAGAGCATGGCCGTTGTCCCGACCCAACTCGCCCTTGATCCGACGGTGCCGGGCGGTGTCAACCTCCTCACCGCCTGGATCGCATTCGCCGCAGGAGCTACCTCCGGCATCGCGCTGGGCTTGTTCTTCCACGATGCCGAGTGGCTCGGCGGGTACGCCTCGTGGCGTCGCCGTCTGCTCCGTCTGGGGCACATCGCGTGCTTCGGGCTCGGGCTGCTCAACCTCGCGTTTGCGCTGACGGTGCGACTCGTGGGCCAGGGGGCGTCGCCCGAGGTCTGGCGCGCACCCTCCGTGCTCATGATCGTGGCCGCGATCTCGATGCCCACGGTCTGTGCGCTCGCCGCGTGGCGCAAGCCGACGCGACATCTCTTTGCGATCCCGGTCCTCTCGCTGACGATCGCGTGCGTATGGACCGCCTGGGTGGTTTGGAGTGTGCTATGAAGATCGCGCTGATCGCCATGAGCGGCATCCGAGCGTGCGACCAGGAACTGCTCGACCTCGGGCTCACGCTCCCGGGATTCGTCGAGCGAAGCGAGGCGATCGCGTCGCTCCCGAGTCTCGGATTGCTCACGCTCGCGGGCATGACGCCGAGCCAACATGATGTGTACTACTTCGAGGTGCGCGACCTCGGCGAGGCGCCCGATGACCTCGCAGACTACGACCTCGCCGCGATCTCCACCTTCAGCGCGCAGAGTCTGGAGGCGTACGCGCTCGCCGATCGTCTGCGGGCCGCGGGTGTGCCGGTCGTGATCGGTGGGCTGCACGCCACCGTGCTTCCCGATGAAGCGAGCGCACATGCCGACGCGGTCATCGTGGGCGATGGCGAGACGGTCTGGCGCGAGGTCCTGGAGGACGCGGAGCGGCGCGCCCTGCGTCCCATCTACGGCGATCGTCTCGGACGCTTCGACCTCGCCGACGCGCCGATGCCGCGGTACGACTTGCTCGACATGAACCGGTACAACCGCATCACGGTCCAGACCAGCCGCGGGTGTCCGTTCCAATGCGAGTTCTGCGCGAGTTCGATCCTCTTCTCACCCAAGTACCGCCAGAAGCCGGCGGAGCGCGTGCTCGCGGAGATCGACCGCGTTCGGGAGCTCTGGGCGCGACCGTTCATCGAGTTCGCCGACGACAACGGGCTCGTGAATCGTAACTACTGGAAGCGTCTGCTTCCCGAGCTCGCGTCACGCCGTGTGCGGTGGTTCACCGAATCCGACATCTCAATCGCCGATGATCCCGAGTTGCTCGAGGCGCTCGCACGCTCCGGGTGCGCCCAAGTGCTCATCGGGCTCGAGAGCCCGACACCCACGGGGCTCCGCGGGCTTGAGCTGCGCGCCGATTGGAAGCGCAAGCGACAGGCGGACTACGCGGACGCCGTGCGACGTATTCAGTCGTTCGGCATCCGGGTCAATGCGTGCTTTGTGGTCGGGCTCGACGGGCACACGCCCGAGGTCTTCGACGCGGTCTACGACTTCGCCGAGCGGACGTGTGTGTATGACGTGCAGGCCACGATCCCGACGCCCTTCCCCGGCACGCCGTTCTACGACCGGCTCAAGCGCGACGGCCGTCTGACGCACGACGGCGAGTGGAACCGTTGCACCCTCTTCGACCTCAACTTCACCCCAAGCCCGATGGGCGAGGCCGAGCTTCGCACGGGCTTTCGCCAGCTCATCGCCCGCTTGTACACTGCCGACTTCACCAAGCACCGTCGCGACGGCTTCCACCGCCAATGGCGTGCCGCACGTGCCGCCGGCTGAATGAGGGATCGATGCGCAACGTCACCACCATCCGAGCGGTCTTCGCCCTGAGCGCGCTCTACGACGGCATACTGGGCGCGGTGTTTCTTGGCGCCGGGCCGCGCGTGTTTGACTTCGTGCGCATCACCCCGCCGAATCACTGGGGATACGTGCACTTCGCCGCGTGCGTGCTGCTCATCTTCGCGCTCATGTTCGCGCGGATCGCCGCTACACCTCGCGCCGCGCGAGCGCTCATCCCGTACGGCGTGCTTCTCAAGCTCGCCTACTGCAGCGTCGTGTTCGGCCACCTCGTCTTCGGCCCCGACGGCATCCCACTCCTTTGGGTGTGGTTCGCGATCACCGATGCGGCGTTCCTGATCGCGTTCGTGTGGGGATGGTGGGCGTTGGGCAGGCCCGACGCGGAACAGCCCATGCGCAGCGATCACGAGACCACCGAGTAGCCGACGTTCGTCCGCGATGGTGACCTCGTTTCGACTCGCGCGGCAGGCTGGCGCTACTGGCCTCGCTTGCTTCCTCTCCGGCGCTGGCAAGCAAGCCCGGCCCCCGCGATGAGGGTCAACGCAGCACCCGGTCCTGGCGTATACGCGACCTGATCGACGCCGTAGCCCGAGTCGGTCGTGGTCGTCAGCACGACGGTGTCAAAGGGTGCGCCGACGTAACCCCAGAACCCATCCACCGAGGAGACCGACGTGCTGATCGTGAAGGTCCGCCCGCCGATCATCGCGGTGAAGGTGTTGTCCGCCTCGCCGATCGCGGTGTAGTCAAACCCGAACGCGGTGGTCCGATCGGTGAAGACGAACGTGGAAGCCGACCCCACGCGGCCGAGGTCGGTGTCGAGGTAGAGGTACTTCGATCCGCCGGGCGTGGTGTTGTGCGCACCGGATATCGTGTCGTTGAAGACCTTGGCCGCCGCGGGCGAGGTGCTGACGGTGAAGTCCAGGAACGAGAGGGACACCATCGCGCCCGAGGACGGGCCGCCGGAGTTCGGGTAGCCCTCAAAGCCGTCGACGATCGGCGCGCTGATCGCGGCATCGAAAGACGAGCGGGTCGTGAAGACCTGCGCCTGCCCGAGAGCCGCCGAGGACCCGAGGACAACAACAACCAAACTGTTCTTCATCTGCTTCCTTCGTCGCAGCCCACCCGCGGCCAGAGCCCGATCGCGCTCCCGCGCAGGCTTCATGTTGGGGAAGATGCGCCGGTTTCTGGACTTCGCCAGATTTCCGCGGGGGGTTATCTGGTCTTTCCACTGGGTGAGTGCGCAAATCGCGCAAGTCCGGAGTTATAGGGAACATGGAGAAAGTGCGCAGACCGGTGGTGCGCGTCCGCTTCGGATCGCCCATACGCCGATGGGTGCGCGGGGCAGCGGCGCTCCGCGTGGTCGCCGGCCCGTGGACCACGTTCCGAAGGAGTACTCGCGTGCGAGCATGGACCCTCACCGCCTGTGCGGTCATGACGCTCGGGGGCGTCGCGGCCGCGGCCGGCCCCGACCAGACCAATACCGCCACCGCCACCCACACCGACTACAAGGCGTTCTGCGAGCGATTCGCAGGCGAGTGGGAAGGCCAGATCGAGTTCCGTGAGAACGGCAAGACCTCCGCTTCGATCGCGAGCGCATCCAACCGCTTCGAGCAGGGCGCCTCCCGCTTCGTGACGTACACCGAGGGCTTCGCGTTTGGCAAGCCGGTCGAGTTCGCGAGCGTCGTCAAGTGCGACGACGGCAAGTGCTCGTACTCAGAGTTCACAGCCGTCTCGCCCGTTCGTGCCGTCCTCAACCCGACCGTCGGCAAGGCGGACGGTGTCATGATCTTCCGCGGCACGCGCCAGGTCAACGGAACCTCGCAGACGATCGAGCAGCGATTCGCTTCGGTCTCCAGCGACCACTACACCGTCGAGGTGTTCGAGGTGGCGTCGTCTGGGGCGAAAGAGCTGCTCTGCAAGCTCGACATGCACCGCCTGCCCGAGGGCCAGGTCGCGGCAGCGTCGGACATGTTCAGGTTCTCTGAGCCCGTGCAGCAGGCCCGGGCCGCGTTCGGCGTCCAGGCGAGCGTTACGACCGACGAGTGAGACGACACGCCCCGCCGGCCCGAAAGCCAGCGGGGTGATTCATGGTGAGCGGGCGGGCAGCCCACCGCTCAACTGCGGTTTGCCTGCGGCAGCCGGGGATCGGCGTGAGCCGTGTCTTCCTGGATCGCGTCGTCGACGAACCCGCGGAGCTTGCGCGAGCGCACCGGGTGCTGCAGCTTGCGGATCGCCTTCGCCTCGACCTGACGAACACGCTCGCGCGTCACCTTGAAGATGCGCCCGACCTCTTCGAGGGTGTAGGTGTACCCGTCGCCGATGCCGTAGCGCAGCTTGATGATCTCCCGCTCGCGGTAGGTGAGCGTCTTGAGCACCGCCTCGATCCGGCTCTTGAGCATCTCCTGCCCGGCGCTCTCCGAAGGGGCGGCCTGGTGCTCATCCTCAATGAAGTCACCAAAGTACGAATCCTCGCTCTCGCCCACCGGGCGGTCGAGCGACACCGGGTGCTTCGAGATCTTCATCACCCGGCGCACGTCCTCGAGGTTCATGCCCGTCTGCTCGGCGAGCTCCTCGAGCGTCGGCTCGATGCCCGTTTCCTGCAGCACCTGCTTCTGCAGGTTGCGCAGCTTGGTCATCGTCTCGATCATGTGGACGGGGATGCGGATCGTGCGCGCGTGGTCCGCGATCGCGCGGGTGATCGCCTGGCGGATCCACCACGTCGCGTACGTCGAGAACTTGTACCCGCGCTTGTACTCGTACTTGTCCACCGCGCGCATCAGGCCGGTGTTGCCCTCCTGGATCACATCCAGGAACGCGAGCCCCCGGTTGCGGTACTTCTTCGCGATCGACACCACGAGGCGCAGGTTGCCGCCCGAGAGGTCGCGCTTCGCCTGCTCATACTCCCAGAACACCGTGTTGATGACGCGCACGCGCGCGTCGAGCGCCTCCGGGCTTTCGAGCGTCAGCGCCTCGAGCCCCGCGAGCTCCTCGCGGATCACGGCGATGTCCTCGGCCTCGTACCGGCTCGGATGCGCCTTCGCGTCGTGCAGGGTCGCGACGAGCTCGCTCGTCTTCTTCGAGATCGACCGCAGCTTGCGCATCAGGGGGATGATCCGACCCGTGCGCAGGCAGAGCTCCTCGGTCAGCGCCGCCATGCGCCGCCTCCGCGTCGCGATGCGGGTGAGAATCACCGCCCGCTTGCGCTCGGTCGAGGCCGACTTGCCGCTGGGCAGGGTCGCGTAGTCCTGGCGGTTGAGCTCGAGAAGGCGCTCGATCGTCTCGAGGTTCACCGGGATTCGCCGCGTCAGCTTCTCCTTGTGGTTCTCCTCCGCGGTCGAGACGCGCATGGTGCGATCGAACGGCAGCTCGCCGGTCTCCACCTGCCGCAAGACACCAACGGCCTGCGCCACGATGTAGTCGCTCTCCAAGCAACGCCGGCGGAAGATCATCCGCGTCGTCTCGATCTTCTTCGCGAGGCGGATCTCCTCCTCGCGCGTCAAGAGCGGGATCGCCCCCATCTGCGAGAGATACATCCGCACCGGATCGTCGATACGGCGCGACGACTCGCTCGCGACCGCCTCTTCGAGCTCGCGCAGCGCCGCTTCGTCCATCGCCTCCGCTTCAGCGACATCGAGCTCCGCCTGCGACAGCTTCTCGCGGTGCTCAGCGATCGAGCGCCGAAGCTCGGCGCTCGTCTCGGCGCGCTCGCCGCCATCGACCGACATCGCGCGAAACGCCTTGGGCAGCCCCGCGCCCGCGCCGCCGAGGGGCGTGCCACGCAGCGGGTTGCGCCCCGCTTCCTTGCCGTCGCGGAGCGACTGGCGGTGCAGGCGAGCGCGGAACTCAAGCTCATCGACCAGCTCGAGCTCGCGCCGGTCGATCAGGCAGAGCAGCTCATCGACGTGCTCGGGGTCGACCATCTCATCGGGGAGCGTGTTGTTCAGCTCCTCATAAGACAGCCACCCGCGCTGGGCGCCGAGTTCGATCAGTGAGTGAAGAGCGGGATGAAACTCAATCGTTGACATCGCGGTCCTGCTTCGTCAAAGGGTCGGGGTCCGGGGCAAGCGCCGAGGATCGTCGCCCAGGCGTGGGCGCGAGGCGCGGATACGTTCAATCGCTTCAGCAGCAGAGGTGCGAGGGCGCGACGCCGCTTCGTGTCGGCGTTCGAGTTCTCGCGCACAGTCGGCGAGCGTCGCGCCGACACGGTCCGATTCGTCGCCCGTCAGGCGACGCACGCGTTCGTGGAGGGTCACAGCGGTCGATGCCTCGCCGGAGGCAAGCTCGGTGAGCACATCGCCCAGGCGCATCTCGCGCCCGCTCTCGACGGCTATCCGGATGACGCGCGCAATGGCCATCACCTCAGGGCAAGCGTAGGTCGCTGAATCGAGCCACCGCCATGTGTCTTCGCCCGGCGCGGGAGCGCACTTCGGCTCTACGAGCATGCACCCGATCGCCATGTCGCCCGGCCCGAGCGCCGTGCCGGGGCGCAGCCCGCTCGGCAAGGCGCCCTCCGCGGGCGCCCGCTCGGGCGAAGCGCGCCGCCCCGCAGGGATCGACGCCGCGACCGTCTCAGCGGTCAGCCCCGTGATCTCCGACACCTTCCGGATGATCAGCTCTCGACGGATCGGCGAGGCGCTCGCGAGCCCGAGATCCGCCAGACGCTCAAGCTCGCTCTTCGCGGCGGATTCCACGCCCGTGATGCCCGCCCCCGCCACCGACTCCGCCAGACGCGCAAAGCGGTATCCGAGCAAGTCCTCAGCACCCTCGATCACACGAGCGAAGACCTCGGCGCCGCCCGCGCGCTTGAGCAGTTCATCCGGGTCCTTCGCGTCGGTGAAGCGATCAAGCGTCGCAATACGAACGTCGATCGGCTCCGCAAAGAAGATCTCGACCGCGCGATCCGCAGCACGGTGCCCGGCATCATCGCCGTCGAAGAGCAACACGACCGTTTCCGCCAGGCGACGCAGCACCCTCGCGTGCCCCTGCGTCAGCGCCGTGCCGAGCGTCGCCACCGCGTGATCGAACCCGCCCTGGTGGCAGGCGATCGTGTCGGTGTACCCCTCGGTCACGAGTGCGCACTTCGTCCGCCGAATCGCGCTCGACGCCTCGTGCAGCCCGAAGAGCGACGACGACTTGTCGAACACCGCCGACTCGGGCGAGTTCAAATACTTCGGGTCGTCCTCGTCGTTGATCCGGCGTGCGCCAAACGCGACACACCGTCCCGCCGCATCGCGGATCGGGAACATCAGGCGATGACGGAACGTGTCGTACGCGGAGCCGTCCTGGCGTGGCTTAAGCAAGCCAGCCTGCGTGAAGAGCCGCAAGTCGGCGCCCTTTGCACGGAGGCGCGAGGTCAGCCCATCCCATCCTTCGGGCGCAGCGCCGAGGGCAAACCGTTCGACCATCTCGGACGAGATACCGCGCCGTTCGATCACCGCACGAGAGGGGGCGCCAGCTTCGCTATCCGCGAGGACGTTCTGGAAGAACTTCAGCGCAGCCTGGTTGGCGCGGTAGATGTCTTGGCGTGACGCCTGCCCCGCCTCCCGGCCGCCGTCACGCGCACCACCCTTCTCGGGCTTGCGAAGCTCGACGCCACCGTGCGACGCGAGATGCTCGAGCGCCTCGCGGAAGTCCATCTTGTGAAACCGCTGCACAAACGTGAAGACGTCGCCGCCCGCGCCGCACACGAAGCAATGGAAGAGCTGCTTCGCGGGTACGACATACATCGAGGGG
>JAUIFD010000254.1 GCA_030429485.1 Phycisphaerae bacterium | reverse complement strand
GCGCCGTCGCCGTCGCCCGCGCTGACGCTCCCGGAGACGGACTGGTTCTGCTCGAACACACAATCCGAGATCGACAACGTCGACTCAACCGCCGCGAGCCCACCGCCGCCCCCGAGGTGCACGTAGTTGCGGAAGAAGCGGCACCGCGTAATCCGCGGCGAGCCTTGATACACATAGAGCCCGCCGCCCCACCCGAACGCGGCGGTGTTGTACCTGAACTCGCAATCGCGGATCGTCGGCGATCCCTGCAGGATGAACAGGCCGCTCCCGAACATCGCCCACGAGCCGGCGAGGTTCCCCGCGGCGCCGAGATGCCCCTGGGCGATCACAAACCCGTCGAGGACCGCGGTCGGGTCCACGCCGGAGCCTGTCACCACGTGCTCGACGTTGCGCCCGTTGATGTTCCAGGCGATCGGCCAACCGGCGAGATCATCGTCACCATCGAGATCGCCCGAGAGCACGCTCTCATGCACGCTCGGATCGCGGGCGCCGCCGCCGACCGGGTACCCGCCGAGCAGCGTGACGCCCGAGATGAGCTGAAACGTCGCCTCGGTTTCGCCGGGTCCACCGGGCGTATAGACCCCCTCCGCGACGTGGATCGTGTCGCCGAAGTGCGCGGCCGCCAAGGCCAACTGGAGATTATCGAACGGCTCTTCCCACGTCGCGCCGGAGCCGGCGCTGCCCGCCGAAGCGTCCACGTACCAGTCACCCGCGTGCGCGAGCGCCGCGCCCGCCGAGCACGCGAGGATCGACGCCTTCAACACCGCACGTCGCATGCCCGTTCTCCTATGCACTGGTTAGCACCCCGCCTGATACGCGGCGAGAAAGGCGAAGAAGTCGTTGGTGTTGATCCCGCCACCCGGCGCGAAGTCTGCACGCGGGTCGGCGACCTGGTAGAGGCTCAAGAAAAGGAAGAAGTCGTTGGTGTTGACGTCGCCCTCGCCGGTGAGGTCCGGGACGCACGTCGGCGTATCGGTCGAGGTCAGCAGCATCGCCTCGAGGCGCCCGAGCGCAGCGTTGTAGGCGCTACCCACGATCGACACAGTGCCGTTCGGATCGACATCGATGTCCGCGACGGAGAAACTCGTGTAGTCCGGCGGAAGCGTCGGCGTGATTTCGACCATCGTCTCCGGGCTGCCCGCCCAGATCACGGGGCCGCCTGAGCCGTCGGGGTAGCTCACGGTCCCGAGTTGCAGGCCCGAGTCGCACGCGATCGCCGAGCTGGTCGCTGCGCCCGTTGGGTGCAGATCAACGAGTGACTCCGGGGTGCCGGACCAGAGCACCGCGTGCGCATCGGTCCACCTGTTCAGCACGCCCACCTGCTGCCCGTCCGACGCGTCAACAACTGCGCTGTTGGCAGCTCCCGCGGGGTGCATGTCGACGAACGTGCCGGCGTTGCCGGACCACTTCGCCGCGTGGATGACCGCGAATGGGAGGCTCGCCGTGCCGTACTGGTCTTCGCCGTCCACCGCGGCCGCGCTCGAGTTGCGGTATCCGGTCGGATGGATGCTCCTCGCATACCAGAAGTCGGGCGCCGGCCAGATCACGGCCCTGGTGTAGACGTTACCGACCGCGTCGTCCGTGCTCCCGGACCCCACCGCCGACACGCCATCGGTCGCCGACATGGTGGTGTACTCAAAGCCGGAGTAGCTGGTGTCGTAGAAGTTGCCCGCGACGTCCCACCGCGCGGCGCGCTGGTAGTAGCAGGTCGTCGGGCGGCTGTTGACGTAGCACGTCAGCGGCTCCCACCACCACCCGACAAGCATGTCGCCGCCCACGTCCAGCACGCTCCCGCCCTGCGATCCGGGCGGCGTGAGATTGCGACCGCTCGCCACCGTGCCGTTCCAAACCCACGGATGGTCGATGTTGTTGTAGTCGGGCGTATCGAACACCGCCCGCCCGACCTGCAGCCCGCCGTTTACGGCGTTCGCGGCCGAACTCTCGGCCACCGAAGGGTGCAGGCTCGTGAACACCCAGTGCGTGCTGATGTCGGGGGGGAGTCGCACCGAGACGACCGCCGGTGCCGACGCGTCGTCACCGCAGGTGTTCGACGCGATGAGGCGGTATGCGCCGGCGTCGTCCTCGCCCAAGTGCTCAATCCGGAGTGTGGGTGTCGTCGCGCCGGAGACCGTGCCCCCGCCCGGCGACGCGCCGTCGCCGACCGGGACGCCGTCCTTCTCCCACGCATACTCGATTGTGCCGCCGCCGGCGACCGTGCCCGAGAGCACGAGGGTCGAGCCGCGCCAGACGTCGGCGTCCTGCGGGTGCTCAAAGATGACCGGACATGGCGTGGTGTAGATGCGCTCAGCGGACGCCGTCCCCCCAGCGTCGTTGTCACCGCCGAAGACGTAGAGGTACTCACCGGGCCCCATTACTGCCGCGAACCACCGGCGGGGCTCGCTCATGCTGGGCCCGGGCGCCCATGTGTCGTTCGCGGGGTCATAGACATGCACCGCGCTCTGGGCCGCTGCCGCTCCCATCGCGCCCGCGTCGCCGCCGAGCACGTACACGCGCCCGTCACCGCCGAGCACGGCTTCGTGCCCGGAAAGCGCGACGGGCATCGGCGCGGTCGAGGTGGACCAGGAATCCGTCGCAATGTCGTACCTCTGCACGGTCTTGACGCGCGATGAGCCCGTCGCGTCGATCCCGCCGAAGACGAGGATGTGCCCGAGCCCATCGGGCGCCGCAGCCGCGTCGGCCGCCGCCACGGGCATCGGCGCGAGCACCTGCCATGTGTCGGACGTCCCGACGTAACGCTCGGCGTAGGTCGAGTTTGGCGCCCCGGCGCTCGCGCCGCCGTTGGGGCCGCCACCGAAGCTGTACAACCGGCCCGAGTCGTCAGCGCAATCGGCAAACCACATCGGCGGCGCGCCGGCCCCTCGCGCCGCCAGGTCATGCCACGGCCCCTCGAGCGGGTCCCACTCGAACGGGAGCGGCTCCCGACCGGCGTCCGTCGGATCGTCACCGCCGAAGATCACGATCCGATTGAGCGCATCGACCCCGCCGCCCTGGCTGAAGAGCACGCCTTTGCCGTCGAACCCGATCTCCTCGGCCCACGCGCCCGTGGATATCTCGTACGAATAGACCGACCCGTCTTCGCTCCCGTTGTACCAGGGCGGTCCGCCCATGACGTACAACAAGGTGCCGTGCGCGAGCCCGACCGCGTGCGGCTTGGCTCGGCCGCCCGTCGGTATCGGCGCGATCGGCTCCCACGTGCCCCACGACTGCGCGCGCGCCGGCGCCCACATTCCACTCACGCCGAGCAGCACACCGACGCAGCCGTTCAGGATCGCTCGCATCAGGCGTTGTTTCCTTCCGTTTGATTCACGGTTCACCACCCTTGCCTGGGCAGACTTAGGAACAGAAAGAGGTCGTTGGTACTGCGATCGCCCTCGCCTGTGAAACCAGTTACGGCCCAGTTCCACCCGACCGATCGCCCCGGTTCGCCGACGCCGCTGTCAAGCAGCAGGCTCTGCGCAAGTCCGCTGCCGCAACAGGTCCCGAGAAGAAGCATGACGGCCGCGAGCTTGCGCATGGGCTTTCCTCGATCTCGAAGTTAGCTGCGGCCGGCGATTCCGCAAGGCGGACTGCACCAGATGCCGCTGAGTGGGAAAATATTGCCCGCCCGCGACCCTGTGCGAACCCTGTATTCGGGAGAGTGCGCGTCAGTAGACTGTCCGGGTGCGGATCTGGCAGCGCATCGCGCTCGGCAACCTGGTGTTCCTTCTGGTGCTCCTCGGCGCGGTGATTACACAGCACCGGCAGGTCGGTTCGTTGCGGCACGACGTGGCGCAGGCGACCGAGGAGTACGAAGAACTCCGCACGCTCACGCAGATCCGCGAACATCTGTCGCTCGCTTCGGACACGCTCGTTTCTCAGGCGCCCGGTCAAGCACGCGACTCCATGGCCCACGCGGTGGAGTTGCTCGCTTTCTTCCTAGACCTGCAGTCGCGCGAGACCGCCGAGCGCGAGCACCGCGACGAGGAGGCGGCGCTCGCGAGGTTTGCGATCAACGCCCTCACCGAGGCACTCGACCTGCCCGAGCAGGACATGGCGTGGCCCACCTCGGCCCACTCGGCGCTCACCGAAGCCAGCATCGCGACGGGCGCACTCTCCGGGCTCATGGATGAGATGGTCCAGCAGGCGCACGACGAAGCATCGGCGGGCGTCGGTAGGTCAACCGCACTGCTCGTGTTCGCTG
>JAUIFD010000253.1 GCA_030429485.1 Phycisphaerae bacterium | reverse complement strand
ATCCGAAGCCAAGGCTGCCCTTTCCAGTCCCGGCGCTTGGTACCTGTTCCTCAAGAATGGACCGGGCGACTTTACCGACGAGATTGGGTTGTTCATCGTCGACCCTACCACCCAGCGCATTTACATCATCTATCAGGATTGACCCCCTGCGAACTGCACAGCCTCCGCCCACCGAAGCGGGCTTGGAAGCTCGCACGCTGCACATTCCATGTGCAGCACGCGCCGGCGCTGTGGCTGATCGGCTTTGTTCGATGCGTGCCAGGTGAGCGGCGACATCACCACCGCATCTCCGCCCCCGACAGTACAGACCGTGGCGCGGGTCGTGTCGGGCTGCTCGGTGTCGTGCAGCAGGTGCGAGGCGGGCACGACGCGCAGAGCGCCGCTCTCCTCACCGCACGCATCGATGTGCAGGCGGATCGTCGCCATCTGCGACAACACGCTCGCGGGGGCGTGCACGTGAGGCACACCGTCCTTGATCGACCACGCGCCGAACCCCTGCGCCTCACCCCGCTCCGCGACTGCGATCGTCGTATCACGATGCCATGGCACGCTCCAGTTCGCGTCGGGCGTCTTGTCAAAGAGGATCGCGCGCACGGTGAAGGCGCTCTCGCCGAGCAGATCGCGCATGAGAGCCGGCACGCCGGTCTCGCGCACCGCGACGAGCAACCCCGGAATGCGATCGAAGGGGCGGCGGAGCCCGCCGCGGGCTTTCTCGCCGTCGAGCGGCAGCGTGTCGGTAAGGCGGGCGAGCTGAGCGAGCGCGTCCGTATCCGCAAGCCGGCGCACGACCGCATACCCGTTGTGCGCGAGTGACTCACGCAGCGTCATTGCGACCGCCCTCATCACGCTCTCGCTCTGCATCACCCTTGCGCTGGCGAAGGAGGTGCTGCATCGCCGACCACAGCCCCGCGTACTTGAAGCTGCCATCGATGTAGTGCTCGATGACATAGAACGCGAAGTAGTACACCCGGCACGACGCCCAGATCACGAGCGCGAGCATCGCGAGCGTGATCCAACTGAAGTGCTCGAGCAGGATCACCGCCGACGCGACCAGCGCGATCGCGACAAAGAGCGCGGCTTTGAGATACATCAGGCGTGGGTCGCGGAGGTCGCCCACCTCAACCCTTCGCCATCGCCCCCACGCTCACCTTCACCGGCACAAAGGTCCGCGCCACGCGGGCTTCGAACTCGTCGCGGAACTTGTTGATGATCGTGCGGATGGCCCAGTTGTTGCCGTCGGCCAGGCCGCAGATCGTCGTGCCGGGCATCGAGCCCATGCTGGTCGCGACTTCGAGCGCCAGATCGAGGTCCTTGGTCTTCGCTCCGCCCTCTTCGATGCGGGTCATGAGTTGGTAGAGCCATCCCGAGCCCTCGCGGCAGGGGGTGCACTGGCCGCAGCTCTCGTGCTTGAAGAAGCGCGAGATGTTGCGCGCAACCGCGACCATGTCGGTGTCTTCGTCGAAGACGGTCGGGCAGGCGGTGCCGAGCCCGAGCACGTTGTGCTTGCGCCCGATGTCGAAATCGAGCTCGGCGTCGTACTGGTCGGTCCCGAGGATGCCCATGGAGATGCCGCCGGGGATCGCGCCCTTGAACTTTTTGTCGCCGCGCATGCCGCCGCAGTGCTCTTCGACGATCGTGCGGAGCGGGATGCCCAGCTCAAACTCGTAGACGCCCGGGCGTTCGACGTGCCCGGAGACGCCCATGAGCTTGGTGCCGAAGCTCGGCGGGCCTCCGATCGAGCTCTCGACGCCCTGCCCGCAAAACCAGTCCGCCCCGTTGCTCAGGATGCTCGGGAGGTGGCAGAGGGTCTCGACGTTGTTGATGATGGTCGGCTTGCCGAAGAGCCCCTGCACGGCCGGAAACGGCGGCTTCAGGCGCGGCCACCCGCGCTTGCCCTCGAGGGCCTCAAGCAGCCCGGTCTCCTCGCCGCAGATGTACGCCCCGGCCCCGCGATGCACGTAGCAATCGACGCGGAACCGATCGCCGCCGGTGTTCGCGTCGCCCGCAATCAGGCCCTTCTCGCCGAAGATGCCATTGTCGTACGCCTCGCGAAGGGCGTTCTCGAGCACCTTCGCCTGGTGGTGGTACTCGCCGCGGATGAAAATGTACGCCTTGCTCAGTCGGCAGGCGTAGCAGCAGATGGCGATGCCCTCGAGCAGCAGATGCGGATCGAAATCCATGAGCAGGCGGTCCTTGAAGGTGCCCGGCTCGGATTCGTCGGCGTTGACCGCCAGATACCGCTCAGCTCCCGGCTCGCCCGGGGCCTTGCCCTCCGGGATCGGGGGCAGGAACCCCCACTTCACCCCGCACGGGAAGCCCGCCCCGCCACGACCACGTAGGACCGACTTGCGGACCTCCTCCGTCACGTCGCCGGGCTTCATCCCGATCGACTTGCGGAGAGCCTCGTACCCGCTGTCGGCGGTGTAGTCGTCGTAGGAGATGATCCGGCGATCCTCGAACCGCCCGAACGGGGGCGTCGGGATTCGGCGGCAGAGCACGTGCTCCGGGGTCGCGTCGTAGGTCTTCTTCGGCATCGGGGGCTCCTGAGGCGGAGTGTAGAGGCGTCGGGCCCTCGGGCCCGCCCCCGGGCGTGCCACCGATCTTGCCGGCGTTCGGCCTCGTCAGCACCCGCCCTGGAACAGGGCCAGGAACAGGAAGAAGTCGTTGGTGTTGAGATCGCCGTCGCCGGTCATGTCCGCCGTGAGATCGCCCGCCTGGTAGAGCGTGAGGAAGACGAAGAAGTCGTTGGTGGTGATGTTGGTGTCCTCGTCGAAGTCGATCTGGCACTCGAAACGGTCGAACCCGCCGACCCGGTAGATCGTGCCGTTGGTGCTCGAAATCCACGCCTCGCCGCGTCGGTCGTCAAACGCGATGCCGGTCATCGAGCGGATCCCCATCGCGTCGACGTCAAGATCGCCGAGCCAAACGCCCGTCGGTGAGAGCACGCGGATGGAGTTCTGGCTCGAACTGACCGCGTAGATGTTGCCATCGCGGCGCAGGATGTCGATGTCGCCGTAGAAGATGTCGAAGGACGGCGACCCGGCCGGCTCCACCGGGAGGGAGTTGAGTGCGGTGCCGTTCTGGAGGTCCAGCTCGTGGACCACATCGGCCGTGTAGGACACCGCGAACAGCGTGTCGCGGGCGTGGCTCCACGCGCCGCCGACCCAAGTGCCGAGCGAGTTGCTGAAGTCCTGCTGGGCCAGCACCACCCCGTCGGACGCGCGGGCCGCGTACACCCTGGGTGGAGTGTTGTCGTTCTCGATCAGCAGCATCGAATCTGGCGGCGCGAACGTCGATCCGACGACCACGCCCTCGCGCGGAAAGTCGAGGTCGTCGTCGTTGCCCCCGATCCCGCTCGGCTTGGTGAACGAGCGGAGGAAGTTGCCCGCCCGGTCGTAGACATGCACGAGCGCGTTGTGCTCGAAATGCACGAACACCTCCGCGTCGCGATGGCGGTACCCGATCGAGTTGATCGAACCGCCCTCGTCCGGATTGAACGAGTCGAGGAGCGTGAGCGTCTGCGCGCCCGCGCCGGGCGCGAACCCACCGAGCCCGATCGCCGTCGTACCCAACACCAAGCCCATGTTCACTGCGCGCATCTCATCCCCTTCCGGTGGTGTGAGACCGAGCATACGCGCACACAAGTGATGATCCAACAACGACTTACGAACGTCCGAGAAGGACAGCCGCGCGAACTGACGCCCGCGACTTGAGCCATGACCCAAATCGCCGACCCGCGCTCATACCCCCGTGCTCCCAAACCCCCCCGCCCCTCGCTCGGTCTCGTCCATCTCGCGCACCTCGACGACGCTCACGCGCGTCACCGGTGCGATCACCAGCTGGGCGAGGCGCATCCCGTGCACGACCTCGAAGGGCTCACGTCCCAGGTTGATCAACGCCACCACCGCCTCGCCCCGGTAGTCGGAGTCGATGGTGCCCGGGGCGTTCGGCACCGTCACGCCGTGCTTGGTCGAGAGGCCGGATCGCGGGCGGACCTGCCCCTCGAACCCCTCCGGGATCGCGAGCACCAGCCCCGTCGGCACCTTCGCGATCGCCCCAGGGGCGAGCACGAAGCTCTCACCCGCGAAATCACCCCGGGGCAGGCACGCCGCCAGGTCCATCCCCGCAGCCCCGGCGCTCTGATACCCAGGCACCGTCGCCCGCTCGTCCAGCTTCTGCACACGCAATACACCCATACCGGAGCGTAACACGAGTCCG
>JAUIFD010000027.1 GCA_030429485.1 Phycisphaerae bacterium | reverse complement strand
GACGGTCTTGCCTCCCCTGAAGTTGAGCGTGCCGAACTGCCTCTGAATCTGGGCGTACTGCTGTCGGAACGGGTGATCCGCGAGCCATCCCTCGACGTACCGCGCCTTGGCCTTTCGGGCGAGGGCGTTCTGGTAGCGCTGCTGGATCTGCGCGAGCGGGACGCGGCCCGGGTTTGCGGTGATCGTGGGGGTGGCGTCGACACGCACATACACGGTGGTGTTGGATCCGGTGACCGTCGACACGCCTCGTATGTCCTTGGCGGTCTTGGTGACGGACTTGATCGGTCCCGCGTCGTCCGGGTCGTTCCTGCTCCAGCAGTTGTAGAGGTCGAGTCGTATCTCGCCGCCTTCGGGGCCGGCGAGGTCGTACGGGGCCGAGAGGCTAGTGCCAGCCGCGAACCCGCCATAGACCTTGGAGCGATCGAGGAACACCTCGCCGCCCAGGCGATCACCGGCGGTGTACCCGGGGCGTCCGTCCCTCTCCTCGTAGGTGCCGTGCGACCTGATGCGTGCGGTGCCCGCCTTAGGCGTGTTGAAGATCTCGAAGGCCTCGGAGAGTCTTCCGACGGCCATGTTGTAGATGTACGTGCTGTTGCGTTTGTAGCCGACCGTGCGGTCGCGGGCGTTGGTGACCGGCTCGGCGACCTTCCTGCCGCGGGAGTTGACGAGATTTCCGTCGCGATCGGCCGAGAGGGGCCGCCCCGCTCTGTCGAGGAGGCCCGCCTTCGACCAAGCGACGCCCTCCGACACCGCATCGAAGCCGACGCTGTTCCTTCCGCCGTTGTACAGATGGATGTACGGGTTGGTCTGGCCGAATGCGAATCCGGCGCACGCGAACAACACCGCCGCCCCAGCACCGAGTGCTCGTGGCATGTCTTGCCTCCTTGTGCGTCTTCTCCCCAAGGGTCGGTTTATCACCTCGCCGGAGGTCGCACAAGGACAAACTGGAGGTTGTCGGACTTCTACCGTGCGCCCGCGGCCTCGCGATCGCGAGACTGGCGATCGGCGCGTCGGCGGGCCCCTTCGTCGAGCAGACGCTTGCGGAGGCGCACCGCGCCCGGCGTGATTTCCACCAACTCGTCTTCCTCGACGTACTCCAGGGCGGACTCGAGCGTGATCTGGCGAGGCGCCTTGAGCGAGACGGTCGCCTCCTTGTTGGCGTTGCGCACGTTGGTGAGCTGCTTCTCGCGCGTGATGTTGACGGTGAGGTCGTTGTCGCGCGAGTGCTCGCCCACGATCTGCCCGACGTACACCGGATCGCCCGGCTTGACGAAGAGCACGCCGCGATCGGCGAGGTTCTCGACGGCGTACGCCGTGACCTGCCCGGTCTCGATCGCGATGAGCACGCCGGCCTGGCGACCGAGGCGGTCGCCGGTGACGGGTTCGAACCGATCGAAGCGGTGGTGCATGATCGCTTCGCCCTGCGTCGCGGTGAGGATGCGCGAGCGCAGTCCGATGAGCGCACGGCTCGTGATGCGGAAGCTCATGTGCATGGTGCCGGCGCCGCGTGGCTCCATCTTGATGAGTTCGCCCTTGCGTCCGCCGACGAGCTCCATGACGGCGCCTACGGCATCCTGCGGCGCGTCGATGACGAGCTCTTCGACGGGCTCGTGATCGCGCCCGTTGATCTCCTTGAGGATCACGTGCGGGCGACCAACGGAGAGCTCGAAGCCCTCGCGGCGCATGGTCTCGAGGAGGATGCCCAGATGCAGGATGCCGCGCCCGGCGACGGTGTTTTCTTCGGGCCCCGGGCCTGGTGTGACGCGCAGCGCGACGTCGCGTTCGAGTTCCTTGTTGAGTCGGTCGCGGATCTGGCGCGTGGTGACAAACTTGCCCTCCTTGCCGGCGAAGGGCGAGTCGTTGACGCGGAAGGTCATGGTGATCGTCGGCTCGTCGATCGAGACGGTGGGCAGGGCTTTGGGGTTCGCGGGGTCGGCGAGGGTGTCGCCGATGTCCACCCCCTCCAGGCCGGGCACTGCGCAGAGGTCGCCCGCGGTGACGGCTTCGGCGTCGAGGCGCCCGAGCGCTTCGAAGCGCTGGAGGTTGACGACGCGCGCATCGCGGCGTGACCCGTCGCGCTTCAGAAGGGCGACGGTCTGGCCGCGCTTGATGGTGCCGGCAAAAACGCGCCCGATGCCGATGCGTCCGGTGTAATCCGAGTAGTCGAGTGTCGTCACGAGCATCTGGAGCGGCGCGCTCGCGTCCGACTTCGGCTGGGGCACGTGCTTGACGATCGCCTCGAAGACGGGTCGGAGATCGGTGGCGGCCTCAGGGCGAGGCCAGGCGCTGCTCGCCCAACCCTCGCGTGCGGATGCGTAGACGATCGGGAAGTCGAGGGCATGATCATCGGCGCCGAGGTCGACGAGCAGGTCGAACACCTCGCCCAGCACGCGGTCGGGATCGGCGTCCGGGCGGTCGCACTTGTTGACGACCACCACGGGCGCGAGCCCGGCTTCGAGCGCTTTACCCAGGACGAACTTGGTCTGCGGCATGGGGCCTTCGAACGCGTCGACGAGGAGGAGGCACCCGTCGGCCATGCGGAGCACGCGCTCGACCTCGCCGCCGAAGTCGGCGTGCCCTGGGGTATCGACGATGTTGATGCGCGTCGGGCCTCCGCCCTCAGCGAGGTAGGTGACGGCACAGTTCTTGGAGAGGATGGTGATCCCCCGCTCGCGCTCGAGGGGGTTGGAGTCCATGATGAGGTCGTGCTGCCCGCCGCGCAGCTTGTCGAGCTCGCCGGCTCGGAAGGAGCCCGACTGGCGGAGCAGCTCATCGACGAGCGTGGTCTTGCCGTGGTCGACGTGGGCGATGATGGCGACGTTGCGCAGAGGGATCGCGGACATTTGGGGCTCGCGGGGCTTGGGCGGGGGTTTCGCCGGGGGGCGTTTGGGGCGGCGGGACGCGCTGACGGGCAACTGTAGGAAGGCGCGGTCAGGTGAGAAACTGCGGGCGGCGTGGTCCCATATGCTGCGAACACATGGCTGAGAGCCCCCCCGTCGGCGAGAGCGTCAAGCACTTCGTGCTCGACACCAACGTGCTCCTCCACAACCCGGACGCGCTGTTCGTGTTTGAGGAGAATCACGTCGTGATCCCGTTCCCGGTGATCGAGGAACTGGACAAGATGAAGCGCCGTGAGGACGACGTCGGGCGCTCGGCGCGAGAGGTGATCCGCCACCTCGACCGCCTTCGAGAGGTGGGACGCCTCACCGAGGGGGTGAAGTGGGGCGATCTCCCCGCGATGCCGGGGACCGCGTGGTCGATCGGGCAGCGCAACGGGCAGGTGGGCACGGTCCGCATCGACGCCGACGAGCACGAGCGCCCAGAGCTGCTGCGGGATCCGAAGGCGGACAACCTGATCATCGCGGTCGCGCTGAGCCTGCACAAGGCGGGCAAGCGCGCGGTGTTCGTGTCGAAGGACCTATCCGCCCGCATCAAGTCCGACGCGCTGGGGATCCAGACCGAGGACTTTGAGAATCAGAAGGTCGACGCGGATCGGCTCTACACCGGGTACATCGAGCTGGAGGTGCCGGGCGACCTGATCGATCGGATGTATGACGAGCGCCTGCTGCCCATTGAGGAGCTCAAGAGCTTCCTCACAGTCGAGAGCAACGGCTCGTCGCACGTGCGCGAGGTACTGGCGAACCAGTTCCTCCTGCTGCGTGATGACTCCGACGAGCACCACACGGGTATCGCGCGGCGCATGGCGGATACGGACCAGGTGGTGCCGGTGACCGGGCCGAGACGCCCGGTCTCGGGCATCCTCGCGCGCAATCTCCAGCAGACGATGGCGCTCGACCTCCTGCTCGACGATCAGGTCAAGCTCATCACGCTGCTCGGACCCGCGGGCACGGGCAAGACGCTGCTCGCGCTGGCGGCGGCGATGGCCAAGGTGATGCAGGAGGAGCGTTACGAGAAGCTGCTCGCCGCCCGCCCGATCATGCCGCTCGGTCGCGATATCGGCTTCTTGCCAGGCGATAAGGACGAGAAGCTCACCGCGTGGATGCAGCCCATCTTCGACAACCTGACCTACCTGTTCTCGACAAAGGGCGCACCCGGGCAGGGGACGGCCGACTCACACACGAGCGAGCAGCGGATTCAGCGGCTCATGGCCGACGGCAAGCTCGTGCTCGAACCCCTGACGTACATCCGCGGGCGGTCGATCCCGCACCAGTTCATGGTTGTTGACGAGGCGCAGAACCTGACGCCGCACGAGGTGAAGACGATCGCGAGCCGGGTGGGTGAGGGCACGAAGCTGGTGCTGACGGGCGACATCCAGCAGATCGACAATCCGTACCTCGACGCGTCGAGCAACGGGCTCTCGTACACGGTAGAGAAGCTCAAGGGCGAGCCGCTCTTTGGGCATGTGATGCTGGCGCGGAGCGAGCGTTCGGACCTGGCGAGCCTGGCGGCGGCGAAGCTCTGATTTCCGTCGCTTGCGGTCGTGCTCTATACGCGCCAGAGGCTTGAGCCCCACGTCAGCCCAGCGCCGAAGCCGAGGAACATGACGAGCTGACCAGGCTTGATGCGTCCTTCCGTGCGCAGCTCGTGGAACACGAGCGGCACCGAAGCGGCGACGGTGTTGCCGTACTTGTTGATATTCACGCGCAGCTTCTCGTGCGGGATGCCGAACCTTTCGCGCGCGGATTCGAGGATGCGCTGGTTGGACTGGTGGCAGACGAAGTGATCGATGTCCTCGGGGGCGAGGTCGGCCCTCTCCAGCGTGTCGGCGATGAGTTGCGGGAACTTGCCGACCGCGAAGCGGAAGACCGCCGGCCCGTGCATGCGGAGTTGGCTCATGGGTAGGCCGGTGTCGTCGCCGTATGCCTGGGCGTCACGCTCAAACGTGGGGATGTAGAGATGCTGGGCGCCGCCGCCATCGGCGTGCATGGCCTGAGCGATAAGGTTCTTGTGCGGGTCGTCCGACGCGCGGAGGATCATGGCAGCGCCGGCGTCGCCGAAGAGCACCGCCGTGGAGCGTCCGCGCGTGGTGTACTCCATGAACCGCGAGAGGATGTCGGCGCCGATCACCGCGACGTTCCGGTACCGGCCGCCCGCGATCAGGGCGTGGGCGGTGTTCAGCGAGAACACGAAGCCCGAGCACGCGGCCGACAGGTCGAACGCGCCCGCTCCCGTGGCGCCGACCCGGTGCGCCGCGACCGCCGACACACCCGGAGTCGGCATATCAGGCGTCATCGTCGCGCAGACCACGAGGTCGAGCTCGGAGCCCTCAAGCCCGGCGTCTTGGAGTGCCGCGGCGAGGGCTCGCGTCGCGAGAGCCGTCGTGTTCTCGCCGTTCTCCGGCGTGACGATCCGGCGCGCGCGGATGCCCGTCCGCTGCGTGATCCACTCGTCGGAGGTATCCATGAGCTTCTCAAGGTCAGCGTTGGTGAGTTCGCGATCGGGCAGGGCTGTGCCGGTGCCCGCGATCTCGACGCCCGCGGGTCGGATGGTGTCCGTCGCGTTCATGCGTGCTCCGCGCTCGGGCGGACAGCGTCGGTCGCCTCCGCGATGCGCTCAACGATTCGGGCGTTGACACCGGATTGCACGAAGTCTCGCGTGTTTCGGATCGCGGCGCGGATGGTCCGCGCTTCGCTGGAGCCGTGGGCGATGATGCAGGCGCCGTTGACGCCGAGCAGGGGCGCGCCGCCTTGTTCGTGGTAGTCGTTCTTCTTGTAGATGCTCTTGACGACCGGCTCAAACTTGAGCGCGAGACCCGGGTCGGTCTCGAAGATCTCCTGCGCGATCGCGGCGAAGATGCTCTTCGCGAGCCCTTCAGCCATCTTAAGGACGGTGTTGCCGACGAAGCCGTCGGTGATGATCACGTCGGCGACACCATCGAAGAAGTCACGCCCCTCGACAAACCCGATGAACTTGATCCCGGGCGTGGCGCGGAGCAGGTCACGGGTCTCCTTGACCAAGTCCGAGCCCTTGCCCTCCTCGGCGCCGATGTTCATCAGCGCCACGCGCGGCTCGGCGATGCCGTGCCGAAGGCGGGCGTACACGTCCGCCATGATCGCGTACTGCCAGAGGTGGGTTGCCTTTGGGGCGGGGTTCGCGCCCGCGTCGCACAGGATCACCGGGCCCTGGAAACCCGGAATCGTCACCGCGATGCCCGGGCGATGCACGCCCGGCAGACGCTTCATGTGCATAATCGCCGCAGCGACACACGCGCCCGTATTGCCGGCTGAGAGGATGGCATCGACCGGGTCGTCCGCCTTGCGCGACGCGCTGAGCGTCATGCGGACGATCGACGATTCGGTCTTGGCGCGGACGGCCCGCGCCGGCTCATCGTCCATCGAGATCAGGTCGGGCGCGTGATCGATCACCATCCGAGGGTCGCTCACGCCGTGTTCGGCGAGCAACTCCGCGATCAGGTCCTTCGGCCCGACGAGGTGGAGTTCGTCCTCCGGGGCGATCACGTCCAGCGCCTCGACGCATCCCTTCAGGATGGCGTCCGGGGCGTGGTCGCCGCCCATGACGTCGATCGCGAGGCGCATCGGAACGTCAGCTCTTCTTTACGCCGATGCCCAGCTTGGGCACCGAGATACGAAGCCCGGCCCGCACGTACCCCGATTCGGCACAAGCGCGGTGGGGCAGCTTGGGGTGCCCCGAGACCGGGCACTCGCCCGGGACCGACGCCGTGATGGAGTCGTGAGCCCGGCGGCGGCGGGTGCGCCCGTGACTCTGACGATGGGTAGGAAGCATGCCCGGCTCCTGCGCAAGCGCGTATTGTCGTAATGCGGGCCCAAAGGCCCGGTCCTCCCACCTCGAGGACCGGAGAGGATACGCCCCCTGTCAGAGTGGGTCCACGCCGTTTGGGCCCCCGTGGAGGATCACCAGGCTTGGCCGACGGGACCATGACCGGTCGCTGGGCGGTTTCGAGCGACCCGGCGGTGGTCACGGCCTGGGACCGATGGACTGACGCCGACGGGCCGACCGCGGCCGACCGCTTGGTCCACGCGACCATCGTGCGTATGCTCCATTGACCGGCACCTGCCGAGTCGCCTCCCTAGCTCAATCGGCAGAGCAGCTGACTCTTAATCAGCGGGTTGAAGGTTCGAGTCCTTCGGGGGGCATTCTCGCATTCGCTCGCATCGGCGAGCGGCTCGTGGGCCTCGCATGGCGACGCCGCGGCGCATCGAGGATTGGGCGAGAGCTCGGCATGGCCGTGTCGGGAGACCGTCAGCACTTCAACTCCGTCACAGCAATGAGCACGCTTCAGTTCCAGAAGCAGATCCGTCTGACTGGGTTTCGACCACATTCTCGCGGGGTCGAGGTCGCGTCGCGATGCCGCCGGGCAGCGTGCGGGGACCATTGAGCAGGCGGCCGATCCAGGTGTGCCGAACGAGCCAGTGATAGCTCAGCAGAAGCAGCACCGTCGTCACGATCGTCAGCGTGGCGAACTCGACGAGCGGCGGGAGTGACACATAGGTCAGCGCAAACTGCCCCGCGACAATCAAGGGCAAGTGCACGATGTAGAGCCAGTACGAGGAGTCGGACACGTAGCGCACCCATTCGCTGGGGCGACCGAGCAAGACCCGGGCAAGACCGATCAACCCGAACGAGGTGGTCCACACGAAGATCGACTGCAGAATGGGCCTCAGACGCTCTCCTGTTTCGGAGTCGATGCTCCGGTCCGCGAGTGACAGCGGGTCGTGCGTCAGACGGAGCGAGAGAGAGCAACTGATCGCGGCCAAGGGCAGGTAGGCCCACCAGGCCCGCCCGAGCCGGTCAGCGGCTCCAGGGGCGCAGTGCATGAGGGCGCCGAAGCCAAAGAACACCGCATAGTGCGCGAGCACATGCGGAGCGGGAATCAGGGCCGCAGAGGTGTCGGGTCCGAAGTTGGCTTGCCAACTCTGCGTGAGTGCGGTGAACGGGATCAGACCCAGAAGACACAGTGGCGTGGCAATGAGGATGCTCGGGGCACGCAGCGTTGGCATCCAACGCAGGACCAAGGTCACTACGGCAAGCCCGCATGCGAGCCACAAGAGGTGCCACAGGAACCAGAGGTGCATGAACAACTCGCCGCCGAGCAGCCCGACGATGAGATCGCGGATTGGAGTCGATCGCTTCGGGGCGTCGGCTTCTAGACCGCGGACCTTGATTAGCTCGGCGATCTCACGGCGTCCGGCCTCGACCCGCGCGAAGTCGATGGACACGCCGAGCAGGTTCGCGATGAAGTCCACCGTGCCCTGCCCGTGTCGCATCACCTCGACCGGCGTCTCGCCGTGCGTGTTTCGCACCGTGGGGTCCGCGCCGGCGTCGAGCATCAGAGCCGCGGACTCGGCGGCGCCGAAGAAGCAAGCGGTGTGTAGGGGGGTGTTGTTGTCGCCCATGCGCTGGTTGGGATCGGCGCCGGATTCCAGGAGGAACGCGACGACCTCCGCGTGGTCGCCTGTGGCGGCCCAGGCCAGCGGCGGGTGATACGTTCCGAGGTCCGGCTCATCAACCGGCGCACCCGACTGCACCAGCAACCGCACGCTCACGAGATCACCGGCCGCGGCGGCCCCCCAGATCGTCACTTGGGCGTCATCTCGCACGCTCCACGCCCGTGCGGGGGGCGGTGACACCGCTTTGACGACGTTGCCACCGATGATGACGACCCACATTGTCGGGATGATCGTGACCATGCCGAGCAACAGCGGAACGGCGATGCGTTTCCACCTGTGGCCGAGGAAGCCGCGGATGCCGCGCCGGCGCAGCAGCATGGCGCTGAAGAAGCCACTCATCAAGAAGAAGAGAGGCAGCCGGAACCCGTGAATGACCTCAATGAACGGTCCCAGCACCGCCGAGGTCTCTTTGTTCATCGCGATCCACGGGATCGGCGCAAATGCGAGGGCCGCGTGCAGCGCGATGCCGAGAAGCATGGCGAAGGCGCGGAGCGCGTCGAGGTCGTAGCGCCGCGCGGTGAGCTGTGGCGGGTCTGACGGTTGGTCCGGTGAGGGATTCGACATCTGCGGTGTGGTGATCAACGTGTGCTCCTTCTCCCCGCAGGGCTGGGAGACGGGAAGACATTCGGGGCATCGGGGGTGCTAGCGGCGCCCGACCCATACGCCCGCGAGGCGGTCGTGCAGGCCGCGGGTGGGGTTCACCAGCGCAGATGCGGCCAAGACCGCAGCACCGACGATGGCGACCGCGCCAACGGTCGCCGCCGCGTTGAAGCCGATGAAGCCGATCCAGGCGCCGTCGGCGGGCGTGAGCGCGGCGAGGACGCCGGTTAGTGCAAGCACCGGCAGCCACATGATCGCGGCGCGCACGAGCATGCGAGTTCGAGAAGCCCGCCCTTGCGAGGTGACGACCTCAAGGCCGAACGTGCTCAGGCCCGTTGACTTGTGCCAGAAGGCGAGGATGAGGTCGAACAGGGCGATGAAGTGCATCATCACCAGCCCGGCGATCGCCATGCGCCCGGCCCATACCGCCGGACCGACCGACGAGTCGGTGTTGCTGGCGATCCCGAGGAAGGTGGCGATCCAGGTGTAGCCGGGGATCACAAAGAGCGACGCGGCGCGAAGGCCTCTCGTGACGTCCGCCGGCTTGGTCAGCAGGCCGCGAAGCGTGCCGGTGAGGAACGTGAGTTTCTCGAAGGACGCCGCGCGGAGGTTGCGCAGCGCGGGCTGCGCGTGCAGAGGGACGCTCAGCGGGTCGACGTGATCAGCGACAGTCTGGAGGAACACCTGCTGCGTGGCGAGATCATCGACCGCGATCGGCTGGGCGGACGCCAAGCTCGAATCCGACAGTGACGCGCTCGGCCAAGGAGTGTCGAGGAGCAAGGCCCGCCCATCGTCCGTGATCCAGACCTGATCAAGGCTGCAGGCAGGCGGAAGGGTGCCGTCGTGCTGGGCGGCCCACAACTCGGCGGCGAGGTCGTGCAGCCAGTACCGCAGGGTCGACCAGGGCACGGGGCCATGGGCGATCTGCTCGGGGAGGGGCGAGCCGCGCGGCGCTTCGTACGCCTCCCACACTTCCTCGCCGGACTCGACCTCTTGCAGCCAGCGCGGACGCCCCGGGCGCGCCGCAGCGCGCCGCGCCTCCGACGGCTGGCTGTCCATGCGCCGAATGAGCCAGACTGCGCGACGGAGCACGGGGTCCTCGGCGCCGAGCCATCGTTCGGCGTCAATCTCAGCGGTCACTCGGTACGGCCCGAACGACCGCGAGTGGTCCGGAGCTACCTCCGCCTCCGCAGCCCGCGCCATCGTGGGGCGACGTGCACCGCGGGGCCGAACGACGACGCGCGTTCCGGTCGCAAGGTCCCAGACCGTGGCGAACCCGTTGCTGCGTCTCGCAGTCACCCAGAGCAGCGCGCCAACCCAGGGGCAGAGAACCGAAAGACCGACGAACACAAACACGTTGAGCGGAGTCCAATCCCCCTCGGGCATCGAGGCGATGGCGAGTGGGATTCGGAACGCCTCAATGAAGACGATCGGGACGATGATCCGAAGCAAGGCACGCCCCACCCCCGGCAAACGGCCGTCCGGTCGGACGACGCGAAGGCCCATGATCCACTTACCGATCCCGCCGCCCCAGATGCCCTCGGCAACGGCGAAGTAGAGGAAACCCATCGCGAGAACGAGCAGGTAGAACCGCCACGCAACGGGCGTGAACTCGTACAGCGGTCGGATGAAGAGTGCCTCCGGGCCGACGGTGATCATCAGCGCGGCATAGGTCGGCAGGAACGCCGTCAAGTAGTCGATCCAACCGGCGGCGGTGCGCTGGGCTTGCGTCGCCGGCTCTGGAACGACCGAGCTGAACGGCAGCAGTGCGTTGCGGAGCGCCGCGTAGTCGGCGTATCGGCCCGCGGGCTCTTTGGCGAGGCACCGCGCGAGGACGTGCTCGAGGCCGGGCGGCAGATCGTCGCGGAAGCGAGAGAGGGCGGCTGGTGGTGTGTCGATGACATTCGCGACCACCTGCACCGCGTTGTCGCCCTCGAACGGCGCACGCGCAGCAAGCAGCGTGAAGAGCGTGGCGCCGACGGCGTAGATATCCGACCGCACGTCGATCTCATCGCCGCGAAGTTGCTCGGGCGAGGCGAAGGCGGGCGTACCCATGACCCTACCGGTCTGCGTCACGAACGAGTCTTCGGAGGGAAGCGTGGAGACCGAGAGACCAAAGTCCCCGATCTTGACCGTTCCGTCCGGCAGGACGAAGCAGTTGGAGGGCTTGATGTCACGGTGCAGCACGTCGCGATCAAGCGCCGCTTCCAGCCCGTCGATCATGCTCAAGACCGAATCGACTGCTTCGGTGACCGGCAGTGGGCCTCGCCGATTGAGCGCATCCTGCAGCGTGCCTCCGGGCGCAATCTCCATGGTGATGGCGGGGATGCCATCGATCTCCTCGCTGCCAAACACGTAGAGGCTCGCGGGGTGGTTGACGCGGGCGGCGAGCCGTCCCTCACGGAGGAATCGCTGCCGCATGTCTGGCGAGTCCAGGCGTTGGTCCAGGAGCTTCAGCGCGAGCCTCCGTCCCGTCGAGCGCTGCACGGCTTCGTACACGGTGCCCATGCCGCCCTGCCCGAGCAGGGAGACGAGCGTGTAGTCACCGAGATCGCGCGGCAGTTCGAAGGCCGGCCTTGCACGGCTGTGCCGAGATGGAGTCGCGCCGAGGGTCTGGGCCTCGCTCTCGTGGCCCGTCGGCCCTTCCTCGTGCTCGCGAGGACCTGGAGCGAGGGTCTCAGCCTCGCTCTCCGAGCCGGTCCGGAGGACTCGGGACATCAGGCAGGCCGGGCATAGCGCGTTCGGACGCGCGGTCTCGAGATCCGCGCCGCATCCCGGACAGATCGGTTGAGTTTTGTCGCTCATGGTGCGCCTCCCAGTTGGGGGTTCACCACTTCCTGACGGGTTCCCATCTTCGGGTTACAGCCGCGAATCATCTTTGTCTGAGAACTGCGATCAGGTAACGCATCTCGTCCTCAACGTCCGCCTCGTCGGCGACCGTTCGGGCCACGCCCTCGCGGACGAGGGCCGAGTAGCGCTGGCGCAGCCGGTGGATGGCCACGGCGACCGCGTTCTCGGTCATACCGAGCGTGGCGGCGAGCTCGGACCCGGGCGGCGTCGCATCGGTCAGCGCCGGACGCAGGGCCTCGAACTGGTCGCCCCGCCCGCGCGCGGCCCATTCGGCGCCCAGTTGACGAAGCGCCGCGGCAGTCGTCTCGCGCGCCCAGTCTCGGTCGAAGGCCCGCTCGGCGTCCGCTGGGGTGCTCACGCCTGCGCCGGCTGTGATCCGCGATTCCAACTCACTCACGTCGAGCTCGAAGAAGCGCTGCCCGCCCCCTCGTTTCTGGGCCTTCGCCTTGTCGCGCGCGCGGCTCATGAAGTGTTTCATCGCGCCCAGCAGGTACGAGCGAAAGCGCCCGCGATCGGGGTCAGCTCCGCCGAGTCCGCCGGTTTCGATGACGCGAGCGAGGAAGGCCTGGGTGACATCCTGTGCGTCCTGTGCCGGATAGCCGCTGTAGCGGGCGAAGGCATAGAGAGGGCGCCAGTAGGCCACGCAAAGGTGTTCGAGCGCCTCACGGGCGCGCCCACTCTCGGCGACCTCATCCCGTCCGGGCAGCGCGGCGATCAGGCTCCAGTGCGTCGTATGGAACTTGGCGGAGTCGCCTTGGTTCATGGGGCAGTGTACGAGGTGCTTCCGATACCCGGCCTCGACGTTCTACCCGCAAGCCCACGTCGGCTCGCAGCCCCGGGCAACGCGGGCCCCTCGCGGACTCGGCAGCCCCGACTTCAGCAATCGCGATGCGTTGCGAGCGGCTGCTCAGCAGCCCGCCTGGTAGGCCACCAGGAATGCGAAGAAGTCGTTCGTGTTCACGTCGCCATCGCCCGTGAAGTCGGCCGCGGGGTCCTGCGCCTGGTAGGCAGCCAGGAACGCGAAGAAGTCGTTGGTATCGACCGAGCCGCTGCCATCGATGTCCGGCACACAGGTCTGGCAGTCGTCGGGGACACCGTCGCCATTGACGTCGTCCGCGAGTCCCATCGCAATCTCGCAGGTGTCCGGAAAGAAGTTGTGATTGCAGTCGATGTTCCCGCCGGGCATGAAGTCAAAGCCGCTCGGACGCCAGAGTCCGGTGTCCACCCCTTGCAAGAACGCCCGCACGTAGTTCCCGAGGCGGTAGTCAAACTCAAACACCCTCGCCTGCGTCAGATGCAAGTTGGGCGAGGGGAGCCGGTCCTGGTGGATGTGGCTGTTGGAGACGAACACGTTGTTGTTCGGGCCGACCCGGATCGTCCAAGGCTCCTCGAGTGTCAGGCGATTCGCCGTGCCGTTGTGGTTGAACTTGCCTAGCGGAGCGCCGGTGTCGAATGCGTACGCGAGGACCTCATCGGTGCCGTAGCTGCACACGAGCAGGCGGCCGAGCGTGTCAATCACGAGGCCCCGCGGATCGGTCAGCCCGCCGTTGTTCGTGCTGTCGACGACCACCCGCCGGAGCACGCCCATCGCGATGTCGTACTCGCGCACCGTGTCGTCGTCGAGCGAGACGAGGACGCCCCCACCGGGCGCATGCGCGAGCCCGAACGGCGTCGCGGGGAGGACCGCAACAACCCGCATGAACGCGCCGGACCCAAGGTCAAACTCGAGCAAACGCCCGCCGCCTCGATCAGCGACGAGCAGCGTCGTGTCGGTCAGGAGCATGCCGCCGGGCTCGTCGAGCCCGCCGGCGCCGCTCGCAACCAGGTCGCCCACGACCGATCCATCAGCCGCAAACTCGACGATTCGACTGTCGGTCGCGCTCGCGAGGAGCACGCGCCGGTCCTGTGTGATCATCAGGTCATGGACGGTCTCGATGGCGGTTGGCTCGGCGACCTGCATCAACACGCCCGACGCACCGAAGAACTCGCGCACGCCCGAGTCAGACTCAAGCGACCCGATCCACATGTTGTACTCGTGATCGAGCGCGAGCAAGTCGTTGACGCCGTCGCCGTCGCAGTCCTGGCATCCGTCGAGCACCGCGTTTCGGTCGCGATCGAGGGCCATGTCCGCGTTGATGTCGAGCGAGTCCGCGATCCCGTTGGCATCGCAATCGACCTGGCAAGCGTCGGGCACGCCGTTGGCGTCGCCGTCCTCCGCATCGCCCATCGCGATGTCCAGATCGTCCGGCACGTTGTTGGCGTTGCAGTCGGGTTCGCATTCGTCCGGTATGCCGTTGCCGTTGAGGTCGAGGCTCACCCCGCTCGCGATGTCCTGATCGTCGAGCGTGCCGTTCCCATTGCAGTCCTCAGCCTCGTCCGGTATGCCGTTGGCGTTGAGGTCGGAGCTGTCGCCGAGGGCGATGTCGGTCGCGTCGGCGATGCCGTTGGCGTTGCGGTCCGCGTCGATACAGAACGTACCCGAGAGCACCTGATGCATGAGGCGTGTCGAGTCTGTGTGGAAGCGAGGGTCCTGGTTCGCGTGCCCGCCCGAGTAGCTCTGGCCGCAGTAGCTCATGATGGGCCCCCGCTGCGGGGCGGCGAACGGGTTGGCGCAGTCGTCGAGTCCACGATCGTGCGTGTGTGGTGTTCCGAAGTTGTGGCCCAGTTCATGCGCGGTCACGATCACATCGAAGTTGAGATCGTGTGACGATCGTGGGTTGCTGATATCGCCGCCGATGTACCCCACGCAGGAGTACGCGCGACCCAACTCGCACACCCCCGGCAAGTATGCCGATCCACCAAAGGGGAAGTCCCGCCGGCCGGAACAGAACTGGGCCGTATCGCGCGGCACGTCGTCCATGTTCTGATTCCAATAGCGACGGAAGTCCCCGAGGGGGTCGCCCCCATTGAACAGGTCGTCCGCGTCAGTCCACAACCGAGTAAACGTCAGCTTCAGCGCGATGCGGGAATCGCGCGAGAAGACGAAGCTCGCCTGTCCATACAGCGCGACGAGGTAGTCCATCGCGTGGTCGGTGTCGTCGAACAGTTCGAAGTAGTCGTAGTCCGTGTCGACCGCGACTTCCGCGAGGTAATCGGCGGGCAGATTCGGGCTCGGGAGTTCAGGCTCGATCCAGGCGCCGGAGTCCACGCCGCACGACGGCGCTGCGGCGTGCGACGCCAGGATCGGCCCAGGGATGACCGTGCAAATGTCAGGCGATGGGCCCTCCTGCGTCTGCATTGAAGCTATCGAGGCGATGTGCCCGGCGCCATCGTCGATGCGCCCGATAACACCCATCGACGGCGTGATCGCGATGAACACGCTCGACTCGGTGCGTCCGAGTACCCGACCACCGAGCAACACGACGCGATCGGCGTCGTATGCAAGGGGTGTATCCACGCCGCCCGTGTGTGCGACGAACCGCGTGCTCGCATCGGTGATCGAGAAGCGTCGAAGTTCGACGTCGACACGCGTGTCCGGTGAGACAAGCAACCCACGCACGAGGATCGGCTCGCCACGCGCAGGCAACGTGCGCAACGTCGAAGGCAGCGTGAAGTCGAACTCCTCCGGCTGGCCCGCCTCTGCGCGTGCGCACAAGGACACCAATACCGCGACGCACCAAGCGAGCTTCATCATGCAAAGGACTCCGCAACGGCCAACGAGCGAAGGTACCTCAAGAGGGGCCTTGAGTCAATGGAACTCTCGGACCACCGTGAAACGGGCATCCTCATTTACTTCGTTTGGGTCGCTGCTCCGCCGGGTAGGATCGGGCGTTGAGCCGCTTCGCACTTGCCAACCTGGCCCTTGCGCTGAGCCCGGTCTGTGTGCTCGCCTTCGGTGGACCGGATGGAACGCCCTGGGCGGGAGCGGGTGGGGGCAAGGTCGCCGTTGCTGGTGCGACTCTGGGCGGCGCGTATGCCACATCAAGCACAGCGACTGACTCGATCGAGATCCGCGACGTGCGCGCCCAACTCGTGCGCACGATCACACGTGCCGAACTCAACACCGCCGCGCCCTGGATGGGCCTCGATGCAGGGCACGACGGCCCCGCCGCGATGGCGTGGTCGGCTTCCGGCCGCTTGCTCTTCATCCTGGTGTGCGATGAGAATCAGGCGCCGGACGGGCTCGGGTCTGACACCATCCTCAGGTATGACGCGCTCGCCGACGAACTCGGCGTGTTCGCGCGGCGCGATGTGCTGAGCGACCTCGCAACCTCGCCGCACCTCGCGATGCTCCACCGCGCCGGACGCCTCTTTCTCGCCACGCCCGGCGACGGTCTCGTCGTGTACCGGGCGGAGCGCAATGACCGTGTCGGCGCCCAACTCGGCGCCGCCGCGGTTGGGTCGGGCGTCGTCCGCGGGCTCGCGCTCGATTGGGAGCGCGACACGCTCTACGCCGCCACCGACGAGGGCCTGTACTTCGCGTCGATCGCCGCCGGCATCCCACAGTTCACCCGCGCCGCCAGCGTCGGCAATGTCCGCGCCATCACACACACCTCGCACTTCGGCACATCCGCGCAGCGCGGTCTGTTCATCATCAGCGGCGCGACTGATATCGAGTTTGCGCCCGATCTCCAGGCGATCGGCGTCCTGCCTTGGAGCCCGACCCTGTACGCCCAGACTCCTGTCGAAGTGCACGACCTCGAAGCCACCGCCTGCGGGCGTCTGCTCGTCGGGGCCGAGCAAGGACCGCGCATCATTCGGGAGACCGATGACCCGCGGCTCTCATTCGAGGCCTGGCTTGAAGACGAGTTCAACGAAGTCGTGCGCTTTGCGAAGGCACTCGTCGCGCCGGACGCCATTGGCGCGGGGTGGGTGATCGATGCCGACGTGCGCCAGGGATGGACACGCTTCCACCCCGCCACGCCCGACGCCGCGGCGTGGGCTGCGCTGCTCTTGCTCACACACGACGAGATCTACAACGACCCGAGCGATCGCGAGACCATCCGCGAGGTGCTCACGCGCTACGCCGGTCTCGCGCCCGATGGCATTGCGCCCAGTACGTCCGCCGACGGCATCTACCGCCACTGGATCGACCCCGACACCGGGAGCGTTGAGCCCGGATGGGACCCCGAGTTCGCGACGCTCAGCACGATGAAGATCGTGCTCGCAGCGCACCGCGCACGAGAGAAGTACGTCGATGACCCGGGCATCGTCGCTGCGGCGGACACGATCCTCGCACACGTGCGCAACTGGGATGCCTACCTTCAACCCACGACCTCTGCGCTCTACTTCAAGGGCTTGCAAGGCGGTGGGCCGGACCCGGGCGCCGCAGCGGCGCCATTCCACGAGGGCATCCTCTTCGTCGAACAGGCTGCCGCGCTCGGCGACGCACGCCAGATCTTCGAGCGCTGGCTCGACCGCTGGCGCTGGCCGACCGCCGAGTACATCTCCGGCATGCCCGTCACCGGCGACGTGTGGAACCAACACCAGGCCGCGTTCGTCTCGCTCTACCCCTACCTCACCCAGCGTGCCTTTCGATCGAGCGCCCTGTGGCGCGAGCAGATACGCAACCTGCTCGCATCCAATGCCGCGTGGACCGACGACTCCGCCCCCGACTACTTCACCGTGTTCTCCGCGGGCTCGACGGCGCAGCAGTGGGGCGGGTACAACGCCGACTCACTGTCCAACCACCCCGGCGACGTCACGACCTTCCCCTCGCTCATGGCATTCTCGGGTGGCGGCGAGAGCCTGACAGCCGTTGCTGCGTACAACGCCTACCGACGCGGCGCTCGCCAGACATTCGCGGGCGGCGCGTCGATCCTCTACCGCCGTTCCAACGCGGACGCAGCGTTCACGCCCAACGACGCGGGGCTGCCCGACGTCGCGCTCGGCGCGCTCGGGATCGCCGAGTTGATCGACCCCGGGGTGGTCGATCGTGTGCTCGCGGTCGCGTACGCCTGCGAGATCGACTTCACCGGAGACGGGGAGCTGAACACGAACGACCTGTTCGCCTTCCTCGCGCTCTATGCGCAGGGGGCCGCGTCCGCCGACCTGAACGCCGACGGCGCCGTGAACACCAACGACTTCTTCGTCTTCCTCGACCTCTACCAACGGGGGTGCTAGCGCCGGCCGCCCGCCAAAGCAGAAAGGACGGCGCGCACCACTCAATGCACGCCGTCCCACGAGTCCGCGGACTCTTCGAGTTCTCGTCCGGGCCTAGAAGCAGCCCTGCTGGTAGAGCGAGAGGAACTCGAAGAAGTCGTTTGTGTCGATGTTCCCGTCGCCGGTGAGGTCGGCACGGGCGTCCTGTGCCTGGTACGCCGCGAGGAAGGCGAAGAAGTCGTTCGTGTTGACCATGTCGTCGCAAGTGAAGTCGGCGAGGCATTGTTGGAAGGTCACGTCATCCCAGAAGATCGTGCCCGTTGAGTTCACGTCACCAAACCGGACAACCAGCACGCTCGCGGTGATGGGGAACGGCGGGAAGTCCGGAGGGAGCTCGTCGCATCCGACGGTGATGCAGGCCTGCCGCCACTGGCCGTCGGTGTGCCCGTTGATGAACAGGTCTTCCACGGGCATGTACACCGAGAAGTTGTCGCGACGAAACTCGATCTTCATGCCCGCGTTTGCGCCCGTGAGCGGCTGGTCCGCGGGGATGGCGTACCACCCGCACGCCCGGCAGGCGCCCCCGCGCCAAACGTACTTCGGGTCGTAATAGTCCAGGGTGTTGGGATCGAAGGCGTTGGTGTCGGCGCCGACGAAGTCAGCCCCCGACGCGAGTTCCACCGAGTAATCGCCGGTGCGCGTCAGGATGTTGGGGCCGTCGTTGATGTTGCGGTACGCCGCGGTGTTGAACATGCGCCACCCGTCCGGCCCGCTGCCCAGCGGCGCGGGTGTCTCGAACGAGCCGTTGTACACCAGGTCGGGCTGTGCGACCGCGATTCCAGCAATCGCCGTCACGGCAGCGCTCGCGAGCAACTTCTGCATGCTTGGGTCTCCGTGGAGTGGGTCGTGTCTTGGGCATGAAAGCCTTTACATCCGATTATCTGAAACCATGATCCTGTGTCAAGACAGAATCGCCCGCCCTATGCGAGCCGGTGTTATCCCTTAAGCCCCTGCGTCGCGATTCCCTCAACGAACGTGCGCTGCGTCAGGACGAACACCACCGCCACCGGCAACACCACGAGCGTGCTCGCGGCCATCAGCAGGTTCCACGGCACGTTGCCCGCCTGCGATTGATACAGCGCGAGCCCGAGCGCCAGCGTGAACTGCTCGCGGTGCTGCAGGAAGATGAGCGGTCCGAGAAAGTCGTTCCACACCGCGATGAACTGCAGCAACGCCACCACCGCCAGGGCCGGCTTCGAGAGCGGCAGGATGATGCGCACCAGGATGCCCAGGTGCGAACATCCGTCAATCGCGGCCGCCTCATCAAGTTCGCGCGGGATCGTCATGTAGAACTGCCGCAAGAGGAAGATGCTGAACGCGACCCCGAACCATGCCGGCACCCAGAGCGGTCGGAGTGTGCCGATCCACCCGAGCTGCTTGAAGATGATGTACATCGGCCCCATGAGCACCGGGAACGGGATCATCATCGTCGCGAGCAGAAGCCCGAAGACGGGGCCCCGCCCCTTCCACCGAACGCGAGCAAAGCCATAGGCGACGATGGCGCTGGATATGACCGCGCCCGTTACGGACAGGATCGCCACGATCAGGGAGTTCCGGAAGAACAAGGGGAAGTCGACGATGGGGTCGGTCCACACGCCGCGTGCGATCACGATGCCGTCGTCATCCACCTCGCCGATGTAGTTGTCGAGCGCGTACCGCGGCGTGGCGCTGAGCGGCTCGGGCAGCAGGGCCGCCGAGTCGGCGAGCGTTTGCTCGGTCGGCTTGAGTGAGGTGAGCACCATCGAAAGCAGCGGCAGCGCGAACAGCGCCGCGATGAGCGCTGCGAGCGCCGTGCGGGCGGCACGAGAACCGATGCCGGAGGTGCGCGCCATCACCGGCCCCCTTGGTAATGCACGACGCGCTTGCTCGCCCAGAGGATGAGGCCCGTGAGCGCAAGGATGACGACGAGCTGTACCCACGCCATCGAACTGGCGTACCCCATGCGCAAGTAGGGGAGCGAGTTGTCGTAGAGGTAGGTGGTGTAGAAGTACCCCGCGCGCCCCGGGCCGCCCGCGGGCCCGAGCATGATGTAGGGCACCGCGAAGACCTGCCACGCCGCGATGAGACCGGTGATCACGTTGAACAGCACGACGGGCGAGATCATCGGGAGCGTGACGTGCCGGAAGCGGCCGAAGCGCGAAACCCCGTCGATGGCTGCCGCCTCGTAGAGCGAGCGAGGCACGTCCTGCAGCGCCGCGAGGTAGATCACCATCGCGTTGCCGAGCGTCCAGAGGGTCATGATCACGAGCGAGACCAGGATCCAACCCGGATCACCGAGCCAGTCCGGGCTGCGAAGGTCCGTGCGAAGGAGCGCGTTGACCGCGCCGAGCACGGGGTCGAGTGTGCGGTTGATGATGCCGAGTTCGCCGTTGTAGAGCCACATCCACACCATTGCCGCCGCGACGAGCGGCACGAGCGAGGGCAGGAACACCATGGCGCGCCAGACCGTCCTGCCCCAGACATTCGTGTTGAGCAGGCACGCGATCCCGATCGCGAGCACCGTGCCAAGCGCCACGACAAGCACGACGAAGACGCCGGTGTTGGCGGTCGCCTTCCAGAAGACCGGATCGCGCACGAGCCCGGCGTAGTTGTCGAGCCCGATCCACAGCGGCGACTCAAGGACCGAGTACTCGGTGAAGCTGAAGTAGAAGGCGAGGCAGATCGGGAGCAGTTGGAACACGCAGAATCCGATGATCCACGGGCTGACAAACGCGAGCCCTGTCAACCGGTTTGATCCTCGCGTGCCGGCTTGCCTCAACCTTGACCCTCGACTCTCGGCGCCCGTTCCACGAGCGGCACGCCGCCGTACCTGCGCGCAGCTCGGTCCGCCTCGGCATCCAACGCCGTTTGCCCGCGGGCGTTGATCGCATCGAGCGCCTCCGCCGCGGTCTCGTCCAAGCTCCAGAGCGAACCCATATGAGTAATGAACTCCGCCTCATACTGCGGCCAGATCCGCGTCACAGGCTTCGGAAACGCCCGATCGCTGTGCAGCAGGCGGTTGTGCAGCGCGATCCAGCGGTTGGGGTGCGTGCGCACGAAGTCGGGCGAGACGTCCACGAGCGGCGTGGGCTTCGCGTGGATACGCGCGATCGACTCCAGCGCCGCCTGCCGCTGGGTGTACGCGACAAACTCCATCGCCTCACGCGGGTGTGCGCTCCCGGTCGGGACGCACAGGATGTCCGATTCGATTAGCGCCATAGGACGATCCGGATCGTACAGACTCTCCTCAACCGGGAACGCCGCCGCGGCGTAGTCGAAATCTGGTCGGAACGTCCCGATCACGCTCGCCAGGTAGGGCCCGTGCAGACACATCGCGACGCGCTCCGCGAGCAGCGGCTGCTGCACCGAGTTGTACCCGCCAAACCCCGACTTGAACTGCAGCAGGCGCGTCGCCCCAAGCCGCTCCGGATATGACCGGACCCACTGGTACGCGCGCACATTCCGTGGCGCGTTCGCGGTCGCAATGCGACCATCTGGCGAGAGCAATCGCTCACCAAAGAAGTAGCCCCAGATCCAGTCCCACCACCCCGGCTCGCGCTGGAGGAACCCGGCGCGGCGCACCTCGCCGTTCGCGTCGAAGGCGTCGAGGTGTTGCGACGCCTCGTCGAGTTCTGCGATCGTGCGAGGTGGGCGGCTTGGGTCGAGCCCGTGCTCTCGAAAGAGCGCCCGGTTGTAGTACATCGCCATCGAGCTGCACGACGTGTGCGCTCCCCAGCGAAGCCCTCCGTACTCCACCAGGCGGAGCGCCGGCGCCGCGAAGCGCTCCGGCGCGAGCAGGTCGGGAGTCCGCGGATCGGGGTTCGGCATGGTCTTTCGGATGTCGGATCCGTACGCCTCCCACAGGCGGTCGATCGGGAGGATCGCTCCGCTCTCCGAGAACGCCGGAATCGAAAAGTCCCAGAGCCCAAGGATGTCCGGTGGTCCGCCCCCCGCGATCGCCACCATCGCCTTCTGCTCAATCCCGCTGATCGCGAAGTACCGAACGAAGATCCGGTCCTGCGACGCGTTGAACTCGTCGACCACCGCTTCCATCGCGGCGCCCTCGTGACCGGTCCACTTGTCCCAGTAGTCGAGCACGACCCGCCCGGAAGGCACGTCGCGCAGCGTGCGCGGACCAAACACCGCGTACCCCAGCGCCGCGGCCCCGAAGGCGCCGAGCGCAGTGCGCCGTGTGATCGATGACGCGGTCATCGCCCGGTCACGATCCTCCGCCCGACGCCCCGCCGGAGCGCTTGTCAATGACGGCCTGCTTCTCCGAGTTGATGCGCTCGATCGTCGCTTCCCACTCCTTCTTCGAGAACGGGAACCCCGTCGGCGTGCCCGTGTTCGGGTTGATCAGTCCCTCGCCGGCGTCGAGCATGCCCGGGCGCTGGCGCAGGATCGCCTCGAGCCGACCGCGCTTGATGGTCCACTCGTCGCCGGTCTCGATGCACTTGATCGTCACGTCTTCGGTGAGCGTATCGACCGAATACGGATCGTTGGGGTTGAGCGCCCGCCAGATCAGCAGCGCGCTCACCAGTGCGAGCACACCCGCGACGCCCCATCCGAGCCACGGCGTCTTGTTCAGCAGTTCACGAATGCCCGCCATCGCCGCGCTCCTAGTTGTACTTGTTCGGGTAGTAGTGGCCCCAGTTCCAGAACGGCCCGGGCGCGCCGTACTTGTCCGTGGTCTCCGGGAAGTAGTACTCGTCGATCCCGAGCAGCTCTACGCGTTGGTCGCCGTAGAGGAAGTTGATCTTGCCGTCGTGCCGCGGGAACTCGTCGAGCGCGTCGCACGCCCACGCGAGTTCGTCCGGGTGCTCCACCAAACGGAGGTATTGCTTGGAGACGCCGTGTTGTCGCGACGGATGCCCGCCGTACCCGCCGATCACGGAGTCGTTGAAGTAATACTCGGTGTACTCCTCAAACCCGTCTTGGTCGTAGTCGAAGCTGTAGAACCGTGCGCCACTTTGAAGGTAGGCCTTGGTCCCTGGGTCGCGCACGCTCGCGGCCCCCTTCGCGCCGGGGCAGTCGAACGCCAGGCTCTCTGCGCCGCTCAGATACTCGTCGAGCGTCTTGACGACATTCCAGTAATCCAGCACGAAGTCGCGACGCGGACGAAGATCGATGAATACCGGATCGTCCTGGTCGTTGAAGTACAGCTGGTTGGCGATGCCGATCTGACGGATGTTGCTCGCACAGATCGTCACCCGGGCCGCATCGCGCGCCTTGCCCAGGCTCGGCAGCAGAATCCCCACGAGGAGGGCGATGATCGCGATCACCACCAGCAGCTCGATCAGGGTGAATCCGGGAAGTCGAGGTTCGTCTTTCATGCGAGTGCCTCCTCGCGTCGCGACAATAGAGGTTAGGGGGCTGGCCACTCCACGTGGATGTCCAGCTCGTCGCTCTCTTCCGCAGCACACGGCGGGATCACTCCGCCGGAGATCGGTGTTCCGTTCACGCTCACGTGAGGATCGGCGTCGGGATTGAACGCGCCCGCATCAAACCGCACCACAACGCGCGATCCTCGCCACATCCGGCGCGCCACCGTCTCGCCCAGAAACGCCGGTGGACAAGGGTCAATCCGCAGTCCGTCCCAACACGGGCGGATGCCGAGCATCCACTCGGTCGCGATGCGGGAAAGCCACGCCGCGGACCCCGTGTACCAGGTCCAACCCGCCCGACCGGGCACCCGCGCAGTCGGCCCGTCGGAGTTGCCCGGCAGCACGTACGGCTCGGCGCTGTAGGTGTCCGCGTCGCGCCCTGAGCGGAGGACAGGAGACAGCGAGCGCCAGATCGACGCCACGGTCTCCGCTTCGCGCCGCTTGCACGCCGCCGCGAGCGCCCAGGTTGCCGCGTGCGTGTACACGCCACCGTTCTCACGACCGCCCTTCGGGTAGCGGGTGATGTACCCGATCGACTCGTCGGGTGTTGCGTACGCCGGCGCGAGCAGGAGCGGGCCGTACTCCGTCAGCAGTTCCCGCTTCACGCTCGACCACGCGGCGTCGAGTCGTTCGGGTGTCGAGCCTTGCGTCATGACCGCCCACACCTGCGGATTCAGGTAGATGCGTCCCGCATCACTCCCGCTGCTCCCGAGCCACGAGCCATCGTCGCGGGTTGCGCGCCGGAACCAGGCGCCGTCCCACGCATGCGTGTTGACCGCGTCGAAGAGGCCGCTCCGCCTGGCATCGAGTTCTGCAGCCCGCTCGTCGAGCCCGCGTGCGCGCAGAACTCGCGTCCAGTCGTCGAGCACGTCGATCTGGAAGAACGCGAGCCACACCGACTCGCCACGCCCCTCGATGCCCGTCGCCGAAAGGCCGTCGTTCCAGTCGCACGACCCGATGAGCGGCAGCCCCCGCTCGCTTCTGCGGGCGTGCCCGAGTTCGATCGCTCGCAGGCAATGATCAATGAGGGGCGCCGGGGCTCCGTGGTCGAGGAACGGCGCCGGGGCGTCGAGCGCCTCGAAACGCCCCGTCTCGCGCAGATAGTTCGCGACGACGAACGGCAGCCAGAGGTAGTCGTCGGAGCACGCGGTCTTGAGGCCAAAGTCGGCGAGCTCGTGCCACCAGTGCTGCACCGAGCCGTCCGCGAACTGCCGCCCCGAAGCGCGGTGCGCGTGAGCAAGACAACGCTGTGGATCGCGAGCGAGCCAAACCTGACTGTCCTGCAGCTGGTCTCGGAATCCAAACGCCCCCGACTGCTGGTAGTACCCCGTGCGCGCGAAGAGCCGTCCGCTGATCGCTTGATACGGAAGCCACGTCGAGGCGAGCGCATCAAACTCGGCGCAGTCCGATGACGACGCGTCGTCACCGATCTGGTCTTCCCACCACTGATCGGATCGTCGCAGCGCGTCGCGCGCACTCTGCGTGTCGTGAAGCGAATCGAGCGCCCCCAGCACGCACTCCTCGCTCTCGTCGCACGCGAGCACGAAGTGAAGCGTGCGCTGTTCATCAGGCGAGAGACACAGATCCCCCCCGATCGCGGCGATGGCATCGCGCGACTCGCCGGCGCCCTCGCCTACAGATGCAGGCCTGAGCAGCCCGAGCGGACGCGCAGGCTGCTGATACCGGCCGGCGAACGTCTCCTTGTCCGCGATCGCGAACGGCGCATCGAACTCACCAAACGCCGCGTGGGCCGCGGCATAGGGCCAAGGGCGGTTCCAGTGCAGTCGATCGCCCCCGCCCGGCAGGTCCCACATCGTCTTGCCCGCGAAGATCGCACCTCGCGCCGAGTCGTAGCGCGTACGAAGAAACAGCCGATGAAACTCGCGCTTCGAATCCGGCGCCGCTCCGCAGCACCACTCCAGATACGACGCGATGCGCAGCCGTCGTGGGCGACCGGAGCTGTTGCGCACCGTGACGAGCCAGACCTCGGCCTGTGCATCCGGTGTGACAAACAACGTCCACTCGGTCTCGATGCCCGCATACGCGGTCTGGAAGCGCGTGCGTCCAACCGAGTGCTCGCACACGTAGTGATCAAACGGGGTGTTGCACGGAGCCGGGGCGCACGACCAGATCTCGTCGGTGTCGAGGTCCGCGAGGTACAGGAACTTCCCGCGATCATCGCGGACGAGGTCCATCTCCCACCGCGTGAGCACGTTGTGCTGCGCGTCGTCGAGCCACGAGAACCCGCCCCCGCGCTGGCTGACCACGAACCCGAACCGCCCGTTCGAAACCACGTTGACCCAGGGCATGGGGGTCGAAGGGTCGGTGATCGCAAAGCTGCGCGCGTCCGGCGCGAACTGCCCGTAGCGGTTCGGCGCGATCGCGTTTGTGCCAGATGCCGGAACCGCGTCCGCCCGCGCGGGTCGTCCCGTCGATGCCCGAGTTGCAAGGCCCGGTCGTGTGGTCATCTATCGGCGTTCCGGCTGGGACTGAAAGCGCTTTCAATCGCCAGTCTGACGATTCGGATCCCCCGCGTCAAACCCATTCTCGCGGTCCCGTTCCAGATGCAGCCTCTCGGACCCAGCCCGGATCCAGGGATGTGATGCAAACAAATCCCACACAAGACCGCTCCGCGCGTTCTCGATCGCCAGCAGCAACGGCCCCTGATCGATCGCGACGTAGTCGCTCGCGATCCAAGCCTCACCCGGGACCGCGTCGAACGAGAACGCGTCTCGGAATCCGTACTCCCGCCGCTCGGGGTGCGAGCCCTTCCACACGAGTCCGTGCCCGATCGCGTCCTGGAGCGACCGGTAGTAGCGCAGCGCCGCGATCGCGTGCTCGGGGGCGAACATGATCGATGCGCCCGCGTTGTACGGCGCGATTGTCCCATCGAGCCAGGAGTCCTGCGAGTTCTCCGGTGGGTAGTCCACACCCTCCAGCGCCCCGGGCATCGGGATTGGCGTCGGATGCAGGTGGGCCACGTGATACCCATCATGCCCGTCCGAAGCGCCGAGTCCCCATGCGTGAGCCCCCGGCGTGTTCAGGCCGAGCGGGTTCTCGATCGCCTTCAAGCGGTGCATCTCGGCAAGACGACGAGAGTTCTCCCACCAGTCCACGCGCGATCGCCGCGGCACGCCGAGCGCCGAGGGGTCGTCCGCGCCCATGTGGGCATAGTCGATCCAGCAATGCCCAAAGAACGCGGTGAAGAGCGCGCCCGACCACGGAAACCAAACGATCGGACCCAGATCGTCGTACGTGCCGAGTTTGCGTCGCAACTGGTAGTAGCGTTCGGGCTTGACGCGATACTGCTCGTTCGGTGCGCACACGCCGAGGAACGTCACCAAGCGATGCTCGGCCCCGGCATCAATCCAACTGAACGGCAGCACCTCACCTGGGCCGTCTAGATTGTGTGGGTCGTCAGGTCGCCAACCGAGGCTCACGAAACCTCTCGCCCACTCCACCGCAGGTTCGGGCTCGAAAAACGCCGTCCAATCGGCGTTCGCGAAGAGCGCGTCGCCGATCTCGGCGATCTCTCCCTCGAAGTAGCTCGAAGCGGTGAGCACGCCAGCGAAGAGCAGTGCGGTGTCGATCGTGCTCGCAACGGTCTCGTATCCCTCGCGTGTCGCCTCGCCCGTCTTGCCGTCGAGGTAGTGGAAGAACAGCCCGGCGTGCCGGTTGCTCTCTGCGCCCGCGAGCGACCGCAGGATCAGCAGCGCCCGCGCCTCGCCCTGCTCGCGCGTAATCCACCCGCGTTCGATCCCGATCGGGAGGGCCGACAACTGAAACCCGACGCCCGCCACGCTCACGATCTCGGCGCTTGTGCGATCGCGCACCATGCCGGTTTCGGGATGCACGTCATGCCAGAAGAACAGGAACGTCGCGTGCTCCACCTCATCCAGGAACGCGTCATCTTCCGGCGAGAACTTCCACGGCGGGCGCGCCGCGTCGGGCGCCTCGATGGCGATCGCCTCGACCGACGTCGCGTCGCCGCCCTGTGCGATCGCTGAGGACCTGCCGCCGAGCGCGACAACGCAGGCGAGGACGCCGCAATGCCAGACAGAGCAGAGCGGGCGCCCGGAATTCTCATTGGTAGTGAACATGAGACCAGCTTATGATCGCCGCGTGTCGAGGGCCGAACGCGATGTCCGTCCGAAGGCTGGGCCCTCGATCGAGGACGTCGCCCGGGCTGCAGGCGTATCGATCGCGACGGTGAGCCGTGTGCTCAATCGCCCGGAACTCGTCGCCGCGGCGACTGCCGAGCGCGTCCGTCAGGCCGCCC
>JAUIFD010000252.1 GCA_030429485.1 Phycisphaerae bacterium | reverse complement strand
GATGGCGCGGGCGGCGACCTGGAGCGCAGGGGCGTCGATGGGCACGCTCGCGGGCGAGCCCCCGCCGTGGTTATGCGTCTCCCACCGGCATCCGGGCGGCGTGCGCTCCCCGAGCCACGCGAAGAACAACTCGGCGATGCGGTCTGGGTCTTGGTCATCGACGAGGCGGAAGGAGACCTTGGCGGTGGCATGCGCCGGGATTACGGTCTTGGCGCCGACGCCCGTGTACCCGCCGAAGATGCCGTTGATATCGCAGGTCGGGCGCCCCCACTCACGCTCGAGGAGCGTGTACCCCGCCTCACCGATGGAGGCTTCGGGGCTGAGCCCGATGCGGGCGAGCGCTTCGTTGTCGTTGAAATCGAGCTCGGCCCATGCTTGCCGCTCCGCCTCGACCGGGCCCCGGACCCCGTCGTAGAACCCCGGGATCGTGACGCGCCGCTCTTGATCCCAGAGTTGGGCGAGCACCTTGGTGAGCTCGTTGATCGGATTGGGGATCTTGCCACCCCACATGCCCGAGTGCAGGTCGTGAGAGGGGCCGTGCAACGTGACCTCGGTGTAGGCAAGCCCGCGCACGCCGTAGGTGATCGCGGGGCGTCCACGCCCGAGCATGCCGGTGTCCGAGATGACACAGACGGCGCAGGGCGCGAGACGATCGCGTTGCTCGCGCAGGAACCGCTCGAGATTGACCGAGCCGGACTCCTCCTCGCCTTCCAGCAGCACGGTGAGACGCACGCCGTTGGCGGCCTCGAGCCCGCAGGCGACACACGCGCGGAGCGCCTCGATGAACATCATCACCTGGCCCTTGTCGTCGCACGCACCACGCGCGACGACGCGCTCGCCGAGTTCACCTTCGGCTGGCTTGATCACCGGTTCAAAGGGTGGACTCTCCCAGAGATGGAGCGGATCGGGCGGTTGCACGTCGTAGTGCCCGTAGAAGAGGATGTGCGGGCCGGTGTAGTCCGCAGCGCCCGGAGCGTCGGCGAGCACGATCGGACGCCCCGTCCCCGCGGGATCGCCCGTGGGAAGGACCTCGACCGAGAGCCCACACTCGCGCAGTTGGCCCGCGGCCCATTCGGCCGCTCTCGCACAATCGCTCGCGTGGGCGGGGTCTGTCGAGATGCTCGGCATGCGCAGCCAGTCGCAGAGCCGGCCCACGGCCCCGCGCTCATCCGAGGCGAGGTGGGCGGCGAGTTTCGCGTAGGTCTCGGTGGGCATGACCCAGCCTACGCGAGCGCGACTCAGGCGGCCCGCTTGGTCTTGGCGTCGGCGGCCAGGCTCGCAATCGGATCGTCCACGAACTCGAACCCGCCGTCGTCGTCACCCCCGCCGTCGTAGAGCAGACGGAGGCGGCGCACGTACTCGTTCCGGGTGCGGATGACGTCGTTCTTGAAGTCGTGGCGGGCCCGCTTGTCGCGGGCGTCGACCGCCAGGACATGCAGCAGGGTGATGACCCCCGCCGCCGCGGCACTCGCCATGAGCAGCAACACCCACGCCGGCATGGAAGCGAATACGCCCACAGTTGGGTCATCGGGCGGCGAACCTCGCGGCTTGAGACCTGTAGAATCGCCTGAGATGGCTTGGAACGCACTGCGAGGGCTGTGGAGATGGGTCGGCGGGGTCGCCTTGGCGGCCTCGCAGGCCGGCGCTCAGGTCGACCTGCTTCGCGAAGACGCCCCACCGGACGCATCATCGATCCAGGCGGTCGGCGAGATCGAAGCATCGATCGACCAGATCGGGCTCGGGGGCATGGCCAGGCCCGGCGACTGGACCCCCATTCGCATCATCCTCGAAGAGAACACCGAACGGCAGCGTGAGGTCATCATCCGTCTCCTCATCGACGACGTCGATGGGGACACGGCGGCGTACATGACCCGCCTGTCCACCAACCCCGGCATGCGCCAGCCCGTCTGGCTCTACGCGCGCCTGCCCTTCACGTTCGACTCGGGGCGCAACCTCGCCCTGTCGGTGTTCGAGGCCGATGACTCCGGATCCGGACCGAGCGACCCCCTGGCCGACGACCTCGGCGCGACACTCGGACGTGTGCTCTTCAACCGCCGCCTGTCCGCTTCGGGGACGCTCCGCAGGATCTCGACCGACGGGCTGATCGCGGTCGTCGGGCAGCGCGAGGCCGGGCTCGGGGCGTACGGATGGCGGACGCGCTCCGCGGCGGACTGGCCCCCCTTCGGGCACGAGCCGACCGACGTGGCGAACGGCCTGACGGTCGAGGACCTTCCGGATCGGTGGTACGGCTACTCGACCGCCTCCGCGCTGGTGTGGACAGATGGCAGCCCGTCGGAGTTGGGGCTTGAGCAGGCGAGGGCGCTGCGCGAGTGGGTCGAGCGCGGGGGGCACCTGGTGATCGTGCTCCCCGAGGTCGGGCAGGAGTGGCAGTCCGTCTCGAATGCGACGATCGCCGACATGCTGCCCGCGGTCTCGGTGATTCGGCACGAGGCCGAGGCGGTGGAGCCCTACCGCAACCTCATCGACTTCTCCTTGGTGCGCGAGGGAAACAACAACGGCCCGATCGTCGCGCAGACGAGGCTGCCCACGGAGTGGACCGTGCATGAGCTGGCGCCGCTCGCGACCGCGGAGCCGGGCGAAGCCGAGCGCATCCTGCAGGGGCCGGACGGCAAGTGCGTGGTCGCCCGCCGCCTCGTGGGTACAGGCGCGGTCACGGTGGTCGGGCTCAACCTGGGCGCGCGTTCGCTCGCGGTGAGCGGACTCCCGCACGCGGACGTCTTCTGGCACCGCGTGCTGGGGCGCCGGGGCGCGCTGGTCGACCAGAACAGCGCGAGCAACCGCGCGCAGTACGAAGTCAATGTCAATGCCCGGAGCGTGTACGTCTACGACGACGATCTCGGCGAGGAGATCGCCAAGAGCGGACGGTCCGCAACGGGCGTGTTGCTCGGGCTCATCGTGTTCGCCGGGTATTGGCTCGTCGCGGGCCCGGTGTCGTTCTTCGTGCTCAAGCAACGCTCGATGCACCGGCATGCGTGGCTCGCGTTTGTGGTCGCCGGCGGCGCGTTCACGGCGCTGGCGTGGGGCGGCGCTTGGGTGATCCGCCCGAAGTCGCTCTCGCTCACCCACCTCTCGTTTGTCGATCACGTCTATGGGCAGCGCGAGCAGCGCACACGCACGATCGGCAGCCTGCTCGTGCCCGAATACGGCGAGGCGACCGTGCGCGTGGGGTCGGAGGCCGAACTCGAAGCGGGCGGGCGCACCGCACGCACGCACTTGGTCACCGCTTGGGAACCCCCCTCATCGGGCGTGGGCGGGACCGGACGCTTCCCCGATGCGAGAGCGTACCCCGTAGACGCGCGCTCGCCGGACGCGATCACCTTCCCGACGCGCGCGACCGTCAAGCAGATCCAGATGGACTGGTACGGCGGGCTTGCGTGGCGGTCGATCCGCCCGGTTTCAAGCGAAGGTTCGGACGAGGCGCCCACAGTTTCCATCGCGCCGCCCGGCTCGCTTTCGCCGGTGCAGGGCATCGTGCAGCACAACCTCCCGGCGCCGCTGACCAAGGTCCTGGTGATCTGGGTGGGCGGGCAGCGGGCTCTGTACCTCACCGGGTCGCGGTCGGCGGTGACCGGAACGAAGAACAGCGAGCCCGGCACGCTGCTCGCGGACGCCCGGTTCTACTTTGTTGACCTCACTCAAACCGACGGCGAGTGGCTCGCCGGTGACGACCTCGATCTCTCGACCGTGGTTCGCGGCACCGGGACGCCGATCCTGAGCCTGCGCTCACTTGGGACCGGGGCCCTCACCCCCGCGCCGACCCCGGGCACGCGTGACGAACGGCTGCTCAACCTCGCCTTGTTCTCGCTCTTAGACCCACCCACGTTCAGCACCGGCCTCGCTTCGAACAACCCGATCGCGGCGCACCGCAAGGCGACGCACGACCTCGATCTCTCGCGGTGGTTCACGCAACCGTGCGTGATGATCCTCGGGATCATGGAAGGCGAGGGCGCGGACACCTGCCCCACGCCTTTCGCGGTTTCGACCGGGGGCGGGCCGCGCACGGTGCGTATCGAAGGGCGCACGGTCTTGCGTTGGATCTACCCTCTGCCGGACAACCCGCCCGAGGTGAACAACCCGAACACCCCTGACCCAGAGACCGATCCGGACGCGCCGATCCCGGGCGTCGGGTAATCCCGGAGACACCCGCGTGCGGATGATCGAGACCATCAACCTGACGAAGCGCTACAACGACCTTGTCGCGCTCGA
>JAUIFD010000251.1 GCA_030429485.1 Phycisphaerae bacterium | reverse complement strand
AGCTGACGCTGCGGTTCTATCGAGACGAGGGGCTCTTGACCAATGGCATGTCCAGTATCGTCGCCAACGTGACGGTTGAGTACGACGCACTGCGACCCTGATGGTCGAGCCTTCGATCGAGCGTGCGTGGTCCTCCTCGTCCTGAATGGGATCGACATACTGACTCGAATCAGTTGCCTCTTCGGCTTCTTGTCGGGGGCTTGTCCGTCGCTTGACCAGTATCATGCGGCTTCCACTTGGAGTGTTTCCCGATGTCGATCAGGCGTACGGTTCTCTCGTGGCTGTTCGCGGTCGTGGCTTGGACCAGTTGCACACCGCAGTCCGTCGCACAGCCCACCGGTATCCAGTCGCCGTCCGACGGGACCGATACCGATCTGAAGCGGCCAGCGTGGGCTGCACCGGACCTCGACCAAGCGATCGCCGTAATCGACGGCCACACGGGCGATGCGTTAACGCTCGAAGCGATGCTCGATCGGCTGGCGAGCGCGGACGTCGTCTTCCTGGGTGAGACCCATACGGACGAGACAACCCACCGGGTTGAGTTGGCGGTATACGAGGGGCTGCTCGAGCGGCGCCGCGAAGTCGTGCTCGCCATGGAGATGTTCGAGCGCGATGTGCAGCCCGCGCTCGATGCGTACATCGCGGGCCAGATCGCAGAGCGCGAGTTCACCGAGCGTTCGAGGCCTTGGGGGCAGTACAGGAGTGCATATCGACCGCTGGTCGAGCGCGCACGCGAGGGCGGGCATCCTGTGATCGCATCCAATATCCCGCGGTCGCTGATCCAGCGGATCGCGAGGGAGGGCCTTGGTGTGCTCGACACGCTCGGCGCGGATGAGCGAGGTCATGCACCCGCCGAGTTGCTTGCCAACACGCCCGCGTACTGGCGGCGAGTGGACAATGCGATCCGCGGGCACGCGGGCATGATGCGGGGGAGCGGCGACGACCAGCGGCTGTCCTCAACTCAGACGCTTTGGGACAACACGATGGGCGAGTCGTGCGCGCTCGCGCTCGACGAGCGACCGGGCGCATTGGTCCTGCACATCAACGGTGGGTTCCACAGCGCGTACTGGGACGGCACGGTGCGGCAGTTCTCCCTCCGCAAGCCGAATGCGAAGGTGCTGACCGTCGACATCCGCCCGGCGCGAAACCCGGCTGTCGCCGATCTCCGAGGCGTGGCGGTGGCGGACTTCGTGGTGATGGCCGAATCACGGGCGACCGACCGGTACGAGGGCATGTGGGAGGTCGCTCTCGACCGGAAGCTCAGGTACAGGCTCCATGTTCCGGACAGGGCCACTGGTGCATCGCCCGTCCCGTTGCTGATCTGGCTCGGCGACGATGGGCTCACTGCGCAGGATGGTCTGGATCTGTGGATCGACCGGATCGGACAGGAGGCGGCGATCGCGGTCCTTGAGCTGCCGTACCGGATGATCTGGGGCGATCTGAGCGAGGGCGGGCGTTGGTTCTGGCCCGATTCGTTCGCGGGCGACATCGGCTCGACCGTCGCGGCTGCGGAGCGCGTGTGGGGATACGTCATGCGCCATCATCCGGTCGATGTCGGGCGTGTGTGCGTCGGCGGTGAGGGGACAGGGGCGACGGTTGCATGCGCGATTGCGCTGCTTGGTGATCGGATGGATGCACGCGTACTCGCGTTCGAGCCGAACCAGTACGCGATGCTCAAGGACTTCCCACTCCCACTACCCGAGTACGGCGACGATGACGGACGGAGTGTGTCTGTCATGGTCTCGGGAAGCCATGAGGACGGTATCTGGTGGTCAAATGAACTCCACGAGTACCGAGAGATCGGGCTTGAGGCGTCCTTTGTCGAGTTCGACTCGTCGACGAATAGCCGCGACACTCATCAGGAACGCCAGATTCGCGCGGCGCTCGGGTTGGCAGCGCCCGCCGCTCCCACCGAGTCGATGCGCGGCAGCGTTGTTGTTCCGGTCGATACGCCTCGCGCAAGGCACTGGGCACGGCTCCATGCGCTCGGTCTCGCTGCGGAGACCGGTCAGATCATCGCGCTGAGGGACGCCGGCTCGAACACGACCGGCACCATTGAACTCGCCGAGTTGATCTCGCCGGAGTCGATCGGTGACTCGCTCCCCCGTTGTCCGGGGCCTTTCGGCGGCACGACCGTGATCGTGCTCCCGGCAGACCTCTCTGCCACCGAGGTCGACGCCTGGATGGCCCTCGAAGAGAACGACCCGCTCAACAAAGAGAGCCGGTTTCACCGCTTACGCGTTGTGCGCGCCGGCACTGCGACCGACGATCACTCATTGTCGGAGATGCTCACAGCCCTTGAAGACCAGGGTCGCAAGAACGTGCTCATCGTCCCGGCTCTCTTCTGCGCTGGCCCAAACTTCATGCGCGCTCTCGAGGTGCAGACACGCGAGCACGCCAACCGGATGACAATCCAGTGGCTCCCGGGCCTAGGCGGGCAAGGCGTGGTCCGCTGAGGCTTGGCTCGATTGCCGAGCGGATCGCCTGCCGCGGATTCCCATGCGGAAGCCCTACCGACAACGAAAGCGTCTCCCCGCTGGCCTTTGGGTTGAACGCCTCCAAGAACCAGTCGAAGTCCTGCAAGTAGGGGAGCGTGTCCACGGTCAGGGTCCGCCGCGGCGTCGGCAGAGGCCGGAAACGACGTGCAACCCCATACCGCCGAAGAACGATCCGAGCCCTTGGTGCCTGTACTTGCAGGGGACAGGCCACCGTCGGGGAGCAGCAGGTCATCAACCAGACCGCGGGTAGGTCCGACGCTACCAGTTCCGAATCTGAATCGGAGAATCGGAAGTGCGCAAACGAACTAGGATCGAAGCATGAGCCAGCAGCCTTACCGTCCGTCACCCCAGGGTCTGGCGTCCTTGAGGGCATCCGTCGCGGAGCGCACCGCAAGCGCGGGCTCAGGGACGCCGAGACGAGGGCGCGCGATGCTGAGGTGCGAGGCGTGCTTCGGAGGGCGAAGGAGGCGCTCGAAGCCGCTGGGGACGATGTTGGGTTCGCCCCTTCGTACACGTGGGAGGTGTAGCGGCCATTCGTTGAAGCCGCCGTCATTGAGGGGTCAATCGCCGCCAAGGACCAGGCGCTCCTGAGCCCAAGATCGCCACTCGGTCGTCTCGCCAGCGAGAGCGATCTCGCGGAGGTGGGCTTGGGTGCGATCGGATCGGCGCGCATGCTTGATCTCACATCGTGTCATGGCCTGGAGGGTGGGCATGTGGTTGGGGTAGACGGCGAGTGCGGTGGCGTACTCGTCGAGGGCTTCGTCGACGCGTCCGGCGTGTTCGAGGGTCATGGCGAGGTTGAGACGCGGGTCGGGATGCCCGGGCATGAGCTTGCAGGCCCAGTCGAACTCGGAGGCGGCTTCGTAGAGCCGGCCTTGTTCGAGGTAGAGCGCGCCGAGATTGTTGTGGGCCGGGCCGTGGAAGAGGTCGGCGGCGAGCGCGTCCTTGAGCAGTTGTTCGGCTTTGGCCGGGTCCGGCTTGCGCGGTGGGGTGGGGTCCAACTCGGCGACCGCCTGCTGCGTGAGCTTCTCCGCGAGCAGCGGGCTGCGTGAGCCGGGGGTCACAGACGACGCGCCACCCGATCCACTCGCGCAGCCGCCAAGGAACGCCGCGAGTAGGAGCGAGAGGATGAAGAGGGCAACACGCATCGGAGTCCTTCAGCCGGCTTGCGCAGCGTACAAGGCCGAGAGGGTGATCGTTGCGGTGTAGCGTCCCTCGGCTTCGTTGCCGCGGCTGCGCGAGGCGAGTTCGATCGACGACGGCGCCCACTGCGGCGAGGCCTCGCGCCAGTTGGTCAGGAACGCGCCGACTTCCGCGAGCGAGACCGGCTCGAGCGTGACGCGCACCAACTGCTCGCGATGCTGGACTTCCTGCGAGCCTGAGCGGAGCGCGCGTTCACCGGTGGGCTGGACCGAGCGCAGCCGCGCTGAGGGCACGCCCGCGACGGTGAGCACGCGTCTGACTTCGGCGATGGTGTCGTCGGACGGCCGCGGTCCGAGCGACACGGCCTGTGTGCCCACGCGCAGACGCACAAGTTCCTGAGCATCACCGGTCGTTGCGGCGAGGCGCTGGGATGCGCCGGCAACTGCGGCGTGCGCGGACGCGGCGCGCGAAGCGCAGACCCCGGCGAACACACCGCTCGCCATCACGAGGAGCCCGGCGATGGTCCAGGGGCGTGTCATCGCTGATCTCCCTCGCGCACGAAGCTCAAGCGAACCTCGACGCCGTCGGTGCGGTTGGTCATGG
>JAUIFD010000250.1 GCA_030429485.1 Phycisphaerae bacterium | reverse complement strand
CGTTCATTCCCACGAGCGGTAGCGACGAGGCCGTCTGGTCGGGCTCGATCAGCGCCCACGGCGAGATCTCGAGCACTACTCCGCTCGCCGTGAAGCAGGGGTATCGCGGCAGCCGCGACCTACTTGAAGTCCTGCGAAGTCACCCCCCGACGATCTATTTCCTCGACGGCTCTACCGCTATCGGTCGGCTCCTCTACGACAACAGAAGCACGGATGTGGGGTACCGGGCGGAGGCCATGTTGGTCGCCGACTGGCACGACGTGGACCTCACCGCGGAGACCCGCGCCACGGCCGCGCGTCGCAAACCACCGGCGATCTCGATCCACGCGCGGCTCGAAGAGTGGCTCGTCGCTCGCGAGCGCATAGGAGTGAAGCGGTGGGTTCTGCTCAACGACGGCAGTGGTGAGATCGCCGACTACATCGGAATCGAGAAGCCGGAGAGCGGGCTGCTCCACATGTCTCTCTGGCACGCAAAGGCGGGGACGAGTCCGAGCATACGAATCGACGACATGGAGAAGGTGGTGGCGCAGGCGATCAAGAGCCGAGTTTGGTTCAAGAGCCGACGCCTTTGGCAGGAGCTCGCGGACCGGCTGAGTGGCGTAGCCAAACCAGAGGCAACGCTCGTAGCAGGGAGCGACGACGAGGCTGAGCTGCGAGCGTGGCTCGGCCTCACAGAGGATGGCGACGGTCCCGATGGTCAGGTGCCGTGGACGCAGGCAGAACCGGCAGTGCGAGGCGTCATCGCTGTCGTTCAGCCAGGTCTCTCTCGCAAGGACTTCATCTCGCCTCCCGAAGGTCGGCTCGAGGCGGCCAAGGGCATCTCTCAGCTCTTGACCGTACTCCAGGACACAGCGCAGGCGGAGGGCTGCGACGCATTGGTCGTCGGATCGAAGGAGTAGGCAACTCGGTGTGCTCAGGCCTTGCGTCTCGTCTTCGACCTGCGCTTCCGCCGCGTTGTGCGTCGCCCTCGGCTCGCCGGTGGTGTCAGGTTGCCGTCGTACAAGTCGGCCAAGAATCGATCGACGGCCTCGAGCTGATCTGCGTCCAGATGACCGGTTGTCGCGATGATGCGGTGACGGAGTGAATCCTCGGGCGCGATGAGCAGATCGACCACCTCGACATCCAGGCGCGCCGCGATCGCCTCCAGCGTGCCCACGGTGGGCAACACCATGCCTCGCTCGATGAGCGAGAGGTGCCCCGACGAGACGCCGCAGTCCCTTGCGAGCTGGCGCTGACTGAGCTCGTGCTGACGGCGGAGCGCGCCCACTCGCCGCGCGGCGATCTTCAAGGCGTCGGCATTCGGCTTCCGTCCCTTGCCGACGATGGCGAGATTGTGCTTTAAATTTGAATCAGCCACGAGGAGGTCCGATGCGCCGACGACATCAGCAGTATAGACCGCAGCTTCGGCTGCTCGCGCAGATGCCCGCATCTCCGCCCCTTCCGCGGGAGCAGAGCATCTTCGCAGGGGCGTGGGTTCCCGTGCGACGTCGGGCTCGCCGCCGTCCTGCCGCGTCCCCCCGGGCGCGCCGCTCGCGGACCAGCCGGCAGCTCGTGCGCATCGCCGACGCCCTGGAGAAGCTGGCCGCGCTCCTCCAGCCCGCCGCGCGCTCCGCACCGCCGGTCCGGGAGCCGGGGCCCGTGTCGGATCTGAGTATGAAGATGGCCGAACGCGCGCTTCAACGCCTCGGGCTGCCCGGAGCTGCGTCGTGACGCGGGCCCGCACGCGCCGTCGGAAGCGCGGAACCGGCAGCGTCGACTGGCACCACGGACGGTGGCGCGCCCGCCTACCGCTGCCCGGCCGGCCGGTGCTGGGGTACTTCGACGACGAGGACACCGCTCACGAAGTCCTCGATGCCGCGCTGCTTCAGTTGCGGGGCAGCCACGCCGATCCCGCGCGGCGGCGTGAGCTGACCGTCGGGGACCTCGCGCGGGATCTCTGGCTGCCGGAGCGTCTCGAGACGCACCGCAACGGAGCCGACGACCGGAATCGATGGGAGCGCTACGTCGCCAGCGAAGCGATCGCTCGAATGCTCGTCACGAAGGTCGCCCCGCGTCACGTCCGCGAGCTCTACCGCGCCTTGTCCAGGCAGCTCTCGACTCGCACGGGCGAGCGGCTGAGTCCGTCGACCTTGCGGAACGTGCGCACGGTCGTTCGCGCGTGCTTCCGCTTCGCGGTGCAGCACGACCTGATCGAGACTTCTCCCGCCGACGGCGTCGACTTCGAGAACCTCGTGCCCCAGCAGGACAACTGGGCGTACCTCGAGCTCCCCGATCTGGAGCGCGCTGAGGCCTGGCTGATCACCGAGGGGCGTGTGCGCCAGCTCGCGGCGTTCCGTCTCGGCGTCTACGCGGGCCTGCGGCCGATCGAGGTCATGGGCCTGAAGGTCGTCGATCTGCGACTCGACGGCGACCGGCCGCACGTCGTCGTCCGGCGGTCCCGCAACAAGGTCACGAAGACCGGCCGTGTGCGCCGCGTGCCGCTGATGCCGCCGGCCGTCGCGGCGCTGAGTGCGTGGCTCGCGGAGCGCCAGAGCCCTGCGCCCTGGCTCTTCCCGAGCCGCAACGGTGGCTGCCACGCGAAGGGCTACGACTTCGGCTGGGCCGATCACCCGGTGGGGAAGGGCGCCAACCAGCGCGTCCGCCCCGGAGTCAAGACGCGCGCGGGCATCACCGAGCACATCACCTACTACGCCGCGACCCGGCACACGTGCGCGAGCCACCTCGCGATGGGGTCGTGGGTCTCGAAGGGCTGGATGAAGGAGGCGCTTCGCCTCGAGGAGATCCGCGACTGGCTCGGGCACAGCACGGTTGGGGTCACCGAGCGCTACGCGCACCTCACTGCCGACTGGCTGCACTCCAAGATGGGTGAGGAGCCCCCGGCGAGGGCGCCGGTCATTCCCATCAGGGTCGTGAGAGGGTCGTCGGGGTCGGCGCGCGATGTCGCGCAGGTTCTGGAGCCCCAACGATTTCGGAACGATCCTAGAGCCACCTACTGGATTCGAACCAGCGACCTACGGTTTACGAAACCGTTGCTCTACCGACTGAGCTAAGGTGGCGTTCCCCAAACGGGGCGGATGAGTTAGCCCCGGCGCCAGAGGGTGTCAAGCGATGGTGATCGACCTCCGATCCGACACGGTGACCCAGCCGACCGAGGCCATGCGCCAGGCGATGGCTCGCGCTCCCGTGGGCGACGACATCTACGGCGAGGACCCTTCCGCGCGGGCGCTCGAGGAGCGCGCGGCGGCGGTGCTCGGCAAGGAGGCGGCGCTCTTCGTGTCGTCCGGCACGATGGGGAACCAGCTCGGGTTGATGCTGCACTGCCGGCCCGGGGACGCGGTGGTCATCGGCGAGAACGCGCACTGCATGCTCTACGAGTCGGGCGCGGGCGGCGCGGTCGCCGGCGTGCAGTTCACCGTCGCGGGCGCGGGCGGGACGTTCGACGTCGCCGACATGGAGGCCGCCCTGTACCCGACGGCCGCCTACTACATGCCGCGCACGCGGCTGGTGACGATCGAGAACACGCACAACCGCGCGGGCGGAGTGGTGTGGGATCAGGCTACCGCCGTCGCGGTGGCGGAGGCGGCGAAGGCGCGCGGGCTCGGGACGCACCTCGACGGGGCGCGGATCTGGAACGCGGCCGCCGCGCTCGGCGTGCCCGCGGCCGAGCTCGCCGCGCCCTTCGAGACGGTCAGCGCGTGCCTCAGCAAGGGGCTCGGCGCGCCGGTCGGCTCGGTGCTCGCCGGCTCCGCCGCGCACGTCGAGGAGGCGCGCCGCTTCCGCAAGATGCTCGGCGGCGCGATGCGGCAGGTCGGGATCCTCTGCGCGGGTGGGCTGTTCGCGCTCGAGCACCACCTCGAGCGCGTCGGCGAGGATCACGACAACGCCCGCCGCTTCGCCGAGGGCGTGGCCGCGCTGCCCGGCGTCACCGTGGACCTCGCGACGGTGCAGACGAACATCGTGCTCTTCGAGGTGGCCGACGCGCCGGCGTTCGCGGATCGCATGTTGGCGCACGACGTCCTGCTCTCGCCCTTCGGGCCGACGACGATCCGCGTGGTGACGCACCTCGACGTCGACGCCGCCGGCGTCGACCGCGCCGTCGCCGCGGCGCGCGCGGTGACGGGGGCATGAGGCGCGCGGCGCTCGGGCTGCTGCTGGCCGGGTGCATCCCGACGATCTCCGAGCCGCACTCCGAGGCGCACGTCGCCGCGATGCGCGAGGCGACCCGGCACCACCACCACGGCCGCCACGGCGAGGCCGCCGAGGCCTGGGCGGAG
>JAUIFD010000026.1 GCA_030429485.1 Phycisphaerae bacterium | reverse complement strand
CGAACTCGATCTCGCCGTCGGCGGTGCGTACGTCCACCTCATAGAGCACTCGACCGTGGTCGGTCGTGCGCTCCAGTTCGGTGATCGTCCCTCCTCTCACGTGCGCTTCGATGGTCCGTCGGACCGCCGCGGGCACCTCTTCGAGCGTGACCCGCTCGTCGTCCTCCGGCCCCGCGACAAACACCTCCGCAATGAACACACCTACGGCGAGCGCAGAAATCAGGACCAGCGTCGTTCCACCTCGCATACTCCAGGTCATCATCTGTGATACTCCCGCATCAGGCCGGTCCGGCCATCAGCTTATCTTCGAGCGCTGCGACCGCCAATGCATGATCTGCGGATGATCGCGAGCGAGATTCTGGCGGGAGGGCGACCCACCAGACTAGCTCGCAACACCCTGGCGCAACATGACGCCTCGATGATCTCCTGATGGCGTCCAGGTGACCCGCAAGGGGATCTTGGCTGGAATCACGCAACGGTCATGCAGCTTCGGTACTCCGGCGCATGTTCTGGGTCGTCGGCGAGAGTTCGTCGGCCATGCACCGCATTCAGGAGCTGGAACATGACCCGGATTCTCCCCCCCGCCGCTGTCCTCATCGCCGCGTGTTCGATCGCCGCGGGCGACCCGACCCTGCCCGATTTCGGATCCGCGACCTTCGACTCGGCAAGCTCGCGCAGCAACCACGCCTACTACCCGCTCACTCCCGGCTCATTCTCCGTGTATGAAGGCGTGGTTTCGGATGACGACGGCAACCTCGTCACCGAGCACATCGAAACGCACGTCCTGCGACGCACGAAGACCATCCTGGGCGTCGAAACGCGCGTGGTCCGTGACAGCGCCTGGGTCGACGGACGCCTCGTCGAGATCGCGCTCGATTGGTACGCCCAGTCGACCGACGGCACGGTGTGGTACCTCGGCGAGGCGGTCCGCAACTTCGAGTATGACGACGATGGAGACCTCATCGATATCAACGACGATGGCTCGTGGATCGCCGACGGCGGAACGAACTTCCCCGGCGCGATCATGCTCGCCGCACCACAGATCGACGATGAGTACTACCAAGAGTGGGCCCCGGGTGTCGCGTTCGACTTCGCCCATATCGACTCGCTCACCGGACACGTCGACATCGGTTACGGCGTATTCGACAACGTGCTCATCACCGGAGAGGGCAACTTCTTCGACGGGCCCGACACCGTGGAGAACAAGCTCTATGCGCCAGGCGAGGGCCTCGTGCTGATCCAGGAGCTCGACGACTTGGGCGCGCCGGAGTTTGAGATCGAGCTGATCGAGAAGCGGAGTATCCCGACCCCCGGCGCGGGAGTGGTCGTAGGCCTCGCCGCGATTGGCGCGACCCGTCGCTCGCGCAAGCCCGGCTAACAAGGTCGCGACACAGGCCCCGATCGCGAGATCCGCGGACCGCCCTCCGGGGATCGCATGCCCGCCGCGCGATGCGGATGGAGCCCGATGTGGACTCGGGCTCTCTTTCTTTGGAATGGCGGGGCGTGACGGTGCGGGGGTGTTCGGACCACGATCTCCCGGTCGGGTACGCTCCGCCGCATGGCACAGACTGGCGGTAGGTTTCGGTACGTCGTCGCGGTCGGTTGGGCGTGCACGCCGGCGGTGGCACAAGGCGATGAGTGGGCGCCGCGGACCTACGCGTGTGGACGGACCGCGTCGGCGATCGTGGTCGATGGTCGCCTCGACGAGGCGGCATGGTCGAGCGCGCCATGGACCGGGGCCTTCGTGGACATCGAGGGCTCTCGCAAGCCGGCGCCGCGCCACTCCACCCGCGCCAAGCTCGCCTGGGACGACGACTACCTCTACATCGGCGCCGACCTCGAGGAGCCCGACCTCTGGGCGACCTACACCCAGCGCGACTCGATCATCTTCCATGAGAACGACTTCGAGGTCTTCATTGATCCCGATGACGACACCCACCTCTACAACGAGCTCGAGATCAACGCGCTGAACACGGTCTGGGATCTTCTCCTCGTCCGCCCCTACCGCGACGGCGGGCCGGCGATCCACATGTGGGACGTCGCCGGGCTGCGCACCGCGGTGCATCTCCGCGGCACGCTCAACGACCCGACCGACCGCGACGACGGGTGGAGCGTCGAGATCGCCATCCCCTTCGCCGCCCTGGCGGAGACCGCGGGCGCGCCCTGCCCACCCAGACCCGGCGATCGGTGGCGCGTCAACTTCTCCCGTGTCCAATGGCGCCTCAACGCGCACGACAACAGCTACACGAAGCAGCTCGACCCCGCGACGGGCAAGCCCTTCGCCGAGGACAACTGGGTCTGGTCGCCGCAGCGGGCGATCGCGATGCACGAGCCGGAGTATTGGGGCTTCGTCGAGTTTCGCGAAGCCGGAGACACCGACCGCCCCGTTGTGCTGACCGATGACGACCGCGCACGCCAGGCGATGCGCCGCGTCTACGGCGCGCTGCGCGAGGGTGAGCCGATCGGGACACGACCCGCCGACCTGAGCCGACAATGGCCCTGGCCCCCGGAGGTCACGCGCAGCACGGGCTGGTTCCGCGCCGAACTCACCGACTTCACCGGGCGTGTGCTGTGGGTTGATTCCACCGGGGACATGGGCCTCATCTCGGCGGGCGAGCGCTGATGCACGCGGTCGACTGGACGATCACGCTCGCGATGTTCGCCGCCGTCGCCGCCGCTTCGATCGTCGGTCGGGTGTTCATGAAGGACGTCGCCGGGTACCTCGCTGCGGGGCGCAGCGCCGGGCGCTACCTGCTCACGGTCTCCACCACCGCGTCGATGGTCGGCGCGATCAGCATCGTGGCGTTCTTTCAGCAGAACTTCGAGGCGGGCTTCGTGCTGCAGTGGTGGGAGCCGCTCGCGTCGATCGCGATGGTACTCGCGATGCTGACCGGGTGGGTGATCTACCGCTTCCGCCAGACGCGCTGCCTCACCCTCGCGGAGTTCTTCGAACGCCGATACTCGCGCCGGTTCCGCATCTTCGCCGGGCTCGTCGCCTTCGCCTCGGGGATGCTCAACTTCGGGATCTTCCCCTCCGTCGGCTCGCGGTTCTTCCTCTACTTCTGCGGGCTGCCCGAGCACGTCACCATCGCCGGCGTCGAGATCAGCCTCTACGTCACGATCATGGCGGTGCTGCTCTCCACGTCGGTCGCGATCGTGCTCCTGGGCGGGCAGGTGTGCGTCGTGCTCACCGACTTTCTCCAGGGCTCGGTGACGAACGTCGCGTTCGTGGTGCTGACCGCCTACCTGCTCTGGCTCGTGCCCTGGTCGCAGGTGGGCGACGTGCTGCTTTCCACCGAGCCGGGCGTCTCGAAGATCAACCCTTTCGACACCGGCGGCGTCGAGAACTTCAACGTCAAGTTCTTCATGATCGGGCTCATCGGCTACCTCTACACGCGCATGAGCTGGCAGGGCACGCAGGCGTACAACGCGTCGGCGAAGTCGGCCCACGAAGCCAAGATGGGCGCCGTCCTCTACATCTGGAACGACATCGCGAAGATGCTCTTCACCGCGACAGTCCCCGTGCTCGCGTTCGTCATCCTGAACCACTCGAGCTGGGGACAGGTGCAGGCCGCGATCGCCCAGAACGCGGCGGGCATCGAGAGCGAGCAGGTGCGATCGCAGATGCAGGTGCCGCTGACGCTCCGCGAGGTGCTGCCCGTCGGGCTGCGCGGCTTGATGGCCGCGATGATGCTCGGCGCCTTCATCTCCACGCACACCACCTACCTCCACTCCTGGAGCTCCATCTTCATCCAGGACGTCGTCCTCCCCCTACGCCCGCGCCGGAGGAAGCTCTCGCAGCGTGCGCAGCTCACGCTCCTGCGATCGGCCGCGATCGGCGTCGCGTTGTTCGCGTTCGTGTTCTCCATGTACTTCGTCTCGTCCGAAGCGCTCCAGCTCTACTTCGCCGCGACGGGCGCGATCTTCGTCGGGTGGTCGGGCATCGTCATCATCGGCGGGCTCTACTGGCCCCGCGGCACCACGGCCGGCGCGTGGATCGCCTCCGTCACGGGCGTCGCGCTCGTCGTCGTCGGCCTCGTGCTCCAGCAGGCCGAGGCCGGATGGAGCGAGCGGCAGGTCGCGTTCTTCGGCCTGCTCAACTGGCTTGGCCCCGACCGCGCCGCCGCCGCGGCCACATGGGTGCATACCCGCTTGCCAAACGGGCAGGAGCTCTGGGGGTGGGCGATGCTGGTCTGCACGCTCCTCTACATCGCGGCGTCCGCGCCCTCGCGAAAGAAGTTCAACCTCAACCACCTCCTGCACCGCGATGAGCGGACGCCAAAGCGCACACTCGCCCACCGCTCGGGCTCTCTCCTCCGCCTCATCGGCATCACCGACGAGTTCACCCGGCGCGACCGGTGGCTCTACTTCGTCACCATCGTCTTCAACGGCTTCTGGATCCTCGTGCTCATCGCCGGCTCCGCGTACGTCGCTTGGCATGTGCACGCCAACGACGGCTCGGTCCGCGAACTCGACCCCGCTTGGTCGACCTTCTGGAAATGGAAGGTGCGCATCATGCTCGGCGTGGGGAGTGTGGTGACGGTCTGGCTTCTCGTCGGTGGCGCTCGCGACGTCGTGAGCATGCTCCGAGCGCTGCGCGCGCGCGAAGCGTCCGAAACCGACACCGGCATCGTGGACGATCCGGAGACACCATGATGCGCCGCGACCCGCGCAACCCCATCCTCGCCCGAGAGCACATCCCCGCCTTCACCCCCGCGCTGCGCGACGTCTCGAGCGTCTTTAATCCCGGCGCCATCCGCTACGAATGCGCCGACCTGCTCATGCTCCGCGTGCAGACGCGCTCCCGCGAGACCGCCCTCATCCCCGCCCTCGTCCACGACGATGGCACGCACACGTTCTTCGACGCTGTCGCCACCATCGAGGGCCTCCACGAACATCCCGAGACCATCCACCACATCTACGACCCGCGCCTCACACGCCTCGACGGCGTCATCCACATGGTCTTCGCCCTCGACGTCACCGACGCCACCGGCGCCGGCGCATGCCGCCTCGGCGTCGCACGCATGCAATCGCCCACGCAGTGGGAGCTCATCGCCATCGACCCCTCGCGCGACACACGCAACGGCGTCCTCTTCCCGCGCCGATTCAACGGCAGCTTTCTACGCCTCGAACGCCCCAACCGCCACACCCGCCCCGACGGCGTCGCCACCGGCGCCGCGATCTGCGCCGCCACCTCGCCCGACCTCGCCGCCTGGAACCTCGGCCCCGAGATCATGGCCGGACGCTGGCATTACTGGGACGAGCTCATCGGCTCCGGCCCGCCGCCCGTGCTCACACACCACGGATGGCTTCACCTCTACCACGGCGTCGCCACCCACTTCGCCGCGTCCAACATCTACCAGGCAGGCGTCTGCCTTCTCGACCGCGACGACCCCACGCGCCTCATCCGCCGCGGCGCGATGAACATCCTCGAACCGCGCGAGCTCTACGAGCTGACCGGGCAGGTGCCCAACGTCGTCTTCCCCTCCGGCATCATCGTCGAAGGCATCGACGCCGACGTACCCGCGCCCGATGACGCCCCCGTCCGCATCTACTACGGCGCCGCCGACACGTGCGTCGCCCGCGCGCACACCACCATCCGCGAACTCCTCGACGCGTGCGCCGAAACCGGCATCGCCCTCGGTCAGCCGTCTCAGTAACTCGCCGGATCCGGCCTCAACTTGCTGTCCGGCGTGCCGCGGTCATCCGCGCCGCGGCTGCGGCGCCGTGCGCAGGGAGCCCCTCGAGTGCGGCAAGCGCCATCGCGTCGCGGACGATCGGCTCGGCAGCCGCAAGGTCGTCCATCCGAAGCCACGTGCGCATACGCAGGAAGTGCATCACCGAGAGCCCGGCGCTGTACCGCGCCGTCCCGCCGGTTGGGAGCGTGTGATTCGGCCCGGCGCCGAAGTCACCCAGCACGACGCCGGCGCCCGCGCCGACAAACACCGCCCCCGCATGCCGAATGCGCTGTGCCACCTCGTCGGCGTCGCGCGTCACGATCTGCAGGTGCTCGGTGCCGACGCGATCCGCAACCACACAAGCTTCCTCGATCGACCCGACCACACAGCACAGCGCCGCCCGAAGCGAGGCGCTCGCCGTCTCCCATGTCGCAAGCGCCGGCCCCTGCCGACCAACCTCCTCCTCAACCGCGAGCACAAGCGCCTCGCACGTCGACACAAGCACCACGCGCGCATCCGGGTCGTGCTCCGCCTGCGCCAGAAGGTCCGCCGCGACGAGCGCCGCGTCCGCCGACTCATCCGCGATCACCAGCACCTCCGAAGGCCCGGCGAGCATGTCGATCCCCACCGCCCCGGACACCACCCGCTTCGCCGCCGTCACCCACCGGTTGCCAGGCCCAACGACGACATCCACCGCCGGAAGCGACTCAATCCCAAACGCCATCGCCGCGATCGCGTGCGCGCCGCCCACCGCAAGAAACTCGTCCGCGTCCGCGATCGCCGCCGCCGCGAGCATCGTCGGATGTGCGCCGGGCGACGCAACCACCACCCGCGCACACCCCGCCACCCTCGCCGTCACCGCCGTCATCAGCACGCTCGAAGGCAGCGGATGCCGACCCGCCGGCGCGTAGCACCCCGCCGCCTCCACACACTCGACCGTGTGCCCCGCGCGCCCGCCCGGAATCGCCACATCGACCTCGCGCACGGCCTCCCGCTGCGCCCGCGCAAACGCCTTAATCCGCCCCGCCGCCCGCTCAAGCAGCCCCCGCTCCTCCGCCGTCACGTCGTCCAGCGCCGCGTGCATCGCGTCGCGACCGAGCACCAGCACCTCCCCCGGCGCGCGCTCGCCAAACCGCTCCGCGTACTCGCGCACCGCTGCACTCCCCTCCGTGCGCACACGCTCCACGATCTCCCCCGCTGCGCGCAACGTCGCCGAGTCCACGGGCTCGGCGTGCTGCACGCCGGCAAACTCCTCCGCGCTCGCGCGTCGCAACCGGAATGTCCCGTCGCTCCCCGTCACGATCCCGCCTCCTCGATCTTCGCATCTCCGGCGCGGCGCGTAACCCGTGTCGTGCGCCGGTCAAGAGCCCGCTCGATGTGCTCGAGCGACGCCCCCCGCGCCCGCGCCGCGACGAGCGCAAAGTACATCACGTCCGCCGCCTCCTCCGCCGCGTGCGCCGCGTCGGTGCTCTCGATCAGCTCCCGAGCTTCCTCCGCGAGCTTGCTCGCGAGCAACCCAGGCTCATCGCGCAACCGCGCCGTATACGAACCGCTCGGCGCCTCCTCCAATCGCGCAGCGATCGTGCGATCGAGTGCCGCGAGCCCGCGCTCCTCGCCGAAGCATGTCGCCGTGCCCAGATGACAAAACCCTCGCCCGCTCTGGCGCACGGTGAATCGCAGCGCATCCCGATCGCAGTCCGCATCGATCGCGATCAGCTCCTGCGTATCGCCGGAGGTGGCGCCCTTGATCCACTCCCCGGCGCGCGAACGCGAGTAGTACACCCCCTGGCGCAGCTCAAGCGCCCGGCGCACGCTCTCCACATTGGAGTACGCGAGCCCGAGCGCACGCCCCGAGGGATCGCACACGAGCGTCGGGAACAGGCCGTCGGCGCGGTCCGACCGCAACGGCGCACAGAACCCCGCCGCCAGGTCGAACGCGCCCGTATACAGCGCCATGCCGACCTGCGCATCGCACCCCGCCCGGTCCGCGATGGCGATATCCTCCGGCGTGCGCACACCGCCGGCGACGGTCAGCTTCGCCGGAGCCGCGAGCCTGGCGAGTTCGGCGATCCGCTCATCCGGCAGGCCGCCCATCCGCCCTTCGCGCTCGACAAACGTCACCAGAAACCCGCTCACATATTGCCTGAGTTCCGCGATGCGCGCTTCGACCGTATCGCCCGTGCGGCGCGTCCACCCTTCCGTCACCACCTCGCCGTCGCGCGCGTCGAGCGCCGCGATCACACGCTCGCGCGGGAGCTCGCGCAGCACTTCGGGCGTTGCCGCCGTGCCGAGGATCACCCGGCGCGCGCCCGCGTCGAGCCATTCGATCGCGGCGTCAACGTCCCGTATCCCGCCACCCACGCGGCACGGCGCCATCCGCACCAGCTCCCGAATCCGATCGGCGTTCGATCCACGCCCGAGCGCCGCGTCGAGGTCGATCACCGCGATCTCGCCCACCATCCCGAAGCGCTCCGCGATCGGGATCGGGTCGCCCGCGTCGAGCACCTTCTCCTTCCCGCCGACGAGCTGCACCGCGTTGCCATCCATCAGGTCGATCGAGGGAACGATCATCGGCGCACCTCCACGCCCCGCTCCGCGAGGGCGTCCTTCACTTCTCCGATCGACATCGCCGCGTCGTGGAAGATCGACGCCGCGAGCACCGCATCAGCGCCCGCTTCGAACGCCTCGATCATGTGCGCCGGCCCCTTCGCGCCGCCCGACGCGATGATCGGCACCCGCACGCGCGACGCGACCGCCCGTAGGAGCGCAATGTCGTACCCGTCGCCCGTGCCATCACGGTCCCAACTCGTCAGGAGCACCTCGCCCACGCCGAGCGCTTCGCCGACGCCCGCCCACTCCACCGCATCGAGCTCCGTGTGCTCAGCTCCCGATCGCACCGCAACGCGCCACCCGTGCGCCCACTGCACCGCATCCACCGCGAGCACCACGCACTGACGACCCGTGCGATCGGCAAGCTCGCGCAGGATCTCCGGGCGGCGCACCGCAGCGGTGTTGAGCGCAACCTTGTCCGCCCCCACCGACAGCAGCCGCTCGGCATCCACCAGTGCGCGCACTCCGCCGCCCACAGAGAGCGGGATCGATATGCTCGCTCGCACACGCGCAACTGTCTCGCAGCACGTTTGCCGCTGATCGGGCGTGGCGGCGACGTCCAGGATCACGATCTCGTCGGCGCCCTCGGCTTCGTAACGTGCTGCGAGTTCCACCGGGTCGCCCGCGTCACGCAGCCCCGAAAACCGCACGCCCTTGACCACGCGCCCGTCGCGAACATCCAGGCACGGGATGATCCTTCGCGTCAGCAAGGTGTCGCTCCTTCCATCGCGAGCCAACGGCGCACCAGCGCGAGCCCCCACGCGCCGGAGAGCTCCGGGTGAAACTGACACCCCACGACCGCGCCTCGTTCGAGCGCCGCGACAAACCGCCCGCCGTGCTCGGCGGTCGATGGTGTCCACTCCGGCGGCGCGCTCGCGATGCGGAACGAGTTGGCGAAGTACGCGTACCCCGTTTCGATCACGCCGCCCGGCGCGCCGCCTTGCACGCGGTTCCACCCGAACTGCGGCACGCGCACCGTCGGCGCAAACTCGCCCACATCGCACGCCAAGACCCCAAGCCCGGTGACGCCGGGCGATTCCTCCGAGCTTCGGCACAACAACTGAAGCCCGAGGCAGACCGCGAGTGTCGGACGCCCCTGTGCGATGCGCTCACTCAGCACGCGATCGAGCCCCGTGGCACGCAGGCACGCCATGCCCGCACCGAACGCGCCGACACCCGGGAGCACCACGTGCGTCGCGCCAGCGATCGCGCCGGTGTCGTCGGTGACGGTCGGCTCAGCGCCACACCGGCGCATGGCGGCGACCACCGACGCGGTGTTCGCCACGCCGGTCTGCACGATGGCGACCCTGCGCATCAGAGCGACCCCTTTGTGGAAGGCACGGCGCCGGACCCGTCGCGCGCCACGGCCTGGCGGATCGCGAGCGCCAGCGCCTTGAACGCGGCCTCGGCGCGGTGGTGGTCGTTGACGCCCGTGAGCACCTCGGCGTGGATGGTCGCCCGCGAAGTGACCGCCAGCGATTCGAAGAAGTGCGACAGGTTCTCACACGACACGTCGCCCAGGCGATCGCGCATCAACCCGAGATTGCACGAGGCGAACGGGCGCCCCGAGAGATCGACGACCACGCGGGCGAGGGCTTCATCGAGCGGCGCGTACGCGTGCCCGAAGCGAGCGATGCCTCGCCGATCGCCGAGCGCCTCGTCGATCGCACGCCCCAGTGCGAGGGCGCAGTCCTCGACCGTGTGGTGATCGTCCACGCGCAGATCGCCCTTACACCGGATGGCAAGCCCCATGCGCCCATGCCGGACGAGCGCATCGAGCATGTGATCGAGGAAGCCGAGCCCGGTGTCGGCGGTGCAAGTGCCATCGCCATCGAGCGTGAGCTCGACTTCGATCTTCGTTTCGTTCGTCTCGCGCGTCACGCGCGCCCGTCGCTCGTTCATGACTCATCCTCCGGCAGCACGCTGCGCAGCGCGGTCTCCAGCGCGGCGTACACGGCTTCATCCCCGGGGAGGGAAATGCGCAGGAACGCCCCCAGGTCCGGCTTCGAGAAACCACGGACCGCGATGCCGCGATCGGCAAGCCCTTCGCGCACGCCTGCTGCGTCACGGAAACGCGCGAGCACGAAGTTGCCCTGGCTCGGGAGCGGCTCGGCCCCGAGCGTCGCGAGCAACCGCGTCAGCGACGCCCGCTCCTCGCGGACGCGACTGATGTACGCCGCACGGGGCGCGGTGCGCCCGAGCGCCCACTCCGCCAGCCGCAGCGACGCGCCGGCAACCGGATACGGCCCGCCGACCGCACGCATCCACTCCGCGATCGGCACGGGGGCGATCGCGTATCCCACGCGGCAACCCGCGAGCCCCATCGCCTTCGAGAAGGTGCGCACAAGCACGGCGTTCGGTTCATCGAGCAGCACGCCGGTCGGGTCTTCGTCGGCAAACTCGACGTACGCCAGGTCGATCATCGCGACCGCGCCGACGCTTGCAGCCGACCGCGCGATGCGCACAAGCGAAGGCGTGGGAATCATGCGACCGGTCGGGTTGTTCGGGCTCACCAGCGCGACGACGCCGGTCGAGGCGTCGATGAGGTCCGCGAGCGCTCCCTCGGGAAACTCACCAGTCATCCACGGCACGGTGCGGACCTGCCCACCGGCGAGGCGCGCGCTCAGCCCGATCATCTCGAACGTCGGCGTATGCGTCACGAGCGTGCGCCCCGGCTCGAGCATGGAGCTGCACACGCGGTCGATCGCGTCGTCGGCGCCGTTGGTGACGATGACGCGCGACGCCTCCACGCCGCTCGTGCGCGCAATCGTCGCCTCGAGCTCGGCCGCACGCGGGTAGCGACGCACACGCTCGGCATCCATCGCTGGCAGATCGCCAGCGTCAGGAATGCTCGGGCCTTCGTTCGCATCGAGGCGGTAGCGGATGCGTGCGTCGGGCGCCGGCGGGCGGTAGGCGGAAAGCCCCGCCACGCGGCTCGCACACCGGATCGGAACGGCGGGCGTGTCCTGGAGGTGTGCGCTCATGGGACGATCTGCTCCGGCGTGGACACCACGATGTCCGTCCCGCCGCGGCGCTTGATCGAGGCGATCACCTGCGCGAGCTCCGACCTGGGCACCGCGGCCTTCACCGCGAACGCCGACGATGAACGCAGCGGCGAGATGGTCGGCTCGCGCATGCAAGGCATGACCCCGATCACCGCTTCGAGCGCCTCGCGCTCCACGTTGACCTCGAGCATCACACGCCCGCGTGCCTCCAGCACCGAGCGCAGGAGCATGGCGAGGTGCTCGATCGCTTCGACGCGCGCCGGATCGCGCATCGCGTCGGTGGAGGCGAAGAGCCGCGTGGACGACGTCATCAACTCGCCCACGATCCGGAGCCCGTTCGCGACGAGCGTCGCCCCGCTTGCCGTGTTATCGACGATGCAGTCCGCGTCGTCCGGAGGCAGCACCTCCGTCGCGCCGTACGACCGCAGGAGCGTGGCGTCGAGCCCGCGCTCCTCGATCCATGCGCCCGCCAGGCGTTCATACTCCGACGCGACGACCAGGGGCCGGCTCGGAAGTTTGCCCGCTTCCAGAATTGACTCCGGAGCGGCGGCGACGAGGCGCACGGGGTCGAGCCCGGTATCGAGCACTTCCACCAAATCAGCGCCGGACTCGCGCACCCAGTCGAGCCCGGCGAAGCCCACGTCGCGTGCGCCCATGTGCAGCATCTCGGCGATCGCCCGCGGCTTGAGGATCTTGACCTCGAACCCGGGCAGCGCGATCGAGGGGCGGTAGTCGCGCGAGCCCGCGGCGAGCGGCACGCCCGCGTCGCGAAGCAGGCGCGAGACGCCGTCGTACATGCGTCCCTTCGGGATCGCGAGTCGGATGGGGCGGGCTTGTTCCATCGGGCGGCTCCTGCTCGGGCTCCGAGCCGGCCGCGGGGCGGATGCCCAAAACGCGCGACGCCGGCCCGAAGCCGGCGTCTGGTCCTGGGATCAGCGATCGATCACCACGTCAGCACCGGCTGAGTCGAGTATGGGCGTGGTGGTGATGGTGCGTCGAGATTGTCACGGGCGGAGCGTAGGGCGGGGTGTCTCCAGAGGTCAAGGGGCTCAGACCCCGAGGCCCAGGAGCTCCGCGAGATACGACGAGACGGAAAGCCCCCAGACACCCCGTCGGGCATCTGGGGCGGTCGGTCAGTTGCATCCCGCCTGATACGCGGCGAGATAGGCAAAGAAGTCGTTGGTGTTGATGTCGCCCTCGCCGGTGATGTCCGCGGCGGGGTCCTGCGCCTGGTAGAGCGCGAGGTAGGTTCCGCCGCCTCGCGCCCGACGAACGCGCCTCCGGGCTCGGCGCCGTCATCGAGACGCCATGGAGCCCGCTCACCGCTCCAGGGCCCCGTGAGCTCTGGGTCGCGGTCGACCGCGTGCGCGCCTACGGCAACCTCGGCACCGTGCTCCGCTCGGCGTCGGCCTTCGGCGTCACCGGCGTCATCACCCTCGCCGGCGCATTCGACCCCTTCGATGCCAACGTCATCCGCGCGAGCATGGGCGGCATCTTCGGGCTCCGCATGGTCCGGACGGGGCCCAACGCCCTGCGCGCCTGGGCGCGCCGATTCGACTTCTCCGTCGTCGGGGCCTGCCCCCTCGGCGCGCAGCGCTTCGACCGCCACGACTATGCGCCGCGCACGATCGTGATGGTCGGCGAAGAACGCAAGGGGCTCACCGATGCCCAGCGCGCGCTCTGCGACACCACCCTTGCCATCCCCATGACCCCCGGCACCGACTCACTCAACCTCGGGGTCGCGACGTCGCTCTTGCTCTACCAAGCCGCGATCGCCACCCGCACGTTCGACCCGCCTACCTACGACGGGTCGTAAGCCGGAAACGCGATGCCCGCGATGTGCTCCGCGTAGTTCGCGTTGCGCCCGGCGCTCGTTTTGTAGATCGGACGGTTGACCTGGTCGTAGCTGAGTGTTCGCACTGTGCGCCGGGTCTTGTGAAACTCGAAGCACCGGTCGTCCCACTCAAGCCCGAGGAAGCCGATGATGCGCGGGAACTCGCGCTCCGGATCGGCGACGAGCCGCTCGTAGTGCACGTCCAGGATCGGCACGTCGAGCGCCTCTTTCCAGTGCTGCATCATGCGGTGTGACTGCGCCCACGCCGCTGCGGCCCACTCGATTCGGGTTGTCCACGGGTGCATCCGGTTGTTGAACCCGCCCATGTAGCAACTGATCGCCACGTCGCGCGGGTCGCGGATCGCGTGGATGATCCGCGTCTTCGGGAACAGGCGTGCGATGAGACCGACGAGCTTGTTATTGCCCAGCGCCTTGTTCACCACGCGCTCCGCGCCCGCCGGCGCGAGCTTCTTCACCTCGCGCACATACTGATTCGCGATCCGCGTCCACTGCTTCTGCTGAAACCGCCCGAAGCACTCCGGCGGCGCCACCGAAGGGTCGTAGTCGTGGCTCAGGTCGATGGCGAACTTCTCGATGCTCGAGAGCTCCCCCACGCCCGCCGCCTTCGGATGCGCGTCGATGATCTGATCGATCAGGCTCGTCCCGCTCCGCGGCATGCCCGCGACGAACACCGGCAGTTCCGAATCGCACGCCGCGAGCGGGAAGTCCTTCATGCTCTCGCGCGACCAGTTCTCGATCAGCATCGAGACCTGGCTCTCGTAGATCGCCGGGTCAAACTCGATCCGCCCGACCTCGTTGCCCTCCGTCGCCGTCGTGAACGCCGCGTCAAAGTCCTTCATGCGGTCCGCGGCCTTGGCCTTCAAGTAGTACTGCTGGGCCAGGCCCGCGGGCGGCATGTCGGGTCGCTCGAGCGTCTGGTCGATCAAGCGGATCGCCTCCTCGTACCGCTTGTTCTGCACAAGCAGCTTCGACCACTCCACGCCCAGCCCGAGCGGGTAGGGCTTGTTCGCACCGTCGTACGCCTCCGCGATCGGCGCGAGCACCTCCGTCGCCTCGCCGAACCGCCCCGCTTCCTCCAGGGTTCCGGCGCGGAGCAGGCCCACCACTTCCAGGTCCGGGCGCACCTTGGCGGCCCTGTCGCACCACCGGAGCGCCTTCTCTGTCTCGCCCATGCCGCGATAGCACCGCGCGATCAGGAGCATGGGGTCGACATGTTCAAGCGCCTCGACCGACTGTCGAGCGCACTCGATCGCCTGTGCGAATCGCCGCTTCCGCTCGAGCACGAGCCCCCGGAGGAACTGCAGCTCAGGGTCGGCCCGGAGCTTGCCCGAAAGCCCCTCGAGCTCCTTGAACGCCGCGTCGTCGCGCCCGTGATGCAGGTGCTGGCGCACCGACTGCACGGTCTGCGCTCGCTTGACGCTCGCGCCGGCGAAGGGGTCCGTGGGCATGGAGTCCGATCTGTGACAAGCCGACGTACGGGATCGGCCGAACTGGGCGGGTGATCAAGAAACACGCCCCCGCTCAACGCGGGGGCGTGCGATGGTATCACAACAACTGGCGTCGTTCTGCTAGCGCCGGCGACGGGTCGCGGTCAGGCCCGCGAGCCCGAGCACCGCCACCGAACCCGCGGACGGGATCGTGGCCACGACCGACTTCGTGCTGTTGGCGTCGTAGATGTAGGGGAAAACGTAGATACGGATCCCGTACTCCGTTCCGGCGGTTACCGGAACATCAACCGAGCCCGTGAGCGGATCGCCGCCGATGCCGTCCCAAAGGAACAGGTTGGCGCCGTTGTAGACATCGATGAACGCAAAGCCCCATCCGTCGGTGCCGGAGACATCCCAACTCACGTTGATACTGCCATCCGCGCTGACTTCAAAGAACTGCACCAGATTGGCATTACCGCCGCCAAAGCCATATGAACCGTCGCCCGCCCACGAGGCAGAGACGCCCATCGACGTCGAGGTCTGCGATGTCGACATCGTCGTGGTCCCAGTGACGGGGAGGAACCCGCTGCTGAAGGTGTTGAGCGCCGCCGGGCGAGCCGCAAAGTCGTACGCACCCCCGTACGCGTAGGAGTATGCGATCGACGAATACGCGTTGTCCGAACTCGAGTCCTGATAGATGAAAGTCTGCGCGTGTGCGGTCATGCCCGCGGCCATCAGCGCGCCACCAAACAGAGTCTTCGTCACGTTCTGCATTGTCCGATTGCTCCTTGTCTCTCTCGGGGCGAGTGAGCCCCATGAACAAACTTCCCCCGAGCGGCGACCGCCGTGATCGGGACAACACAAAACCCCGGCACGCTCACATGGCTCGCCGGGGTCGTCTCTGTGTTGTTCTCGTGCGGGGATGCCGCGCTCTCTCCGGCGGCGAAGATACTGCGACCGAAACTCCGAAAGGTGGATGCCGCCACCAAAAGTAGAAAAAAACTATGCCAGTGGCAGCAGCAGCCAAAAGATCACTACTTTATTGGACCACAAGCTTCCGGTCAGATACGCGGTGCCCCTGGCGCCGAGGGACGCGCGTCATACCGGGCGCTCGGCACCCGTTCTGGAGCACGGCGAGCGCGTGCTGGGCCGTGCGGGGCGATCCAAAAGAACATGCCCCGCGAGGGGGCATGCGTGAATCGGACCAAGTTGACCGCCCGGCGAACGTCAGCGTCGCCGAGCGGGCGGCGTAGTCAAACGAGCCACCCTTTGCGATGGACCCGGCGAGGGCGGCGCGAAGCCGGGCGGCCAGGCCACTCCCCCGCTACCAGGCAACGTCCAGCGTCGCGGTCGCCGCCGTCCCGGGCTCGTTCCGCTCACCCAGGGAGTCGCGAACCGCCCGCTCCGTCCGCGCCACATGCCCTTCGAACACCACCTCGCCGTTCGCCACCACCTCGATCGGACGGTCCAGATCCACCAAGCCATCCCGCAGACGTAGCGTCACTCGGCGCACGTCCTCGCTCTCGATCACGATCCGCTGACCCTCGACGCTCGCGACGATCGTCGAGCGCTCCTTCGCGTCCTCGGGGCGCACCGCAAGCCAGTAGAAGCGCGTGTGGGTCACGTCGTCCTGCCGCCACACGACGCGGTCGGGCCACGCGACGCGCGTGTGCTCCGCCATCCACGGCAGGATCTCCGCGTCACGCCGCTGCATCCAGTGCCCGAGCCCCTCGTAGATGATCACGCGGTGCGGGTATCCGCCCGGGTCCTGCTCGCGCAGCGCGTCGAGCTCGTCCTCCCACTTCTTCGCCTGGGCGTTGCGTTCATACGCGCTGTCGTCTCCGCCCATCAGGAGTGCAAACGGCAAGTCGCGCAGCCCGAGCGGCGAGGTCTCGTTCGGGTGCCCCGCCATCATGGCGGCGGCTGCGAAGCGGTCGGCCATGCGCGGCGCCAGCTGGAAGACACCATCACCGCCCGCCGAGTAGCCCATGAGGTACACGCGGTCCGGGTCCACGCCGCGCGCGGCGACGTAGCTCTCGATCAAGCGGTCGAAGAGCGGGTCGATGTGCGCCTGGTGCCACAGGTTCCACGTGTCGGTCGGTGCGCGCGGCGCGATGTAGATCCCCTCGCTCGGCTCGTACAGCTTGATCTGGTTCTGCCACTGCTGGTCATTGACCTCCGTCGGCGCGCCACCGCCGCCGTGCATCGAGATCCAGAGCGATCGCTCGCCCTCCGGCGCCTCGCCGAACGTCTTCTCGAGCAGGCGGAGCTTGTGCCCCCCCGCTTCGATCGTCGCGTCCTTGAGTTCGCCCGCTCGCTCCTCCGTGATCTGTGCGCACCGCTCTTGAAACACGCGATCCACAAGCGCCTCGGCGTCCGACCTGGACATCGCGAGCCGATCCCACGCGATGTCGAGCGTCGGGCCATCCGGCGTGCGCACGTGTCCGGTGCGTGCCTCGTCGCCGACGCGCACGCGCACCGCCGCCTCACCATCGCCGAGCGCGATCGTCGGCATGTCGTTGAGGTCAGCCGTCCCCGCCCGCGTGCGCACGGATTCGACCGCCTCGCCACCCGCCCCGAGCACGTCCACGTCCGCCGCGATGCGCTCGCCGCCGTCGGTCGCCCACACGCGCACAAACGTGCGCCCCTCGGGCGCCTCGACCTCGCGCGGCGCATACCGCGCGGTCACGTCGACCCCGGGCACCGTGCGGTCGCGCCGGTCCCACACCATCGGGAAATGCGCGCCCGTGTCGGCCCAGGACGTCGCCCACACCGCGTGCTCCGGATCGCCCTCGGTCGCGCGCTTCGCATCGCCCACGAACCACCCGCGGTTGAGCCCCTTCGCGTCGAACTCGTCCGCCCCGGTAAAGTGCCACCCGTTGTCCCACACCTCCACCCACGTGTGGTTCCCGCGGTCGTCGGCCCAGTTCGCCACGCCCGCGATGCGCGCGGGGATGCCGACCGATCGGCACGCGTCGACCAGGATGATCGAGAGGCCCGTGCATGTCGCGCGCCCCTGCGCGACCGACTCGCTCGGGCTCTGATTGGGACGCTTGCGCCCCGTGTTGTAGTGCACGTTGATCTCGTTGAAGAGCTCGCGATTGAGCGCCTGCACGGCCTCGGTGCGCGTGGTGCAGTCCTTCACGATCGCCCGGCAGCGCTCGTACATCGCCGGGCGCCAGCGCTCGCGCGTCTCATCGAGCGACGCGTAGGGGAGCACGTCGTTGAGGAAAAGCTCCTCCGGCAGATCGCGCGCCCAGGGGAACTCCTCGCGCGCACGGAGCGCGTAGTCCAGATTCTCCTTGAGCAAATCACCATCGATGTCGGCGTCGCGCTCCGGATGGTGCTCGGCGAGAAACGCGGCCGCCACACGCCCCGCCTCCCCGTGGTCGGCCTCCGCCGTGCGCACAAACTCCGCCCACGGGTCGTCCTGCGCACCGCACCACGAACCCACCGCGAGCAACACCACGCCGACCAATGCTCTGATCATCACGCCAGCATACCGGGGCCGCGCCCTGTTACTCGGCATTTACATTCCAAGCCGCCCTCTTGGGGGAGAATGCGGCAAAGGAGACCGCCCATGCCGCGACTGCTCACCATGCTCGCCGCCCTGACGCTGCCGATCGCCGCCCTTGCCCCTTCGGCCGGCGCGCAGGAGGAGGCGCCGCTCCGGGTGCTCTTCACCATGACCGGGCGCACGTCCGATGTGGTCGAGCCTCGCTACGAACTGGCGACCACACAGGAAGCGTTTGACAAGGTGTGGACCGAGCACATGGGCGAGCGTGTGGAGCGAGCCGGGCAGGGGTGGGCCATGCCGCCGCGGGCGGATTTCGAGTCAACCGCGGTTGTCTTTATCTTCGGCGGTCGTTCGTTCAACTCGAACGGGTTTACGATCGAGGGCGTCAGCGGTGACCGCGATGCTGCATCGATCCGATTCGACGCGATCACGTATCAAACCGCCGCAGCGTTCGGCGAGGTCGACCACGGCGACTCCGTGACGCCCTGGCTCATGGCTGTGATCGAGCGCCCGACCGGCGGGGTCGTGCTTGAGGAGAACGTGCAGGGACTGATCGGCGGCGATCCGATCTGGCGAGAGCGTGCGAAGTTCTCGCCCGTTGGAGAGCCCGCCGCCCAGCGGATTGGCGCAGCAGACTTGCTGGAGTTGGAACCCCGTGGACAGATCGTCGCGCTCGAAGCCCCGATCTCGCGCACTCGGTACATGTGGGTTGACGCCAACCCGACCGATTACTCGTGGGAGGGCATCGGTGTGCGTGTTTCGGATGACCCTCGGGACGATCGCACGGTCTGGGCGCGCGTGCGACCTTCCCTGCACGAGCGGATCGTCGTTGATCCCGAGGTCGGCGGGCTGGAGCACCTGCGCACGGCGGACGGCGGCACGCTCGTGCTGGCGAGCAACGACGCGTACCAACAACGCCGGAGCGGGCGTCTGCGCCTCATCGGGCGATGGCATGCGGGGCGCAACGGACCCGTGCTGATCGTCGATGCGATCACCGAAGTCGAACGGTCCAACCCCGGTCGTTAGCCGAGTTGCTCCCGACGGCGGCGGCACGCGAAGAGCGCGACGCTCCCGATCGCGAGTGTCCCCGGCGTCGGCACCTGGATGAACCGCAGGATCGGCGAGTCGATATTCGCGGCGTCTGTCCCGGTGTTCATCTGCGCGTCGAACCCGACGCCCGTATAGCCGGAGCCTGCGCCGAGGTTCTGGGCACCGGTCGCGGCGGGGTCCTCAATCCAGTTGACGCCTGCGCCGCTGTTGGACCCGAGACTGCCGATCGCCTGCTCGAAGCCTGAGAAGCCCACGAAGTAGGTGGTTCCACCGATGAGATCGAGGGCGCTGGCAAAGGACCCGCCGAGCCAAGGGCCATCGACGAAGGTCGTGCCGTGCCAGTCGAAGCTCCCCAACGCGGACCCACCCGCCGCGGGACGATCGGTGTAGAGGGTCGTGGTGAACGTGAAGTTGTTGTTGATGTTGTTGAAACCTGAGGTGAGCTTGGTCTGCACGCCGGCGAGCGTCACATCGCTTGCGGGAGTCCAGTACCACCCGATCGTGCCGCTCGGCGCTCCCCAGAAGAACGGGGCCGGATCAAGGTCGGCGTTCACCGACTGAAAGATCTCGTCGGCCATCGCTGATGCGCCGGCGAGAATGAGGGGCGCGACGATTCCAACGCGGCAAACAGCATGCATGACGGCCTCCCTACGGAGCGAGGGCGCTCCTCACAAGGGCGTACACCGTTTTCAGGACTTTGCAAGGAAACTGGCGATAGCGCATGGCCCAACCAAGGGGAACTCAGGGCGCGCCGGGGCCGCTAACGCGGGGGCGTCGTGTCGACACCCGTCGTCGCGCTCACCGGGCTGAAGAGGTCGAGAATCAGGCACTCCTCGATTGCCTCGCACGCGTGCGGCACGCCGCCGGGAAGGTGCAGCACCTCACCTCCACGCACATCCTGCACGCGCGCGTCCACCCCCTCGCCGATCGTGAACCTGGCCCGACCGGCGAGCATTACCACGAACTGCTCGTTGTCGTGCCGGTGGCTCGCGATGGCGAACCCCTGATGCAATCGCACCTCCGAGATCATCATCCGATCGCCCATGACCCGCCGACGGTCGATCAACGCCATCGGGTGGTCCTGCTCAAGATCCTCCCACCGGTAGAGGGTCGCCTCGGGCATGGACGCTCCTTTCACGCGCACCGCTCTCGCAGACGAGCCGGCCTCGCCCGCGTCAGTCAGCATACGGTCGAGTGTGAGGTCTGAGTACATCAGCGCCATCGTGACGACCGTCGCCATCATGAACCCCGTAGGGACGGCGCCGATCTTCCAGAACATGGTCTCACCGCTCCCGCGGGCGCGCCAACGGCATGCGGCGCTGATCGCGTGCCTCTTCATCGCGGCGATCCTGTTCGGCTCGGCGATCGCGGGCAGCGCGGTGCTGCACGTCTTCGGCGTGTCGATCGACGCCTTCCGCGCGGCGGGCGGCGTGATCATCGGCGCGATGGGATACAACATGCTCCGCGGCGCCAAGTCAGAAGAACACGAGCGACTGGCTGACGAGGTCGCCATCCGCGAGAACCTGCTCATCCCGTTCGCCATGCCGCTCGTCGCCGGCCCGGGCACGATCACCACGATGATCACACTCGCGACCAACGGCACCGGCCCCGTGCCCTGGGTCGCGCTGGTCGCCGCGGGCGCGGGCGTGGTGGCGACCGGGCTCTGCCTGCTCGCGGTGCTCGAAGCGGGCAAGTACTTCTCGCGCGACCTTCAGCGGATCTTCACACGCTTCATGGGGCTCATCCTCATGGCGATGGGCATGCAGTTTCTGCTCATGGGGGCTGCGGCGGTCGTCGGCTCCGCGATCCCGGAGAGTGCGGCCAACTAGCGGCGCGGTACGCTCCAGCGATGCACGCTCACGACCTGCACGTCGTCGCGCCCGATACGGGCGTGACCCTCGCGTCGATCGATCCGCAGCGCACGCCGGGGCTCTCCGGATCGAAGGAAGACGAGCGAGCGCGTGCCGAGGCGGAGCTTGCCGACAACATCGAAGCGATGAAGCTGCTCCAGCGTCGTCTCTACGCTGAGGGCAAGCGGGCCTTGCTCGTTGTGCTGCAGGGCATGGACGCGGGCGGTAAGGACGGCACGATCCGCCACGTGCTCGGCGGGCTCAACCCACAGGGCGTGGAGGTTACGTCGTTCAAGCGTCCGACCGAGCGTGAGCTGGCGCACGACTTCCTTTGGCGGGTGCATCGGCACACCCCCGGCGTGGGCATGATCGGCGTGTTCAACCGCTCGCACTACGAGGACGTACTGGTCGTGCGCGTGCACTCGCTCGTGCCTGAGGCGGTGTGGAGCGGGCGGTACGAGCAGATCAACGCGTTCGAGCGGTTGCTCGCTGCGCGGGGGACAGTGATCCGCAAGTTCTTCCTGCACATCTCGAAAGAGGAGCAGCGGGAGCGCTTCATGGCGCGGCTCGCGGAGCCGGAGAAACAGTGGAAGTTCGAGCCCGGCGACCTCGCGGAGCGCAAGCACTGGGACGACTACCAAGCGGCGTATGAAACGGCGCTCGCCCGTTGCTCGACCGACGACGCGCCCTGGTTTGTGATCCCCGCGGACCGCAAGTGGTACCGCAACTGGGCGATCTCGACCATCCTGCGGCGCACGCTTGAGGAGATGGCCCCGATGCCTCCCAAGCCGGACTTCGATCCAGCGTCGATCGTGATCGACTAGACGGTCAGAGGCTCGCGAGCTTGCGCAGCGCGCGGTCGATCTTCGGCGGCACGGGCATCACGCTCAGGCGTGCCTGACGCACGAGCGCAAACTCCGCGAACTGCTCATCCGCCTTGATCACCTTGAGCGTCGCCCCATCACCCGCGGCTTTCACGGGCGCAAGGTCGAAGAGCACGAACTTTGGATCACCAGCCGCGGTCGTCTCCTCTTCATGCCCCGGCTCGGGGTAGGCGCCACGGACGCACTTCGCGAGACCGGCGATGCGCTTCTCATCGCCCGTGTGGTAGATCAGGAGTTCGTCGCCCTTCGCGATCTTCCGCATATGGCTCTGGGCGGCCGGGTTGCGGACGCCGTCCCAGTGCGTGCGCTTGTCGCGGACGAGGTCGGCGTAGGAGTAGGTGCTCGGCTCGGTCTTGAGCAGGAAAGTCGCCATGTGGCTCTCCCGAGATGTGCGCAATGAGGCGTGTGCGCGCAAGATAACGCCCCGCACTAGGCGGGGCGTCATGGGATCAATCAACTCAAAACCAACAAGGCTGATCGGGGGGCTTACCCCAGTGATCAGCCGTTGCCGTCGGTCTTGGTTTCCTTCTGGGCGGTCTCGAGCGGGCACCCATCGTCGCACCCGTCGGCGCAGTCGCCGCAGCAGTCTTCGCCGCCGCCGCACGGAGCGGTCGCGGCTTCCGTGGAGACGAGCTGCACGGTCGCTGCGTCCTTGCCCTCGCACGGGGTGGAGCAGTCACTCTTCTCGGCGCAATCGCTCTTGCCCTCGCAGGTGCCCGCGGCGACGAGCTGGACGGTCGCTGCGTCCTTGCCCTCGCAAGGAGTCGAGCAGTCGGTCTTGCCCTCGCACGAGTCGGTCGCCTTATCCGCGACGAGCTGCACCGCGGCGGCGGCTTCACTCTCGCAGCATCCGCTCTTGGCCTCGTCGGCGACGAGCTGGGTCGCGCCCTCGCTGTCGCAGCAGGACTTCGCCTCATCCGCGACGAGTTGGACGGTCTTCGCCGACTCGTCGCAGCTGCCGCAACCGAGGGCACACTCATCGCCGGTCGAGGTCGCCGCGGTGGTCACCGCAGCCTCCTCCTGGCAGGTGCCGAGCGGGCAACCGGTGGTGACGAGGTTGTACCCGCCGACGCCAACGGCCGCGAGGCCAACGAGGGCGATAACGGGCTTCACAAGCGAGATGCTGGCAAGATCCATATGGGTGCCTCCTGTTCGCAAGTACGCCCGGGGCGCACGCGGGTTTCTCCATCGGTCAGCAACGCCATCGTACCGGCTCTTGTTCGCACAAGACGAGGAAACTTCGGGACCAAGGGAAATCCTGGGCTTGTGATGACCTGGCGAAACCAGGTTCTCGGACTACACAACGCGGCCCCTGAGCGTTCAGACGCCCCGACCACACGCCGATACACCCCCAGGGTTTGGATTCGTCGTCCTGCGCCTCGGGAGGAGCTGCGCCACTCGTGTCGTCTACCGATCCGAATCCCGGACCCACACCAGGCGCGTGGGCGGACTCGACCGGCGACGTGGGCGCGGGCGGCGATGTGCTGCGCATGCTGCAGGAGGTGGAGGCGCAGCTCGAACACCTGCGCCAGGCCGAGCAGCGGCAGCGCGAGATGCAGCAGACGCTCGAGGAGCGGGCCAAGAGCCTGGAGGATCGCGAGCGCCTCGCCGAGGAAGCCAGGACAGCCCTCGAGTCGGACCGGCGCACGTTGGAAACGGAGCTCGAAGAGCTGCGCCAGCGGCGTGAGGCGTTCGACGCGCAGGCGCGCGAGGCCGAAGAGCGGTCCGCGGCACTCAGCCAGTCCGAGAGCGACTCCGCGTCTCGCGCCGAGGAAGTGTCGCGCCGTCTTGCTGAGGTCGAGGATCGCGAACGCGAGATCGGTGAGCGTGCCGAGAGCCTGCAGGCCAAGGCCAGCGAGATCGACGAGCGCGCCCGCGCGCTGGAAGGCGAGGCGTCGGACATCGCCGGACAGCTCGACCGCGTGCGCACGGAGATGGAGCACCAGGAGCGTGCCGCGGAGGAAGCGACCCGCGAACGCGACGAACTGCGCGACGAGGCGCAGCGGAACGCCAACGACCTGCAGGTCACGCGCGATCAACTTGAGCGGTTGAAAGAGGCGTACAAAGAGCAGGCCCGGCGCGCCGCCGAAGCGGCCAACGCCGAGGAACTCACCGAGGAACTGGCGGAGCTTCGCAACGAGCGTGAGCGCCTCGCGAGCGAGCTCGAGGCGCATCAGGCTCAACACGAGCGCGAGCATCAGGAGACGTGCGCGGAGCGGGACCGCCTCGCGACAGAGCTCGAGGCGCTTCGCGCCACGCAGCATGAACTGGAGCCCATCCGCGCCGAGACCGAGCGCCTCACTGCCGCACTGGAGGAAGCTCAGACGCAGCACGAGCGAGCGCTCGGCGAACTGCGCAGCGAGCGAGACCGCCTCGCCGGCGAGCTCGAGGCCCACCGCGACCAGATTGGCGGCGATGAGCGGGCGCTGCACGAGCGCGTCGACTACGCGGTCAACGCGGAACGCGAGCGGCTGGCGAAGGAGTTTGAGGCCGATCGCGAGCGGGCCGAGCGCGAGTTCGAGGTGGAGCGCGAACGCATGGGGCGTGAGTTCCGCGCCGAGCGCGATCGCCTCGAGAGCGAGGTCCGCGCCGCGATGCACGCCGCGGAGCACGGTGGCAAGCAGCCCGCATCGAACCGGGGCGGCAGCGAACGCGCCGAGCGTCGGCGTCACCGGTTGATGCGGTACCGGTCGGCGGTGACAGCGCGCGCTCGGAAGCTCCGAGTCGCCAACGAAGTGCTCCGGGAGCGCATCGCCCAGTGCGATGGCCTTCTCTCGCAGCGGCGTGAGCTTGCGGCCGCCAAACGCGCGATCGACGAGACTCGCGGCCGAGTCGAGGCGGCCCGAGCGCGCACGTCGGCGTCGGCGGTCACGTTCTTCATGCTCGCGACGGTCATCATGCTCGGCGGCATCAGCTGGCTCATCACCGGGCACTTCGCCCCCGCGACCTACACGGCTTCGGCGCGCCTCGCAGCGGCGGTGCCGCCCGACGCCACGGAAGACCCCGCGCAGTTCGAGGCGTGGCAGCAGTTCCACGAAGAGCTGCTCATGCACCCCCGCACGCTCGAGCGCGCCGCCGGGCGCTTCCAGCGACGCGGCATGGACGAACTTGCCAGACCCGAAGCGGTCAAGACCGAGATCGAGCCCGTGCTCGTGCATGCTTCGAATCAGCCGGGCGATCTGACCCTGGAGATCCGTGGCCCCGGTCGCGAACACACCCAGCGCGTGCTCGAGACCTACGTCACGTCGATCGTCGCCGAGGCGAACGAGAGCCGCGCCCGTCGGCGGGACGGGTACTCCACCGTCGTGAGCGACCCCGCGACGAGCGGCACCGAGGCGATCATGGACGAGCGCCCGAAGTACGCCCTCATGGGCCTTGGCGGCGCGACCGCTGTGGCGATGGTGCTCTGGTTTGGCCTGTGGGGCGCGATGTCGAAGCGCAAGGCCGCCTTCGAAGCGTCGGCCCGTCTCGACGAGATCCTCGCGGACTCACGCTGGGTGGACCCGGTGCCCGACGTCCCGCGCCGCGCGGGGAGCAACACGCAGGGTTAGCCGCGGTTTTCGCGCCTGGTCCGCGTCATGCCGGCTGCGGCGCCGAGGGCGAGCGCCGCCAGCGCGCCGCCGGGGGCCGGTGCTGCGCCGGCGGGCAGCGGCGTGTCGGGCTCGGTCTCGTAGCCCCATGCGAGCAGGTCGAAGTCCCAGTTGGGAAAGCCCGGGCCGGTGAGGTGGGTGAGCGAGAGGCTCATCCACCCGTAGTGCGTCCCGTCCGCGAGATCGAAGCGAGCGGCGATGTACTCGGGTGGGCCGGGGATGTTGTCCGCGGGGTAGGTCTTCGTGAAGTAGGTCTCTAGGTATGCCCCGGTCATGAAGTAGATGCCGATGCCCTGCAGGGTCTGCCAGTAGCGACCGAATATCCGACTGGCAAACGCGTCCGGCACAAGCGACCCCGCTGGCTCAACCGTCGCCTCGGGATAGCCCTCAATCTGTGCATCGGGTGTCGCACCTCGAATGAACTTATGTGAGTACGAGTAATACGGGTCCGGCCACAAGTAGTACTCGAAGCTCGCACGACCTGCATCAAGGCCGGTCTGAGCCGCAGCGCGCCTGGTCATGTCCAGGTACACACCGTCGGACCAATCGAACGTGCCGTCGTTGTCGAAACGCACGGGATCGGCGTAGCACGCGGTGCCGGCAGCAATCGCGAGCGCGGTCAGGAGCGACGCGGATGTGTCGCTGACGTGCCGACTGTCGCTTCCGAGGTTCATGGCCCCCAGGCCTTCCAAGCGCGGCCGCTCTCGACGGTCTGTTGATGAACACCCAAACGTAACCCAGGCTGCCGGGCTCGCCAGCGAATCTCCGAGTTCTGTACGGAGTTCTGCAGCGCGCAAACGCACAACGCTCGGCGGAAGGCCCACGGCGTAATCGACGCGCAGATCAGATCGCGGGCTTGGCGGCGCGCAACCGCACAAGCGCGCGTTCCGCGGCCTCAGTCGATGGTCTGGATGCGGTTGGAGCGGTAGGGGTAGATCGCGTTGATGCTCTGGGGGTTGGTGGAGTCGTCGGAGAAGAACTCGTCTTTGATGTTGCCGGTGAGGAACTGGGCGTGCCCGTCGGAGAACACCCAGTTGCCGCCGGCGCTGCCGTGGTTGTCGGCGTCGGCGTAGAGCCCGGGCTCGGTGCCGACCTGGTCGGCCGAGCCGCCGAGCGCATAGAACGCGTCGAGACTGACGTCGTACCCGTTGGTCTCGTCGCCCCAGAGCGGGGCTGCGTTGATCACGCGGGCCTCGTCGGTCTTCAGACCGGCGTAGTACATGTAGCTGATGTTGTACGCGACGACTTCGGTCTCGTTGCCGGGCGCGCGGGGCGCCTTCGTCGCGCGCCGGTTGTTGGGCGTGCGCTGCCCGTTGCCACGATGCCCCGGACCCCACCAGAAGTCCTCGCGGTCGGCGGGGCAGGTGAGCACGTCGAGCCCTTCGAGGTAAGCGCGCAGGAGCGGGACATCGTTGCCGTCTTCGTAGTGCTGGCTCTCGGGCGACCCATCGTTGCCGACCCACCCGTTGTTCTGGCCGTCGCCCGGTGGGTCAGCGTCGCCGATCTGGTTGAGGCTGAAGAGGCCTGCGAGGCCGCCGCGGTTCCATTGCTCGTCGAGGTAGCCCTGGGGGTCGGGCCGGCGCCAGTTGGTGAGGGCGCTTGATGTGAACGGGACGAGGGGGTACCAGTCCTGCGAGTCGTTGGCGTAGAGGGTGAACACCATGCCCATGGACTTGTTGTTGGACAGGCACCGCGCTCCCTGTGCTGCCGCCCGGGCTTTACCCAGGGCCGGAAGGAGGATCCCGATCAGGAGCGCGATGATCGCAATGACCACCAACAGCTCGATGAGCGTGAACGCGCGTCGGGTTGTGATCATCGGTCGGACCCTTGGGATTTTGTGCTGAAGTCTCCAGGTGTCCGTCTTACCCCGCTCCAGACTACCAGGGCGGGCGGACCAATGGAACCGTTGGATGACAGAATCAGTTATCGGTCGATCGGGGCGGCATCCCGACTCGCCTTTTCGCTCGGCAGTTGGTCAGGGATCGGGTACATTTGATTCGTACGAGTGGATGCACGCACACCCATCCGCTCGCTCCGGGTGCGTTGTCGCTCGGTGCGTTGTTTTTGCGCGTCCGCGTTGAATCAAATGGAGTGCCTCCACATGAGAGCGAATCGTGTCCTTGCAGCTGCCGGTCTCGCGATGAGCGCGACCTTCGCCCAAGCCCAAATCACGGTCGATGGACAGAAGGATGCTGCGTACGGCGCCGCGCTGTACGTCGCGCAGAACCCCACGCAGTTTGGTGACGCGGTCGGCGGCGGCGACCCGTGCGATCCCAACGACCTCGGGGGCGATCCGGCTGCCGTGACGACCGGCATGGAGTTCGCGATCCCTCTGGCCTCGATCGGCAGCCCGGGCGGGTCCTTCAAGATGATGGCGATGATCACCTCAGGCGGGTACGACGACATGTCGAACCAGGTGATCCCGGGCATGCCCGCCGGCACGCCCGGCCAGGGCGCGCCCGCGGCGACCGACTTCAACACCGTCGCTGGTCAGCAGTGGGTTGAGATCACGCCTGTCTCTGTCGGCACGGCGCCGACGCTCGACGGCACGCTCGACAGCTCGTACGGCGCCGCGATCGCGCTGCAGACCAACCGCTCCTCCTACGGCGACAACTCCGACCCCGCACCCGACAGCGCCAACGGCTCAGAACTCGACGGGCTCTACGTCGTTGAGAACGGCGGCACGCTCTTCGTGTTCATCTCGGGCGTGCTCGAGTCGAACTTCAACAAGCTCTCCATCCTCTTCGATACCGAAGGTGGCGGGCAGAACACCATGGCCGGCGACAACCCGGATGTCGACTTCAACGGGCTCAACAACCTCGCGGGCCTCACGT
>JAUIFD010000025.1 GCA_030429485.1 Phycisphaerae bacterium | reverse complement strand
GCGGTATCGAGGCGCGCAGACGGGGCTCGCCGAGCCGGATCCTGTGCGGGCTGCCCACGAGGCGGAGCTTGGCGGGGCTGACGGGATCACGGTGCATCTGCGTGAGGATCGGCGTCACATCCAGGATCGGGATGTGGAGCTGCTGCGGGCGCTGGTGGGGGCGAAGCTGAACTTGGAGATGGCGGCGACGGACGAGATGGTCGAGATCGCGTGCCGGCTTCGGCCGCACACCGCGATGCTGGTGCCCGAGGGGCGCGACGAGGTGACGACCGAGGGTGGGCTCGACGTGGCGGGGCAGCGGGAGCGGATGATGCAGGTCACCGCCCGGCTGCGCGATGCCGGGATGATCGTCTCGGCGTTTATCGACCCAGAGATTCCCCAGGTCGAGGCCGCGGCTGCGTGCGGGTTTGATGTGTGCGAGATCCACACCGGGCCCTACGCCGCGGCATTCGGCGAGGCAGGCGGGGACTTTCGTGTGGAGGCGTTGCGGGAAGCCCTGGGTCGGGTGGCGACGGCGGGCAAGTCGGTGCGGGGCCTGGGGATGCGCTTCAATGCCGGGCATGCGCTGAACTACCACAACGTGCAGGCGGTGGCGGGTCTGGAGGAGATTGAGGAACTGCACATCGGGCATTCGATCGTGAGCCGAGCGGTGTTCGTTGGGCTCCGTGAGGCGGTGGCGACGATGAAACGTCTGATCGCTGAGGGATCGCAGGCGGCGCGTGGGGGCTGATTGGCTAGAGTGCAAGCATGACGGGGTCGACGCGGGGGGCTCGAGCTGGGTCGGGCGCACGGGTACGTCCACGGCGTTTTGCGAGCTACGAGTCTGCGCTGAAGTTTCTGGACGCGCGGACCAACGTCGAGCGGGTCAATCCTGGGCAACTCAAGCCGGGTGTGTTCAAGCTCGATCGAATGCGCGCGATCTTGGCGGCGATGGGTGATCCGCACGAGGACTTTCCCTCGGTGCATGTTGCCGGGAGCAAGGGCAAGGGCTCGATCGCGGAGATGGTCGCGTCGAGCATGACGGCTTGCGGGTACGCCGCGGGGGTCTACACGAGCCCGCACCTGATCGACGTGCGCGAGCGCGTGCGGCTCGGCGGCGAGGTGATCTCGAAGGAGGATTTCATCGCGTGTCTGGGGCGGGCGGCCGCGGCGGCGACGCACGTGGAGACGAAGCACGGGCCGGCGTCCTATTTCGAGCTGGTGACCGCGCTGGCGTTCCGGTACTTCGCCGAGCGTGCGGTGGACGTAGCGGTGATCGAGGTCGGGCTCGGCGGACGCCTGGATTCGACGAACGTGATCGCGCCGAAGGTGGTGGGGATCGGGGCGATTCAGCTGGAGCACACGCAGCTGCTCGGGTCGACCGTGGAGGCGATCGCGAGAGAGAAGGCTGGCGTGTTCAAGCCTGGCGTGCCGGCGGTGACCATGCCGCAGGCGAAGCCGATCATGGAGGTGCTCCGGGCGTCGGCGGCGGAGGTTGGCTGCGAGCTTCGCGTACTCGGCGAACAGGTGGACTTCTCCTGGCGGTTCGAGGCGTCACCGGAGCTCGGGCCGCACACGCGCGTATGTGTGTCGAACTCGAAGGGGGCGTACGAGCACCTGCCGGTGCCGCTTCCGGGCGAGCACCAGGCGATGAACTGCGGGATCGCGCTGGCGATCTTGAGCGAGCTTCGGGACGGGGGCTTCGAGCTCCCCGAACGGCTTGTGGCGGAGGGGCTGTCGAGGACGCCGCGGAACGGGCGTGCGGAGCAGGTGTGGGACGCGCCGCGGATCCTGGTTGACGGCGCGCACACGCCGGACAGCCTGGAGGCGGCGGTCAAGGGCGTTGGCGCGCACCTGCGGTATGACTCGATGGTCATCGTCTTTGGCTGCGCCGCGGACAAGGACAGCGGGGCGATGCTCGAGAAGGTGGGGATCGGGGCGGACAAGGTGATCTTCACGCGCGCGTCGGACAACCCCCGGGCCGCCGATCCTCACGAGCTGCACCGCCGCTTTGTGGAGACGCAGGGGAAGATGGCGCAGGTGGCCGACACAGTGAAGGAAGCGATCAACGTGGCGGCGCGGGCTGTGGGGCGCGACGACCTGATCCTCGTGACGGGCTCGTTCTATGTCGCGGGCGAAGCCAAGCGGCTGCTTGCCGAGAAGCGCATGGCGGCGTCAGAGGTCGAGGCGAAGGGCTAGCACCCGGCCTGGTACGCCGCGAGGAACGTGAAGAAGTCATTGGTGTTGACGAGCCCGTCGTAGCTGAGATCGGCGGCGGGGTGTTCGCTCGCGTACGCCGCGAGAAACTCGAAGAAGTCGTTGGTGCTCACGGTGCCGTCGCGGTCGAAGTCGGGCACGCACGGGAGGCATGCGGCGAGGTCGGCGATGCGGAAGCCGCCGTTGGCGGTGAGGAGGTGCGTGCCGCGCATGGCGGCGAACTCCTCTGAGGCGTGCGGCTCAAACTCGGAGAAGAGCGTCAGCGAGAGTGGGTCGCGGATGTCGATGATGTAGCCGCGGCTGTTTGCGACGAGGATCGCCGCGCCAGGCGCGACTCCGACGACCGTCGCGTTGTCGGGGCCGGAGGCGTTGAGCAGGACGGGAGCCGTCGGGTCCTGGACATCGAACACCGAGAGCCCGTCGTCGGTCGTTGCAAGCAGGCGGGCTCCCTGAAACGCAGCGCTCTCGACGGCCATCCCGATGAGCGGCGAGGAGAGCCACTGGGGGTGGGCGGGATCGGAGGTGTCGACCAAGATCAGACCCTGATCGTTGTAAGCGGCCAAGAGGTGTCCGGCGATCGCCAAGGCGCCCTTGCGGCCGGCGATCGGGATCGTGCCAAGCTTGGACAGGCTACTCGGATCGGTTGCGTCGATGATGCGAACATCATTGAACGAGCCGAAGCAGTACATGATGCCGTCGCGCACCACGATGTCGCGGGTGCCTTCCCCCAGCCCCAGTCCCAAGTCCACAGAATCAAGCTGAACCGGTGCTTGTGGGTCGCTCAGGTCGATGGTCTGCACCGCGCCGTTTCTGTCCGCGACATGGGCCACCGAGCCGACGACCTGCGCGGTCTGCGCAAATACCCACCCATACGGCGTGCTTCCGACGTGCGTGGGCGACGTAGGGTCCGTGATGTCGACTGTCGAAATCTCGCCGTCGGCGTTGCAGATGTACGCAAGGTCGCCGGTCGTTGAGATGATGCCTCGTCGGCTGGGCAGGAGGTCAACGCTCAGCTCCGAACGCACGAAGGGGCCGCCCGGCGACGATACGTCGATTGCCCGAAGTGCGCTCTCCGCACTCCAAACGATGTCGTCGGGCCCCACTGATATCCCGCGGCTTTCGCCGGGCGTGTAGGCGGATCCGAGCAGCGATGGTGATGACGGATCGCCCACATCGAAGACTCGCAGGCCGAAGTCGCGGTCTGCAAAGTACAGCTTGGAGCCGTCGACTCTCACGGACCGTCCGAACACACTCAGCGGCACCTGTCCGACGATCGTTGGTGCGTCGGGCGATTGCAGATCGACAACCAGCAGCGCAAAGTCGGCGGCGACGTACGCGTAGCGGCCGACCAGATCAACGTCCTTGGGTCGATGCGGCAGGGGGAACAAGGCGGCAACCGAGGGCGCACTGGGTTCGGTGACGTCCACAACCAGCAGATCCGTGGTCGTCGTGATGCACGCGACGCCGTTGCTTACGTCGAGCCTGCCGCTCTCAATGGGCCCAAGCGTCGAGACCAGCTGCGGCGACTCCGGCGTGGATATGTCGAAGGCGAGCAGCGCGTGGGCGCTGGTGGATACCCAGAGGTGGGTTCCATCGATCGCGAATCCAGACACGCCTGGGATCGCCGGCGCGGGGAGCGGGGTCGGGTTCGCCGGTTCGCGAGCATCCACCAGGAGCATCTCGTCAGCTGATCCGAGGTACACGATGCCGTCCCTTGTGATGACGGAGCCCGAAGCGAGTTCGAGAGTCGAGAGGACCCGTGGACTGTCCGGATCGGCGATGTCCGCGATGAAGAAGGTCCGACCGTTGGCGACGTAGGCGAGCGAGCCGTCAATGGCGACGTCTCGGGCCGAGGAGCCGCCGATCACGCCCAGCTCCTGCGGCTCGCAGGTCTGCGATTGGGCGGCGGCGGTCAGGAGAAGCGATACCACACCGGCAACGTAAGAACGCGACATTTGAGCCCCTTCCCAGCAAACTCCACAGGTTTGTTACGGGAGTGTTCGTCGCCGGGTTGCAGCCGATTGGTCAGGGAAACAGGCGAGTCGCGGTCCAGGGGGTTGGTGGCGTCGCAGGGGTGTGGAGTGTGCGGGTCCATCGTGCGCGGTCGTGGATGCGGCCTGGGTTGCCGAGCCAGAGTTCGACCGCGGTCGCGATGAGGCGGTAGCCGCCCCAGTGCGGCGGTCGCGGGATGTCGACCGGGTCGCCTCGCAGGGCGGCGGGCAGATCGACATCCAGTTGGCCGATCGCCTCAAAGACGCGGTCGGTGAGTTCGTCGCGCGAGGCGAGCGGTTCGGACTGCTTGCTCGCCCACGCGCCGACGCGCTTCTCCCAGGCGCGCGATCGGAAGTAGGCGTCGCTCTCTTCCGGCGGGCTCTTCTCGACGACGCCCTCGATTCGGACCTGGCGGTCGAGTGCGTCCCAGTGGAAGACGGCGGCTGCGCGCGGGTTGTTGGCGAGCTCGCGCCCCTTGCGCGAGTCGTAGTTGGTGTAGAACACGATCGCGCCGGGGTCATCGAGAATCGCCTTGCACAGCACGATGCGGGCGGAGGGTGCGCCGTCGACGGTTGCGGTGGCGAGGGTGATCGCGTTGGGGTTGGGCTGAAGGCGCTTTGTGCAGGCTTCGTCGTACCATGCGCGCATGAGCGTGATGGGGCTCTCGGGGAGGGGATGGGGGAGTGACTCGTCGAGTTGGAACGCTGCAAGTGCGTCGGGCATCGGTGGATCATTGGCGCGTTGTGTTGTGGGCCACAAAGGAAACGCCCGCGCAGTGCGCGGGCGCCGGGGTGATGGGTGCGGAGTGAGATTAGCCGGGGCAATCGGGGTTGTTGAGGTCAGTCTGGTAGGCCGCGAGGTAGGCGAAGAAATCGTTGGTGTTGATGCCCCCGCCGGGCGAGAAGTCGGCGGCGGGGTCCTGGGCCTGGTAGAGCGCGAGGAACGCGAAGAAGTCGTTGGTATTGGTGGCGCAGGTGTCGCCGGTCAGGTGTGCGGCGCAGGCGCAGTCACCGCCGCCGACGCCATCGACCTCGATGATGCGAATGCCCTCGAAGGAGCCGATGGCGGCGCCCTGTTCGAACTCGCATCGCCAGGTGCTCGCGGTGACCGCTGCGAAGGTGAGGTGGAGTTCGAGGTACTCGGCCGACAGCGCCTGGTTGTTCGGGTCGGCGTCGTAGTCGGGGTCGATCTGCTGTTCGACCGCAACGGTCTCGAAGCTGCCGTCGCCGTCGGTATCGGCGAGGAGTGTGAATCGCTGCATGGCGCGGCGGAAGGAGAACGAACTCCCGTCGTTCTTGGCGTAGACATTGATGCCGGAGAGCGTGGTCTGTGGAGTGGCGAGTTCGATGTAGGCGATGTTGCCGAGTCCGACGTCAGGGAAGAAGCAGGTGCCCGGCTCGGGTCCGCCGAGGTTGGCGCCAAAGGCCGGATCGGGTCCGGGGTTGATATTCGGGGTGGCGTCGAGGACGAACGACCCGCTCGCGACGTCGAGCGGATCGTCGAAGATGGGCGGCTCGGCCCACTGCGCGAGCGCGGGTGCGGCGAGCGTGACGATGACTCCGAGGTGTGCTCCGAGCTTCATGGTGTCTCCGTGTGGTGTGGTTGCGGTGAGCCCTTGCGCGAGGATACTCGGACGTTGATCGCTCGTGAAGCGAAATGGCGGCAGCGCCTTCGTCCGAGAACCGGTCTCAGCGTGGGGTTCTCGTGCTGCACTCACACGTGGTGAGCGTCGGGTCGATACGCCCAGACCAACCCGTGCGCGTCGATCGAACCCAGCCCGGTACACCGACAGGGGGCGTCTCTTTGCTCGCCGAGCAGACGCGCCGGGTGTACGACCACACCGTGAGCGCTCCGCCGTTCGGCCTGATCGGCGGCGGCATGGTGGTGGCAGCGATCGAACTGTCGCGCGGGTCGGTTTCGCTCCTGTGGTGGTGGGGGATGCTGGCGCTGGCGACGTACGCGCGCTTTGCGCACGCCAGGTGGGTCGTCCGACGCGGCGCGTGGGATCGTGATACCCGCGGGTTGGTGCGGCGCTTCGCTCTTGGCACCGCGGTCGAGGGGCTGATGTGGGGCGTTTCGTTCGTGCTGATCGCGGATCAGTCGGATGTGTGGACGCAGGCGTTCATGCTCAGCGCGATGGCGGGGATCGCGGTCGCCCACCTGGCGTCGCTTGCGCCTGTGCGGATGCTGTATCCGATCTCGGTCGCGTCGATGTTCTCGCCGGTTGTGTGTGCGCTGCTGCTCCGCGGCGATCTGAACGGTGTGACACTGGCGTCGATTCTCGCGCTGCTGCTCTTCAACCTGCTCACGACATCGCTGCGTTGCCACGAGGCGACCCGGAGCGAACTCGCGCTGCACTTTGAGCGCGAGCGGTCGCACCGCGAGTTGGAGGTTGCGCACGCGCGGATCGAGCGTCTGAGCCTGACCGACGCGCTGACCTCGGTTGCGAACCGCCGGCGCTTCGAGGAGCAACTGGCCAAGGAGTGGGCGCGCGCCCAGCGCGAGGAGCGCCCGTTGGCGCTGGCGATGGTGGACATCGACATGTTCAAGCCGCTCAACGATGCGGCGGGGCACCTGGCCGGGGACGCGTGCTTGCGCCGGGTCGCCCATCGCCTGAGGGAGGTCGTCCAGCGGCCCGGCGACCTTGTGGCTCGGTACGGGGGCGAGGAGTTCGCGGTGTTGCTCGCGGACACGGAGACCGACGGGGCGATGGTGGTGGGTGAGCAGATCCGCAATGCGATCGAGGATCTGGGCATCGAACATCCGCATCCGTCGTGCAACTCCCCGGTGACGGTGTCGGTGGGCGTGGCGTCGTTGCGCCCCGGGCAGACGCCGGATGGACCGAGCCGCCTGATCGATGCGGCGGACCGGGCCCTCTACCTCGCCAAGAACCGGGGGCGCAACCGTGTCGAGGCGACTCACGAAACAGGTCCGCTCCGGCGGGCATCGTGAGATGGCGGCTCGCCGACCCGTTGGCGGTGGGGTAGGCTCTTTCGTCTGCGATGAGTGAGCACAACCACGAACACGAGGGCTCGACGCCCGACCCGGACGAGACGGGGGAGTTCCCCTCGCCGACGCAGCCTGCGCGCCCGACGTCCAAGTCCTCCGGGTCGCCCGAGCCGCCGAAGGGTCGCGGCCCGATGAGCTTTGGTGAGGAGGAGGCTGAGACCTTCATCGGCGGCCCTGGCGGTGCCGCGAAGCCGCTGCCGAAGGCGCCCGGATCCAGCGGAGGTTCGACCTCTCGACCTGGCGAGCCGGGTGCCTGGGGCGGGTCGATTGTCTCCGGCTCGGCCACCGATCCCGGGGCGTTTCCGGCGCCAACCCAGGCGACCCCTCCGACCCGTGCTTCGCGCCCGGCAACGGAGACGGCCGGTGGCTCGGTGGAGGACTCTTGGGATCGTCCTGCGCCGGCGGGTGGTGCGGCGCCGACGGTCGTGGGGCACAGCGCGAGCGTGCCGGTTGATCCGGACCCGGAGATTGTCAAGAACGGGTTCATCGGGCCTTACCGCGTGATCGAGCAGGTAGGGCGCGGCGGGATGGGTGTGGTGTATCGGGCTCGCGACGAGCGTCTCGCGCGGGACGTGGCGATCAAGGTCCTGCCGGACGTGTTCGCTGAGCATCAGGAGCGCGTGGCGCGGTTCGACCGTGAGGCGCGGCTGCTCGCCTCGTTTACGCACAAGAACATCGCGCAGATCTTCGAACTCGGCGACCAGGGCGGGCTGCGCTACATCGTGATGGAGTACGTGCCCGGCGACACGCTCTCGAAGCGCCTGCAGAACGGCCCGCTTCCGATGGAGGAAGCGCTGGCGATCTCGATCCAGATCGCCGAGGGGCTTGAGGAGGCGCACGAGCGCGGCGTCATCCACCGCGATCTCAAGCCGGGCAACGTGAAGATCACGCCGGACGGCACCGTGAAGGTGCTCGACTTCGGGCTCGCCAAGGCGCAGGGCGCGGAGCCGGACCATCTGGATGCGGGCAACACGCCGACCGGCTCGCTCGAGAACACGCAGGCGGGCGTCATCCTGGGCACCGCGGGGTACATGAGTCCCGAGCAGGCGCGCGGGCAGGTGCTCGATCGTCGGACCGACGTGTGGAGTTTCGGGTGCGTGTTGTACGAGTCGCTCACGGCGCACACGCCGTTTGAGGGGGCGACGTTCACGGACACGATCTCGCGGATCCTCCAGGGCGAGCCCGAGTGGGGGAAGCTCCCGGAGGGCACGCCGCGCCGGGTGCTCGACGTCATTCAGCGTTGCTTGCGCAAGCAGGCGAGGAAGCGTCTGCGCGACCTCGGTGACGCGCGCCTCGATCTTGAGGATGCGCTTGAGCGTTTGCACGCGGGTGATCTCGATGAAGACGAGCGGGTGCTGATCCGTCAGGCGCCCTCGCCCGATGCGCCCAAGACGCCTTGGATGTCGTGGATCGTGGCGCTCGCGGCGTTGTGCGTCGCGGTGATCCTGCTGCTGATGCTGATCACGCAGCCGCCCCGGAGTTCCTCGCGGGTGATGCACCTGAGCGAGAGCCTCCCCGATGGTGCGGTGGTGGATCTCTCGGGGCCGATGGCGTTGGCGGTTTCGCCCGGGGGCGACGCGATCGCCTACGTCGCAAAGGGTGAGGCCGGACGCACCAGTCTATTTGTGCGCGAGCTCGAGTCGGACGAGCCGGCGCACGAGGTGCCCGAGTCTTGGAACGCGACCGAGCCGTTCTTCTCGCCCGATGGCGCGAGTGTCGGTTTCGTGCGCGATGGTGGCATCTTCCAGGCGGCTGTTCGTTCGCGGGCGGCGCCGATGAGCGTCGGGCCGCGCAGCATGGGAGCGAGGTCGGCGGCCTGGGTCGGGGCGACGACGATCGTCTTCTCCGACGGGACATCGCTGCACGCGATCGATGTGCGTGAGTCGCGCAATCCGCGGCCGATCGCGACGCCCACAGGCGGAGAGCGGTTCACTCGGCCGGTCGCGATCCCAGGCGATGGAAGTCACGTGCTGTTCACGATCGGTGGCCGGACGGACCGCGCGGGTATCCACAGCGTCGGGCTCGGCGGGGGTGATCCGCGTTGGGTGGCGGCCGGTGAGCGAGGTTCGATCGTGAGCCTGCCGTCACAGAAGTCTGCGGCGCTGGTGTTCGACGCTTCGGGCGTGCTTCGGGCGGTGCGGGTTGATCCTGGTTCGCTCAAGACGCAGGGCGCGACCGTCAATCTCGATACCGTCCGCGCCGTTCGCGGCGCGCAGGGCGCGCAGTTTGCCGCGGCGGGCGCGGGGATGATGGTCTTCGCGCCCGGGCAGGAACAGCGCCTGATGATGGGGTCGCTGCAAGACGCGGGCGAGCCCGTGCTGATTGCTGAAGACGCGGCCCGGCTGCGCAGTCCTCGGATAGAGCCAGCGCCCGCGAGCCGGCGCGACGGTCAGGCCTGGAGCCCGCGCGTCGCGTGCCTGTCGGGTGATCCGTTGCAGACCGCTGTGCGCCTTTATTCCAGCGCGGGCTTCATCGAAGAGAAGGTCCCCGAGTCGGATTGGACGAACGTCGCCGCGACGTGGCGCGCGGGGAGGAACGAGCCGACGCTCACCCTGTTGCAGCGGAGCGACACGCCATCGGGTGTGCGGACGCGTTTGATCGTCAACGCGCTGCGGGGCGCGGTTCCGACCGCGGAGTGGGATCTTGCGGTCGCCGACGCGAGGTGGGATACCAACGGAGAGAGGCTCTTCATCGCGGTCGAGGGCGCGGACGTGCAGCTGTTCAGTTGGAAGGACGGCGACGCACGCCCGAACCGCGAGTTGGTCGAGCCCAATCTCGCGCCGTTTGCCCCGAGCGTCGCGTACGGGGCTTCGGAGTTGATGGCCTACGTGATTCGTTCGCAGGAGCGGTCGCGTGTTCGGCTCGCTGACGGGCTCGGCACCTTCGACGGTGACACGCCAGTATGGACGATTACGTCGGAGACGAGGCTCTGGCGGCGTGACTCGCGGCGCTTGGTGCATCGCGTGGTCGATCCGTCGGGCGGGGCGGCTTCGGTTGACCAGGTGTCGGCGCGGTTCACGCTTGCGTTGCAGCCGGGCGCGTTCGATATCGACCCGGACGCGGACTGGGTCGCGTACTTGGCATCCGGGGCGGATGACGGGGCGCTGCGCGTGATCGTCGGGCTCGACAAGCTCCTCACGGAGAAGTTGGGCGAGCCCTGATGGCGCGCCGGGTCACGGTCATCACGACGGGCGGCACGATCGAGAAGACATTCGATGAGCGCACCGGTGCGCTCGAGAACCGGCGGTCGATCGTTCGGCGCATGCTCGCTCGCCTGCGCCTGGAGGACATCGACGTCGCGGTCGTGGAACTCATGAGCAAGGACTCCCAGCTGTTCGATGATGGCGATCGCCATCGGATCGTCGAGAGTGTGCGGGCGTTCGGTGCTGACGATCCGGAGGCGGAGACCTCGGGCATCGTGATTCTTCACGGGACAGACACGCTCGAGCTGACGGGGGAGACGCTCGTGCGGGAGCTGCCGCGGACGCCGTCGGTTCCGATTGTGCTCACCGGCGCGATGCGTCCGTTCGAGATGAAGCGGTCGGACGCGCTGCAGAATCTGACCGAGGCGATCTTCGCGGCCGGGATACTCGGTCCCGGGGTGTACTGCGTCGCGCACGGTCGGGCGCTGGCGTTCCCCGGCGTGAAGAAGAACCGTGACCGCGCGACGTTCGTGAAAGAAGACGCCTGACGCGCTGTGCGGCGCGCCAAGCGTCCGGTTGCGGTGCGAAACTGGGCGGGTTCAGAAGCGGTTCAGTTGGCGTTCGAGGGGTGGCATCTCAAAGTCCTTGTCGATGCCGCGTGCGAGCCTGAGTAGCGCGGCGCGGAGGCCGTCGAGGTCGGAAGCGGACCCGCGCGCGATGATCACGGGTGCCGCGTCGCGCGTGAAGTAGAGGTGGGCCTCGGCGACGAACTCGCGGGCTGTCGCGAGGGCGAGTTCCTGTCGGTCGCGCTTCTCGCGAAGCGGCGGGAGCTCGATAAACGCGATTGCCGGCTGACCGCTCGCGGCGGTAACGCGGCTGAGCTCGGCACGGACTGCTTCGAGTTCCTGGGCGATCATGTCGGCACGCCTGGACGTGCCCTCGTAGGAGACACGCGTCCTCTCGTACTGCGTTTCGGCGTTGGCGAGCTCGTCGGCGCTGACCACGCCCCCGTCGCGCTGCTGCGAGAGCAGCGCGAGGCGGCGCTCCGCCTCCTGGATGTTCACGCGATCCATCTGTGCGTTCGTCTCGAGCGACACCGCTTCGAGTTCGAGGTCGCGGAGGCGAGATCGCAGCTGGTCGGCATCGGCATTGGCACGGCTCGAGTCGTTTGCGAGGCGCTGCAGCACCTGCTGAATCAAGTCATGCTGTGCGGGAGCCCCCGCCACGATGAGCATCCCCGACTCGGAGTGGTAGCGGAGGTCCGCCGGCTCCGTGTTCCCGGAGGTGTCGGCGGAGACCGCGGCCTCGATGAGGCTCAGCAGCTCGTCGGTCTGCTGATTGAACTCGCGCAGCGAGTAGGCCTGCACGGAGCGAGGGGGCGCACCGAACGGGCTCTTCGAGCCCGACATCGATTCGCGATGCACGACGCGGTAGATCGGCTCGCCGATGCCGTCGGCGATGATGGAGAGGTTGAGGGACTCGTCGTGTCTGCGACCGTCGTCGAGCGTGACCGAGCGTTCCTGGCGATCGGCGACGAGGCGCAGGGCGGATTCGATGGTGACGCCGCGAAGCTCGACGCCGGTGACGGGCCAGTCGCGAGCGGCCGGGTCGATGACGATGTTGGCGTACGCGGGCTCAACGGCTTCGCGGATGGCGTCGGCGTACTCGGAGAGCGTGCCGGAGGGGAAGCGGAGACGGTCGATGATGGGCGGGTTAGACAGCCCGGCGGCGACTGGACGGGCGGGCGTGGCGCCCTCGTGCGTGCGGAGCCGCTGCGGCGCATCGCTCTGCGCGGGTGAGAAGTGGGCGACGAGCGCGAGGAGCATGGTGCAGAGAATCAGTCGCATCGGCGTGCCTCCGTAAGGGTGTCCTGGCGAAAGCAGGACGCCGCCGCGGGGTGGAGGTGGCGCGGAATGCCGAAAGAAATGCCCGTCGTGCGTGAGCCCGGCGGGTGCTCAGCAGAACCGTTCGAAATACCAGAGGAACCTGAAGAAGTCGTTGGTGTCGATGCGCCCGTCGCGCCAGTAGTCTGCTGCGGGATCGGCGGCGGCGTAGAGATCGAGGAACACAAGGAAGTCAGCCGCGTCCTTCCGTCCGTCCCAGTTCAGATCGACCTGGCAGAGCGGCTCGGTGAGCTCGAACGCGCCGATGTCGGCACGATCGATGCCGTCGCGATCGGAATCGAACACGCGAGGGTTGCCGGCCAGGTCGGTGTCGGTGGGTGAAGGAAAGACCGGCGTCGCGGCGTCGAGCCCGCAGTCGCGCAGGCGGTAGTCGCTTCCTGGGCCGAAGAACTGAATGTCGTCGCACTGGAGCGGGTCGATCAACGTGACGGTTTGGTCGTCGAATGCGGCTTGCGGCCCGAGACGGCTCGCGGCGACCGTCACCTCCCACACACCCTCCAGGTCAACGGAGACGCTCCGGTAGTAGCTCGGAAGATCCGCGTCGATGATCGAGTTGGCAATGACGGCGCTGCGCGGGTAATCGTCGTTGCGGTTCACCCCAACGATCGCGTGGCCGTCTGTCACGGCGAAGGTGCAGAAGTTCAGCGCCAAGCTTGTATTGTCGAGGCGGATCGCGTCGTGGAAGTAGCTGACAATCAGGGTGTTGTCGAGCGAGACGATGCCCGCGTAGTCCGCCCAAAGAGCGAGATACCCATTGTCACGGATCGTGCACTGTGAGATGTTGACAGACGTCGTCCCCGCGATGGCCAGCGCGCTGTTGGGGTAGGTTCGGGCGTTGTCGGTAATCGAGCATCTTGCAAGATTGACAGCCTGGACCGGGGCATACCGGTGATTCCAGACCCAAGTGTTGACGCCCAAGACCGCCCCTCCTCCGCTGGCGTCGTTGTTGACGAACAGGCAGTCTTCGATCGTGAGCGGGACGCCGATTGAGCCGATGGCGCCGCCGATGTCGGCGTAGTGGTGCGCCAGCGTGCAGTCTCGCACCGTGAGCCCCACGTGCGATCCATCCCACCGTGGATACGCGCTGTTGCTGGGATTCAGATCGAGCGGAGCGCTCACATGCACACCGCCACCGAAACTCTCGTTGAGTGGGCCGGTGCCGAGTCCGCGAATCCCGCCGTGTCCCGCGCGGATGGTGAGATTCTCCATGACTTGCTTTGTGGTGGTGCGGTCGTTGCGGAACGCAATGACGCAGCGAGCGTTGTCGTCGCGGTCGGTGTAGTTGGTGATGTCGTCGCTATTGGCGTCTCCCGAGAGCACGGACACGTACGCACCTCGATCGATGAGATCGGGCTGATCGCGGTTGGCGAGTCCTGCGAACCCGCCTCGGATGGTGAGTGTGATGGCTGAGGCGACGGGGTGTGCGTCGAACTCGTACCCGATGCCGTCGGGTCCGAGGTCGGGGATGTAGAGCCCGCCCGCGACGCGGATCTCGACGTCGAGCCCCGGGCTGAAGGCAGCCGCGTCGAGCGCTTCCTGGAGGTCGTAGAAGGCGAGTTCCCAGGATGTGCCGTCGCCCGCGGGGGTGGCGTCGTCGTCGACGTAGTAGACGGTCTGGGCCTGCACGGCTGTCGCGATCGAGAGCGCAGCGAGGCGGGCGAGGAGCGGGACCGGACCGCGGGGGCCTCGGGCGGCGAACGTCGTGCCGATCGTCGTGTGGGGCTCGGGCATGGCGCGGCTCCGGTTCGGTCTGTTCGGGCGTGTGCGGGAAGAAGTCGGATTCCGGCCGGTGATCGACGCACATACGGACCGCTATCGGGACCCGCGCGAGAACTGCGGGATGAACCAGGAACGTCGAGCCGATGTACGTTGGGTGGCCGACGAGCCGGAGAGAGGGCGAGGGCCCGCTCGCGTGCGCCGGAAGTTCAGGTCGTTCAACGAGTTGCGGAGAGCTGTGGTTGATCGAGGCTTGGATCACCGGTGGGGCGATCATCGTCATGCTTGCGGCCCTCGTGCACGGGCGCATCGGTGCTGACCTGTGCGTGCTCGGCACGGTCGGCGCTCTGCTCGCGGCGGACACGCTGCTCGGGCTCGACCTGCTCAAGCCGGGGGAAGCGCTGTCCGGCTTTTCGAGCCAGGGCTTGGCGACGGTGGCGCTGCTCTATGTCGTTGCTGCGGGCGTGAAGGAAACGGGCGCGATCTCGTGGATCACGCAGCGGATGCTGGGCAACCCGACGACGGCCCTCCAGGCGCAGTCGCGCCTGATCTTCCCGGTGGCGGTCGCCAGCGCGTTTGTCAACAACACGCCGATCGTGGCGATGTTCCTGCCGGTGCTTTCCGGGCTTGCGAAGCGGACCGGGATCCCTGTGGGGCAGTTGTTCATGCCGCTGTCGTTCGCGGCGATTCTGGGCGGGCTCTGCACCCTGATCGGGACGTCGACCAACCTCGTGGTCCACGGTTTGATCCAGGAGGAGAACCGGATCATCCGGGAGGCGCACCTCGCGGCGGGAGGCGACGCCGCGAACGTGCCGGGGCTGCTGCCCGACTTCGGCATGTTCACCCTTGCTTGGGTGGGTGTCCCGATGGCGATCACGGGTGTTGTCTACATGCTTCTGCTCGGGCGGAAGCTCCTGCCTGGGCGACGGGCGGGCGACGAGCAAGCGAGTGACCGTGAGTACATGACGGCGATGCGCGTGGTCGCGGGCTCGGCGTTGGTGGGCAAGACGATCGCGCAGGCCGAGCTGCGCCATTTGCCCGGGCTCTTCCTCTCGCGGATCGATCGTCCGGATCAGACGGTGGTGGCCGTGTCTCCGGAGGAAGTGCTGGAGGCGGACGACGTCCTGGTGTTCGTGGGGCAGCTCGACTCGGTGATCGACCTGCAGAAGATCAAGGGGCTCCTGCCCGCGACCGACGAGGAAGAGTCCGCGGCGTACCGCCCGTCGATGCGCTTGATCGAGGCGGTGGTGAGCGAGCGTTCGCCACTTCTCAACCTCACGGTGCGCGATGCGCAGATCAGAAGCCGCTACGGGGCGGTTGTCGTCGCGGTGCATCGTCAAGGGCATCAGTTGCGTGGGCGGCTCGGCGACGTGCGATTGCGCCCGGGTGACACGCTGCTGCTCGAGGCCTCATCGGACTTCGCGAAGCGATACAAGGGCTCGACCGATTTCTACCTGGTCTCCGATCTCGACGAGACGGCTGCCCCTCGCCATGAGCGCGCGTGGGTCGCGATGGCGATCCTCGGCGGGCTCGTCGTGGCGCTGACGCTGATGCCCAAGGCGCCGGCGGTTCCCGCGCTCGCGGCGGCGCTCGGCATGGTCCTCCTGCGATGCTGCACGGGCCCTCAGGCACGTCGCAGCGTGGATTGGTCTGTGCTCCTGGTGATCGGCGGGGCCTTCGCGATCGGGCACGCGATGACAAACTCTGGTTTGGCTGCGGTGATCGCGCACTGGGGCGTGGGATGGGCGCAGCCCCTGGGGCTCACGGCGATGCTCGGCGTTGTCTACCTGCTCACCGTCGTATTCACCGCCATGATCAACAACAACGCGGCGGCGGTTCTGATGTTCCCCGTCGCGCTCGAGGTCTCACAGCACGCGGACCAGCCATTCATGCCGTTCGCGGTGTGTGTGTGCCTGGCTGCGAGCGCGGAGTTCTCCACACCCATCGGGTATCAGACCAATCTCATCGTCATGGGTCCAGGGCACTACAAGTGGCTGGACTACACGCGCTTCGGCGGCCCACTCACGATCCTCGTCGGCATCGTGGCTGTGCTGCTGATCCCGCTGTTCTACGCGGCTTGACGCGTCAGCACGCGGCCTGATACGCGGCGAGGAACGCGAAGAAGTCGTTCGTGTTGATGAGCCCGTCGCCGGTGAAGTCGGCGAACACGTCCTGCGACTGGTAGAGAGCGAGATACGCGAAGAAGTCGTTGGTGTTGACCGAGCCGTCGTTCGTGAGATCGGGCGTGCAGGGGTTGTACACGTAGAGCCTGCCCGTCATGCCGACGTGGCTCAGGATGTGGCAGGTGTACGCGTACGTCCCGACATCGTCGAGCCCCGGTGTCCACTCGATCGGGTCCGGGGACGGCGGCGGGAACGCCGTGAAGTCGGGCTCGGGCTGGAGCGTCGCCGCACGGAGCACGTTTCTCTCGGTTGTGACACGTTCGTAGCTGCCGTCGGTGCCGGTGATCTCCAGCGTGTCGTTGGTGATGACGAGCCGGTGGGACTCGGTCGTACGGCTGAAGGTGTACGTCTGGCCCGCGGCGATGAAGATCGTGGGATCGGCGACATCCACCACATCTCCGGACGAGTCGGACCACGAGTACAAAAAGTCGAGCGCGCTGTCGTTCGCGATCATGAAATCCACACCGGACGCGACGCGGTAGACATGGTCGCGCAGCATGTCGGTCTGCGCGGTTGTGGCGGACGTGAACATCGCGATCGTCAGCGCGGTGGGTACAGACAGGCGCATGGGTGCATCTCCTTGGTAGAGCCCTCCACCTTACCCTTCGCCCTCCGACTCGCGCACGATGCTGGGGAAAACCACAGATAGCGCTGTGTGTTCGCAAGAAGATAGGGGGTTGGCCGGCCCCGTTTGCGGTCGCTGGGCGAGTGGAGGTCAGCATCCCGCCTGATACGCGGCGAGGTAGGCGAAGAAGTCGTTGGTGTTGATCTGTCCGTCACCGGAGAAATCCGCCGTGGGGTCCTGCGCCTGATACGCGGCGAGGTAGGCGAAGAAGTCGTTGGTGTTCACCGAGCCGTCGTTCGTGAGATCGGGCGCGCAGGGGTTCACGACGTGAATCCGACCCGCCATGCCGGTGTGGAAGATGATCTCGCACGTGTAGGCGTAGTCGCCGATCGTTGCGAGCGCGAGCGTCCATTCGATCGCATCGGTCGATGGGGGGGGCTCAGCCGTGAAGTCGGCGATGGGTTGGAGCGTCGCCGCATCGATGAGACCGATGTCGGTTGTATCGCGCGAGTACGAGCCGTCGGCGCCGATGAGCACGAGCGTGTCGTCGGTGATGCGCATGGGGTGCGACGCGGTGGTGCGCGCAAAGGTGTAGGTCTGTCCGGCGACAAGGATCAACGTTGGGTCTTCGATATCCGTGAACGTGCCGGAGGAGTCGGTCCACGAGAAGAGGAAGCTGTTTGCGCCAGCGTTGGCGATCTCGAAGTCAACGCCGGAGTTCACGCGGTAGACGTGATCACTGGGATTGTCGGTCTGGGCGAGGACGGTGCCTGCGGTGGCTGCGAGAGCGAGCGCGAGGGTGGGAGACATGGTGGGCTCCAATGGGTGAAGGTGCCCAGAGTGTGCCCCGCTTTCTCTGCCTCGACTCCCCCCCTCTTCCGTGGGGTGGGTGGGCTATTCGCCAACGGTCCGCTTGCGGCGGAGGACGTGGTGGTAGTGCTGGGCGAAGCGGTGGGCCTCGTCGCGCACCTGCTGGCAGAGGCGCAGGCCGGGGTTATCGCGCCCGAGGCGGATGGGTTCCTTGCGGTCCTGCACGTAGATCAGTTCCTCCTTTTTGGCGAGGGAGATCACCATCGGAGGGCGCAGGTCGAGCGATTCGAACGCTTCGAGTGCCGCATGGAGTTGTCCGAGCCCGCCGTCGATCAGGATGATGTCGGGGTAGAGCTCGTGCCCTTCGCCGGCTTCGCGGTATCGGCGCGAGACGACCTCGCGGATGGCGGCGTAATCGTCGTTGGCGACGGTGCGGATGCGGAAGCGCCGGTACTCGTTCTTGAACGCGCGTCCATCGACGAAGCAGACCTTGGACCCCACGGTCTCGCCGCCCTGGAGGTGCGCGATGTCGATACCTTCGATGCACCGGACCTGCTGATCGAGCCCGAGTGTGCGCTGGAGCGAGCGGAGCGATTTGGCGGGGTCGATGTGCCCGATCTCGGTCTCGGGCTGCCACCCGGCGCGGCGGTCGGAGCGTTCGTCGAGCTTGCGGATCGCGCGGATCTGATCGCGGAGCGAGGCTGCGGCCTCGAAACGCTGATCCGCAGCGGCTTGCTTCATCTCCGCCTGCATCTCGCGGAGCATCTGTGAGCGCTTGGTCGAAAGAAAGCGCACGAAGTGGTCGGTGTCTTCACGGTAGGCGTCCTTGGCGATCTTGTCGGCGCACGGGGCGGTGCACTGCCCGATCGCGTAGAGCAGACACGGGCGGAAGTGGCGGTTCTTCGGATCGCCCTCGACGATGTCGAGCTTGCACGTGCGAAACTTGAAAGCGCGCTGGAGCACCTGGACCGCCTCACGGAGTGCGCCGGCGTTGGTGAACGGGCCGAAGACTCGCGCGCCGCGCATCTCCGGCTCTTGCGCGCCCGTCTTCGGGTCGATGCCGGAGGGGTTACGGGTGACGAGCACGCGCGGGAAGTCCTCGCGCTGGGTGACGACGAGGTAGGGGAAGGTCTTGTCGTCCACGAGCCGCTCGTTGAAGCGCGGCTTGATGTCCTTGATCAGGCGGTTCTCGGCGAGGAGCGCCTCCCACTCGGACTCGCACACGAGGACGTCGAAGTCGTGGACGGTGTCGAGCATCGGGAGCTTGCGATAGCCCGGGTCGGCGGAGGGGACGAAGTACGACGAGACTCGGTCGGGGAGCTTCGACGCCTTCCCGACGTAGAGGACGACGCCCGTGTGGTCCTTCATGAGGTACACACCGGGTACCGGGGGGAGGTCACGGGCCTTGCGCAATAACCGCGCCAGACGGTCCTCTCGCGACTCGGACCCCCACGCGGGGGGCGTATCAGCGGGTAGGAAGCCGTCCTCGTCGTCGATCGGGTGGTCCGGGTCGTCCGGCACGGCCGATGGTACGGGCCGGGCGGGTGCGGCGGCGGGAGATGCAGCGTGGCGAGGCAGTACCTCTTCATCTCGGGCGCGAACCGCTCGGGAACGACGTGGCTTGGCGAGATGATCGACCATCATCCGGAAGTGCGGGTGTTGGGCGAGGCGGCGATGTTCCGTGCGGTGAGCGGGGTCGGTGCGGCGCTCGCTGGTGATGAGCTGCGCACCTGGGCGCACGGGTTCACCACGCGACGGTTCCTGCAGGTGCGGGGCGTGTCGGAGGCTCACTTGGAGTCCGGGATGCGCCGGGCCATGATCGAGCGAGCGATGGAGGCCCTGTGGCGTCCGGGCGAGCGCGTGCGCGTGCTGGGCGATCGCACGCCGTACCACACTTGCGTGTGCGCGCGCGAGATCGCGGGGTTGTTCCCCGACGCCGTTTTCGTCCATGTGCTTCGCGATGGGCGGGATTGCGCGGTGTCGGCGGCGTTCAAGCACCTCGCCCAGGGGAAGAGCGAGGGGCTATTCGGGGGGGCCGCCGCCCATGCGCGCCGGCGGGCGGAGTTCGTTGATCGCGAACGGGACTCCGGCGGACGATTGATGACCGACGCGTTTGTCACGTGGCAGGCGAGGCGTTGGCGCGAGTCGGTGGAGGGGGCGCGGGGGGCTCAGGGCCTCTTCGGAGAGCGGTTCGTCGAGCTTCGGTACGAGGACCTTGTTGTTGATCCGGCGCCCGGGTTGGAGCGCGTCTTCGATGCGCTCCGGGTGGACCGGGGCGCAAGCGTGGCGAGGGCGGCAGCCGCGGAACGCGCCTTCGGACGCGCGACTGGGCGCGAGCGTGGCGACGCGGACCCTCGCGATCTGCGCCGCTCCGGGACGCCCGGGGATTGGGTGCGGTGGTTCACGGCGCGCGACGCGACGCTGTTCGGAAGCGAGGCGGGGCGTGCGCTCGGGGCGTGTGGGTATCGGGCGCCCGTGCGCGCCGCGGCCTGAAGGAGACGCGATGTCGGACAAGTACTTCCTGCCCGATGGGTACGTGGCCAACACCCGGCTCGCCACCGTCGAGCACGAGTTTGGTGAGTACTGGCACCCGGCCCGGCGCGCCAAAGCGATGGACTACCAATACGACGTCTACGACACGGCGCGCGAGCTGGCGGATCGCCACTCGATCGTGAGCGTCGCCGACTTTGGATGCGGGATCGGTGCGAAGCTCGATCACTTCTTCGGGCACTTGCACCCGACTGCGTTTGACCAGGCGACCGTCGGAGCGTTTGTCGCGGAGCACTATCCGCGATTGCGGTTCTGCTCCATCGATCTCGCGGGTCCGACAACTCCGAGTGAGCGATTCGAGCTCACGATCTGCGCTGACGTGCTCGAGCATCTGCACGACCCCGACCCCGCGATGGAGTTGATCCGCCAGACGACGTCGCGGTTTGCGGTGATTTCCACGCCGGAGCGTGAGTTGACTCGTGGCTCGGGGTGCATGGCGTGCACGAAGCGGGAGCACGTGCGCGAGTGGAGCGAGCCAGAGTTCCGGAAGTACGTGGAGAGCCGCGGGTTCCGGATCGTGGAGCATCGCCTGGTGCCGAAGGAGCGTCTGAGCGACGCCGAGCGGGCGAGGCGTGACGCGAGTTCGGAGCGCACGCGCCTGTGGCACGGGTGCCAGATGGTGGTTGCAACGCCGCGATAGCGGGCGCGTGTTACGAACTGACCGGCAGCCTCAGGACGAATCGGGCGCCGTCACGTGTGCTCTCGTCGATGTCGAGTTCGCCGGCGGACTCTCGCGCCAGCCCGCGCGCAAGGGCGAGCCCGAGTCCGAGCCCGGGCGTCGGCGAGTCGGCATCGCGGCGGGCGCGAGAGAAGGCGCCGAAGATCCGCTCGCGATCCGGTGCGGGCACACCAGGGCCAAAGTCGCGCACCGCGAGCAGGAGCGAACGTCCGTCGCGCTCGAGGGTGACCTCGATGCGCCCGCCGTCGGCGGCGTACTTGCACGCGTTGTCGACGAGGTTGGAGAGGATGCGTTCGATCGAGGGCGCGTCTGCGAGAGCGATCGCGGGTTCGGTCGGGCGCGACCAATCCAGATCGAGCCCGCCACGGCTCGCGCGGTCGCGCAGCGTGGGGAGCATGCGGTCGACCAGATCGGCGAGGTCGACAGGCGATCGCTGCTTCGCGCGCGTGTGGCCCAGGCGGGCGTAGGCGAGCACGTCCTCGACGATGCCCGCCAAGCGCGTGGACTCGGTGCGTAGCGTGCCCAAGTACTCGCCCCGTCGCTCTTCCGGCACGAGGCCCTCGGCGAGCATCTGGGTGTAGAGACAGAACGTGGTGAGCGGTGTGCGCAGCTCGTGCGTGACGGCAGAGACGAACTGCGCACGGCGGGCCGAGAGCGATTCGCTCTGACGGAGCATGATGCCGGTGGCGATGACCGCGCTGAGCACCGCGAGCCATGTCACGCCGAGGGTCAGGCGTGTGGGTGTCCAGAGGCCGATGCTCGCGAGCGCCGGGTCCGGCACGCGCAGCACGGCGGGTACAACCGCGAGTCGGCGCTCGGGTGAGGCCCCGGGCTCGTCGGCGAGCGGCACGAGGTCCGCATCGGGGAGCATCTCGGCGACCCGCGCGAGGAGCGTTGCGCGGAGGTCTGGCCAGTCCACCCAGAAGCCCTGCTCGAACACGCGCCCCGACGCGTGGACCTCGCGGAGGAAGAGCAGCGTCGGTTCGGTCGCGTTCGCCCACTCGGCGCGCAGCGCTCCGACCTCGACGGCGCGATCGGTCGTGATGGTCGGTGGCGGGAGCACCGGCGTCAGGCGCTCGAGCTTGTCCTCGGTGGACTCGATCATCGCGATCGTCGCCCCCGTCTGTGCGCCGTCGCGCGGCTCGACGATGAGCGACTGCTGCACGGGCGGATCGAAGACCTGAGCCGTGTTCATCCGCGCGGCGTAGTCACGGGCGCCGGCGGTCGGGGGTTCATCTTCTTGCGCGTCCGCGTCGATCTGCCGCATGCTCCGCTCTGGGATCGGCACATGCCTTGATGCGTCCGGCGCGATGGCCCGAAGCTCCGCGAGCATCGAGTCAGCGACCGCGAGACGCTCGGGCTCTTGGAGCAGCGACAGCGCCTGTTCTCGCCATGAGCCCACCGGCGCCTGCGGCGAGGTCCACGACTTGCCCGATCGCTCGAAGTGCAGGCGGATCGGAGGCTCGGGGCCTTGCACGAGCAACGGCGATGCGGTGAAGGGGCCGTCGGCGGGTGGGTCGCTCGCGAGATCGGCGTATCCCTTCGACGGTGAGTAGAACGGTCGGTAGTGGAAGTAGGGGCGGCGCGCCTCGGCCGCGATGAGCGGGGCGACGGCGGAGTCCATCTGCCAGAGTGCGAGCCGAACGGCCTGCTCGTGCTGGACGTGAAGTCGAGCGTCGCGCTCGCGCTCTTCAAGTGCGAGGACGCGCGAGGTGAGCCACCCGAGACCTTCGACCGCGAGGAGGACGCAGATCGCGTAGACGATCCAGGTGAGTCGCGAGCGTGGGATCACGGGCTGGCCCCCGGGGCGCTGTCCTTGAGCATATACCCCTTGCCGCGCACTGTGGCGATGACGGTTGGCGACGCGGGATCGTCGCGCAGGTGCTCGCGGAGGCGGGCGATCGCCATGTCAACGGTGCGTGTCTGGACGCCGCGTGGATCCACGCCCCAGACGTGGCGCAGGAGTTCGTCGCGCGAGACGGCGCGACCGGGGTTGGCGGCGAGGTAGGCGAGGGCCTCGAGTTCGCGTTCGGGCAGGGGTGTGCGCTCGCCATCGGTGTGGATGATCTCGCGACGTTCGAAGTCGATCGTGCGCCCGGCGACGGTGGTTCGCGAGAGGGCGCGCGGGCGCTCGGCGCTCCGCCGAAGGACGGCTTCGACGCGGGCGATGAGCTCGGCGATGCCGAAGGGCTTGACGATGTAGTCGTCTGCGCCGAGGCGGAGCCCGCGGACCTTGTCTTCCTCCTCGCCGCGCGCGGTGAGCATGATCACGGGCAGTGTCGGGCGCGTGCGCCGGATGGCGGTGAGTACGTCGAGCCCGGTGAGGCGCGGCATGAGGATGTCCAGGAGCACGAGGTCGAGCTCGGCGGAAGTCGCGGTGTCGAGGCCGGCTTGCCCGTCGGAGGCTTCCAGGGCCGCGTACCCGTGCGCGCTGAGCGCATCGACCAACCCGCGCCGGATGGCGTCATCGTCTTCGACTATGAGCACTCGACCGATCGGCAAGCGACGGCTCCTGTCCGGGTTCATCGGCTGTTTGACGTCGGAGCGCCAGCCGCGCCAAAACGGTAGACGCGGGCTCGTCGCCCGCGCCTGCCTTGGTTGGAGGGGGGAGTTGTGTGCTAGCGGTCTTCGCCCTTGGCTTCTGGTGCGTCTGCAGTCGCGGGTGTCTCGTTGGCTGGTGGCTCGCGTTGCGCCTCGATCTTGAGCCCGGCGCGCTGCAGTTGGCGGTGGAGTGACTCCACGACTTTGACGTCGAACCCGGCACGCCCGCCGCGTTTGGCTTCCTCTTGGACGAGGTACGCGGCACGCTGTTTGCCGAGGCTCGTGATCTCCGACTCGATGGTGGTGCGCTGATCGCGCTGCGTCGCGATGTAACTCACACGCTCTTCGGCGCTCATCTCCTGCATCTGGGGCGGGAGCTGTTCGTCGTCGAGCGAGTCGAGCGCGACGACGCCTGCGTCGATGGCGGCGACGAGATCGCGTCCGGCGTAGGCGGCGCCGCCGGCCTTGGACATGTAGAGCGCGCGGTCGGCGCGAGCCGAGACCGGGGCGCTCTCCGCCAGGTCTTCGGAGCGGGCCTGCCACGCGGTGCCAGCGGCTCGCTGGGCTTCGTCTCCCCATACCACCATCGTCTCGCCGAGCCTCCTCGACGCTTCGTTGAGCGCTTCGTCGAAGGGGGTCTCGATCGCTTCTACGCCACCCGATTGATCGATGGCGGAGTAGTCACCCTCTCCGAGGCGTGCGATCTCCTCCCAGATTGCTTTCGTGTCGCTGACCGACCCGCACTGGATCGCGTTGACGATGATGCCTCGCGTGACGGCTTGCTCGCATGATTGTGGATAGTGCGTGTCCTGCTCGTAGTCCATGTGCGGCGGTGCGTCGCCGACGAGATAGACGATGCGTACGACGTCGCTCGCGGACTCGCGAGGCGTCCACTCGAAGGCGTTGACGGCTTCGGCGAGCGCCTGGTTGACGCTCTCGGGCCCGTCGCCGCCGCCCTGCGCCTGGTATCCCATGAGATCGGCGTACACGGCGTCGATGTCGTCGGTGAGCGCGGTGAGCGTTGTGACGTAGGCGTCGCCCCGGTCGCGGTATCCGACGAGACCCATGCGCACGGTCGGCTTGGGCTCGGCGGCGATGATCTCGTTGGCGATCGACCAGATGGTCTGCTTGGCGCCTTCGATGAGCCCGCTCATCGAGCCGGTGGTATCGAGGACGAAGACGACCTCGACGATCGGCGCGGGACGCGGGTCCAGATCGATGACGACGCCGTCGCCCAGGTCGAGGACGCCGGGTCTTGACGCCTCCATCTCCTCGATGCCCTCGTCCGCGGTCTGCGGCGGGATGTCGACCTGAGGAGCGGCGTCTTGGGCGAATGTCGGGGCGGCGAGGGCGAGCCCTGCGACCGCGAGCAGTTGCGTGGTGCGCATCATGATTGTCCTTGTTCGTGGGGGGTGTGGGTGGATGGTGACCGTGTTCAGGAGCGCGGCCCCCGGACGAGGGTGCGCTGCCCATCGATCAACAGCTCAACGTCTCCGCGGACGGCGAGGATGGCCTGCCGTCCCTCGTTCGCAAGGCGCGAGGCGAGCGCGAAGTACGCGTCGGAGCCGAAGTCGATGGTCTGGTCGGGCGGTTCGGATTCGTCGCGGTCGAGCAGCGTGGCCTCGATCCAGCGCCCGCGTGTGTTGTAGAGCGTGCGGTCGGCGACCTGCTGCACGTTGAGGGCGAGGGTCTTCGCCTCGCCTTCTGCGACCACGCCGAGTTCCGCGCCGGCCGACAAGGCGTAGACGTTGGCTCCGGCCGCGTCCACGCGTCCGGCGCTCTGGCGCGCCGCGTTGAATGAATCCCGCATCACGGCGCTCTCGCCTGACCGGTCCTCTTGCACACGGCGCGACATCGCACGCAGGCGCTCCTCGCGCTCGGGCTGCGGGCGGCGGGCGAGGTCGGTTGGCTCGGCGGCAAGCCAGGCGGTGTATTCCGTGAGTATGCCCCACTCCTGGCTGAGGCGGACGACTTCGTCGGTCAGTTCCTGGAGGTGGTCGCTGTGGGAGACGCCGTCGGCTCCCGCCTGGCGGATCTCCTCGAGCAGCACGCCGATCTTCCGTCCCGCCCACAGGCGTGGTACGTATGCGTGCTTCGCTGATGCGCTGCCGGCGTCGAACGCGAAGTTGAAGACACGGGTCTTACCCATGTAGTTGCCCGAGAGCTTGAAGGTGAGGTTTGTGTCGTTCTCGTACCGCCCAACGGCGATGAGCTGATCTCCTTCGAAGACATCCGGGAGCGTCGCGGGGAGCACGTCGCGCAGCACGCCGGGAGCGGGCTCTCCGTCGGGGCCGGCAGCGGCGAGTTCGGGTGAGGCGAGGACTGGGCCTGCGAGGCGGCGGAAGACCTGCCCCACCTTGACTTCCACGTCTTCGCCCGGCGCGACGAACGTCGGGGCGCCGCGTGACGTGAGCGACATGGCGCTGAGCAGCGGGGTGTTGACGTCGTGTCCGACGCCAAAGGAGAAGATGCGACGCTCGTGGACGTTGGCGTCTTTGACTGCATCCCGGATGGCGGACTCGCGGCGCTCGCCGACTGTTGGCAGGCCGTCGGTGAGGAAGAGCACCATCGGGAGCACGCCCTCGGCCGGCCTAGGGCGGAGCGCTTCGAGCATGGCGTCGTGGATGTTGGTCCCGCCGACGGCCTTGATCGACTCGAGATAGACACGCGCGGCGGCGACGGACTTCGAGTTCTGCTCGATCGGCCTTTCGGCGAACGACTCGATCGAGTCGGAGTAGTCGATGATGTTGAAGAGCTCGCCTTCGTTCATCGCTTCGATGATCTGGAGTGCTGCGGCCTTTGCTTGCTCGAGCTTCTCGCCGCGCATCGAGCCCGAGCGGTCGAGCACGAGTGTCACCTCGCGCTTGATCGCGGGGCGGTCGTTCGCGTGGTCGGGCACGCCGGCGAGGAGCATGAAGTAGCCGCCGACGCCGTCGGCGTCGGGGTATGCGATGATCGATGCGGCGGGCTCATCATCCGGGGCGATGAGGAACGACATGCGGAACGCGCCGGGGGACTCCGGCGTGAGCACCTTGACGGTCGCGAGGTCGTCGCCCGCGCGTTCGATGCCGAGCTCGTGTGAGGGCGAGTAGATCGCGCCGAGCCCGGAGCGATGGCGGAGCGTTGCGCGGATGCCCCACTCGACCCCCGTCGCTTCGAGCGAGCTGGAGCGAGGGAGGATGTAGTCGACGCGCCCGGCGTCGGCGGGGATCACGCTCTCGTAGGTGAGTTCGAGCACCTGCGAGCCGCCCGCGGGCACGGGGAAGACGCTCGTGCGGATAAGCCCCATGCCGACGAACTCCACGAGCCCGGGATCGCGCGTGCGCCGGACGATGTCCTCGTAGATGCGCCTTGCCTCGTCGATCGGGAGCATCTTGGCGACGCCCTCGTCGGGGAGCCCTTCGAGGCGGAAGCGCGACACGCTCGCGCCGTTCGGCACGGGGAGGAGGAGCTGCGCTTCCTGCGGGCGGGGCGTGGTGTTGCGGAGGGTGATGGTGAGGGAGGTGGTCGCTGCTTGGTCACGGATGTCGATGTTGGCGTCGACGTAGGACATCTCGACGCCGTTGGTGATAACGACGCCCCGCTGGGGGACGACGAGGTTGAGCTCGTCCTGGGCGAGGGCCGAGCCCGAACTGAGTCCGACCAGACTCAGCAGGGCCGCGAGGAGGGTGATCGTGGGCGTCCGCATCGGGGTACCTCCGGGTTTGGTGGGCACCCATCGCCCACGGAGGTATGTACCGATCGACTGGGGTTCCGCCTGTCACGGGTGGGTAACGCGTCGCAGGGGGGGCCGGTGCCAGATGCTGCATTCTTGGGTTCCCGCGTCCTTTCCTGTAGCCTGCCCCGTGGAGGTGTCTCATGCACCGAGACATGTTCTGCGCAACGCTTGTGGGTCTCGTATCGGGTGTGATTGTCGCCGGAGCGGTGGCGCAGGTGCCGGACTATCTCGTGACCAACTTCGTGTGGGAGCGGGATCAGGGCGGCACCGGCGGCCCCGGGAGCGTGGCCGCGGACGTCGCGGTGACCCCGGACGGCTCGCGGATGGTTTTTTCGAGCAGCGGGTCGATCGCGTCGGGGTGCATGAGCAACTCGCAGGGCATCATCTACATCTACGACTACAACGACGCGACCGGGCTCTGGGAGTTCAACCACCAGATCAAGAACTGCACCTATCAAGCGTTTGGCCAGTCTCTGGCGATCTCGGACGACGGCTCGACGATCGGTGTCGGCGTGAACACGGCCGGGTGGCAGAACGGTGGCGGCGCGTACGTCTACGAAGAGGTCGGTGGCGCATGGACGCTCGCCTACGAGACGACCGCGACACGGATCTACGGCACGCCGGTCGATCTGAGCAACGCCGGCGACCTGCTCATCGCGGTGTCATCCGAGCAGCTCGGGTCGTACCTCACCATCCACCGGCGCGACGCGGGCGGCGCGTGGAGCCAGGTGCATCGGGAGGACTGGATTCCCCTGGGGCCAAGCAATCTCAACTACAACGCGCTCGTGTCGATCGATGGGGACTGGGCGGTGGTCAAGGTCAACGGCGCCGCCGGGAACCGTCTTCGTGTGCTGCGATACGACGGTGGACTGTGGACTGTCGCACAACACATGCCCTATCCGGCGGCGTCGGGCACGCCCGGTTCGGGGCCGTTCGCGTCGGACGTCGAGATCGACGGCGATCGGATGATTGTCGGCGTCGGCGACTGCTGCGGTGCGCCCGGTGTGGTGCGCATCTACGAGCTCGATCACGGCACGGGGCAGTGGGCGCAGGTGTTCGAAGAGGTGGGTGCGGCAGGTGACACGCTCGGGTACGACGTCGACATCCTGGGCGATCGCGCGGTCGCGGCCCGCGAAGCACGCAACGACGCCCGCCTGTACGAGCGAGTCAATGGTGTGTGGCGGTTCGATCAAGTGCTGGCGATACCGGGATCCACGGACTACGGGCGCTCCGTGGCGATCATGGAGCGGGGGTACCTCTTCGGCGGGCCGACCACTATCGGCAATACGCGGGCGCTGGTTGCGGAGCTGGCCGAGCCCGCGCCGATGTGTTCGCTCGTCGAGACGTTCGACGGACTGACGGACCTGCCCCCCTCTTTGTTCGGTGGCGAACGACCCTGCTCG
>JAUIFD010000024.1 GCA_030429485.1 Phycisphaerae bacterium | reverse complement strand
CAGGCGACGCAGACGCACCGTCAGATCGTTCATCACCTCGGTGAGGTGGTTCTGGACCATGCCCGGCTCGGGAACGCGCCCGTTGCGGTTGACGCCGCGCTCGTAGAGATCGAGCAGCCCGTCGAAGAACGAACGCGATGCGCCGTACGCGGCGAGCACCATGCGCCCCGCGCCCTCGACAAGCTCGTTGTCCTCGTGCAGGTGCAGGTTCGAGAGATACCCACGCCCCGTGCGCTCGTGATAGAGCAGCGAGAGGATGTGATTGACGCGTCCTTCCGAGAGTGAGAGCCCGAAGTGCTCGGCCGCCACGTCTTCGACGTTGTGCGCCTCATCGAGGATCACGTGGTCGTACCGGGGCAAGAAGCCGAATCCGCGGGTGCGCAGCGCGAGATCGGAGAAGAAAAGCGCGTGGTTGCAGATCAGGAGATTGGCGCCCTCCATCCGTCGGCGTGCGCTCTGGTAGAAGCACTCCGAATGATGGGGGCACTTGCGCCCCATGCAGTTGCCCGAGTCGGATTGCACACGATCCCACACCGCCGGACGCTCGAGCATGGGGAGCGACGCGAGCGTGCCGTCGCGGGTGGAGTACGCCCACTGCTCGACCTCATGGAGCGATCGGCGCGATGCCGCGTCGGCGAAGAGGCGATCCTGGCGCTCGCTCGCGAGCTTGAGGCGGCGTATCGAGAGGTAGTTGCCGCGCCCTTTGACAAGCACCGGGCGAAGAGGCGGCGTCGCGTCTTCGGGTGTGCCCGCGTTGACGATCGCTTCAAGGATCGGCACGTCTTTCTCGACGAGCTGCTCTTGGAGCGAAATCGTGTTCGTCGCGACCACCACCACCTCTCGATGTTCCAGGCACCGCTCCACCGCCGGTGCGAGATACGCGAATGACTTGCCGACCCCCGTCCCCGCTTCGACGAGCAGGTGCGCACGGTCGCGCATCGCGCGCGCCACCGCGTCGGCCATGCGCGCCTGCTCTGGACGAGCTTCATACCGCTCGCCCAATGACCCCGCGAGCGGGCCGGAGTCGGAAAGAAGATCGCGCGCCGTCAGTGGCATTCGGAAAGCGTACGGGGTCAAGGGCTCGGCGGGCGACGCACCTCGAACGCGACCATCGCGAGCGGACCGACCTTGCACTCGACCGGGTCGACTTCGCAGACGTGGCGGAGGGTCGACCGCAAGCCCTCGGCGGATAGACCCGGGCGCAGCGCGCTGGGGCTGCCCTCCGCGACATGCAGCACGCCGTCTGGGGCGACGACGCGCCACAGTTCCGCGAGCGCTCGCTCGGGCTGGTCGGCAGGCAGCGCGCCGATGCAGATCACCGCGTCGAACCCGCCATCGAGTTCGCCCGCGAGCGCCTCGACACCCCCGCGCTCGAAGGAGACGTGATCGCTCAGATACCGCCGGCGGGCGAAGCGGATCGACTCACCGTCTGGGTCGAGCGCGACCACGCCGCCGGATGGGCCAACCAAGTCCGCGAGGCGTGCTGCGCCGGCGCCCGTGCGGCAGCGCGCGTCGAGCACGCGATCGCCCGGGCGCACGAGGGCCTCGGCGGGGCGGTAGGCGTCGAGCGCAGTCGGGCCCAGGAGGTCGACGTACGGCCGGTCGACCGAGCACCGGATGCGCATGGGCGGGCGGCTTCCGAACGTCGCGTCGTACTCAACTTCCGCGCGAGCCGCGAGACCCGCGAGGAGCGACCGCCTGGAGCGCGGCGTGAAGGTCACCCCCGGCACACGCACAGTCTTGGAGTGCCCGAGCAGCCCGCGCCAGAGGCGGTTGAGCCAGGCGGGCGCGCGGCGGCGAGGCGCTGGGGGGAGCGTGAGCAGCACGTCAGACGTTCGCAAAGAGCAGCGGTTGGAAGGGGCGCGGCTCGCTCACCCGCACACCCGACGCCTCGATCCGCACCCACGGCGTGGGCTCGTACTGGTTGGAAAGCGTCAGGGCGTATGGCGCGCTCGCGTGCGCGGCGGCAGCCAGCTCCGGCGTGTTGCATTCACGCGAGAGGTGGAGCAGCACGACGTTGGATCGCGGGGCGATCTCGCGGATCGTGCGCGCGGCCTGCTCGTTCGAGAGGTGCCCTCTTCCCCCCATGATGCGTTCCTTGAGGAACTCGGGACGCGATGACGCGAGCTGGAGATGGGGGCAGTAGTTGGACTCGATCGCCAGGGTGTCGACGCCACGGAGCAGGTCGACCAAGTGCGGCGTGGGCGAGCCAAGATCGGTCGCGTACCCGAGCGAGGCGCCGGAGGGCAGCTCGATGCGGAAGGCGGCAACGCCGAGGTCGTCGTGCGCGCCGAGCCACGCCCGCGCGCGCACGCCGCCGGGCAGGGCGATCTCGTCGTCGAAGGGCGAGGTGTGGCGGGGGAGGGTGTTTTGGCGCTCGGCGCGGCGGACGTGTCGCTTGTGCATGTGGACCGGCACGTGCCGGGGCGCGCCCTTGCGCCAGCTCGGTCGCCAGTGGTCGTGATCGAGGTGCGTGAGGAGGATGGCGCTGAGGCGTGAGACGCCAAGCCCGAGAGCGTCGAAGGCCTTCCAAGTCGCGCGGGGCGAGAGCCCGGCGTCGAGCAGAATCACGCGCCGATCCGCGCCGCGACCGACGACCAGAGCGGAGCAGTTGCCCCCCGACCCGGAGGCGATGACACAGATCGCCGCGTCGGCATCCGGCGGCGGTGGGTGGATCGCGGCGGGCCTGGCGCGGCGGAGTCGGGGCACGGGGCGATGGTAGCGATCGGAAGCCCAAACAACGCGCCCAGGTCGGTACCCGACTTGCCTCGGCGGCGCCCGCCTCCGAACATGCGGCGTGCAGATCGACTTCCACGACGCGCCCGCGACCATCCTCGAACTCGCCGACACTCGGCGGGACGAGGGCGCAGTCGCGATTGTCGCGATCACCGGCCCGGTCGGCTCGGGCAAGACCACGCTCGCGCGCCGAATCGCGGAGGTGGTCCTCTCCACCGACGATTACCTGCCCGACTACCACACGATCCCCGATCACGAGCGCGACCTTCCAGAACGGGCGCACCTCGACGAGCTCGCGTCGCACCTCGCGGAGTTGAAGCGAGGCAACCCCGCGATCGTGCCGGTGTGGTCGTTCGAACGCCACACTCGCGTGGGCGTGCGCGAGGTGCATCCGCCGCAGCCGTCCCGCCCGCACCGTCCGCTCGTCATCGAGGGCATCCACGCCTTGCACGCGACCGTCGCTGCGGTCGCGGACGTGTGCGTCTATGTCGATGCGCCTGCCGACGTGCGCTGGGCACGGTGGGAGGCGATCGAACGGGCCGGCGAGCGCGGGTTTGGGGTGGAGCGGGCGCGGCATCACTTCGACACGGTCGCGGAGCCGACGTTTCGAGAGCGAGCCGATGCCTATCGGCGGGTGGCGGACCTGATCGTGCGCAACGACGGCGGCAGTTGAGTCACCTCGCGCCGGCATCCGCGACGTTCGCCAGCAGCATCGCGACGGTCATCGGACCCACGCCCCCCGGGACGGGTGAGATGAACCCCGCCACCTCGCGCACCTCGTCGAACACGACGTCACCAACCGTGATCAGCCCGCCGTCCGGCCCGGGCACGCGGTTGACGCCGACGTCCACCACCACCGCGCCGGGCTTGACCATCGAGGCAGTGATGAGCCCGGGCTTGCCGACCGCCGCGACGAGCACGTCCGCGGATCGGCAGAGGTCTTCGATCCCCCACGTCCATTCGTTGCAGGAAACAACCGTCGCCTCGCGACGCATCAGCAGCACCGCGATGGGCTTGCCGACCACGTCGCCCGCCCCCACGACCACGCAGCGCTTGCCGCGCAGATCGACGTCGGTGGATTCGATCATCCGCACCGTCGCGAGCGCGGTGCACGGCGCGAGCGAGGATCGCCCGTAGACGATGTTGCCGATGTTTGCGGGGTTGACGCCCTCGACGTCCTTCGCCGGGTTGATGAGGCGCTGGATCGAGTAGGCCTCCACGCCCGCGGGCAGCGGCAGGTGCACCATCATCGCGGTCACGTCGTCGTTCTCGTTGAGCAGGAGCACGCGTCCGGCGATGTCGTCGTAGGTCGCGTCGGGGCGGAGTGTGTGCAGGCGGTAGTCGATACCGAGCGCCTCGCACGTGCGCTTCTGGTTGTCCGCGTAGACGCGGGCGGCGTTGTCGCCGGAGTCGACGAGCACCGCGTCGAGGCGCACCTCGCGCCCCCGAGCCCGAGCCTCGCCCACACGTGCTGCGACCCGCTCGCGGTGGGCCTGGGCAAGGGCGCGTCCATCAATCAGCGTGGCGGGCATCGGGGCATGGTACGGCGACCCTGGCGATCAGAAGGGTGCGCATCTGCGTGGCGAGCCCTGGGCACGAGCCGGGGACTTGGACCACCGACCGTGCTTGTTCATCGCCTCATCCACACGACTGCTGTCGTCGGGATCTCGGCCCCGCATTCGGGGCAGTTTCCTTCGAGGCCGCGCGCGTCGTACCCACACGCTTCGCATCGGCCCGCGTTGTCGGGGTGTCCCGGTGCGCGCAGCGCGCCCAGGATCGCCAGTCGGCGAAACACGAATGCAGCGAGCAGGCCCGCCGCACTCCCGCTGCAATAGAGCGCCCGCTGCCAGCCGGGATAGCTCCCCGGACCGATCAGCACGAGCGCCCACACCACGAGCACGACCGCCGGCCCGAAAAAGACGAGCAGATCAAGCGGGAGTTTCAATGAGGAGTGGATCACCCACAGCTGGCGTGCGATCAGTTGCTCGCCGCGGTCTCGCGCCATGCGCCTGGGCGTGAAACCCGCGAGACGCACCACGCCGACGGCGACCCGGCGGGCAAGCCAGCCGACCGAGGGCGCGCGGCTCTTGCGGGTGGCGTAGACCACGACGAGAGCCGGTGCGGCGAAGGGCTTCATGCGGGCTTTGAAGAACGCCCGGCGACGGTGCGGAGCGGCGTGGCGGCACAGCGCGGACACGAGCACGCGGTCGGGTCATGATGCGAGCAACTTGGGTTGTGCTCGGGCATGTCGTAGCGTACCGACTATCGCGGATGTTTCTACGGGCATCCCGCCTGATACGCCGCGAGGAACGCGAAGAAGTCGTTGGTGTTGATCGAGCCGTCCGGAGCCACGTCGGCGAGGCACCTGTGGGTGACGACAACGCCCGCGTCGCCGCCCGCCACGCCATCGCCATCGCCATCGATGGGCGCGTTGTTGGCTGTCGCACGGGCCGTATCGCGCACGATGATCTCGTACGCGTTGTTCACCATCGGCACGGGTGAGCCGGTGTCGGGCCCGCCGGGCGCGCCCGTGAAGGTGATGGTGGTCACCTGCGTGCCCGAGCCCGTGATCTCGAACGGGACGGGCTGACCGAGGGCGTCAGCCGTCACGACAGAAATATCCGCCTCGGTGAGCGTGACCGGTTCGGACCAGTAGAGGCTCGCCTCGCTCACGCCGCCCGCCTCAGTCGAGATGTCGTCGGGCTGATGGGTCAGGAGCTTCGGCCCCACGGTGCTCGTGGCCGCGGCGTAGTTGTTGAACGCGAGGCCGATCGCGGTGGTCTTGGAGCCGATGAACTCGATCTCGACGCGCGTGATGCCGCCAGCATCGGCGACGGAGAAGATCCAGGGCTGCCCGTCGAGGGAGTTGGCGTTGTCAGAGTTTCCGAGCGGACTGATGACCGTATCGACGAGCCCGCCGGCGCTGTTGAAGACGCGCACCTCCCACTGCTCGGTGTTGTTGGCGGAGGTGCCGTCGATATCCCACACCTCGCCGCTGACCGCGGGCACGGGGGCGCTGTACTCGATGACGAAGGTGCCCGGATCGGGAGAGACGGTCGCGTTGCCCGGGGATCGCAGGAACCACGAGCCGAGCTGATCCGTGAACCCGGGATCGGCGGTGTCGTTGCCGGAGCTGCCGATGAACCCGCTCGTAGTGTCGTTGCCCGCTCGCTCGTGCAAAGCCGAGGTGTCGGTGATGCCGTCGTCGTCGCTATCGAATCCGAAGGTGACCATGACGCCGTCGACTTCGTACGCCTCGGCGAGCCCGAGCTCGCGGTTGTCCGTGGGCGTGGAGCCGTCGGGCAGGGTCTCGAAGTCGATGACCTGGGCGTGGACGAGGGCTGCGCAGAACAGCACGAGCGCGGGGGCGATACGCATGGGAACTCCTCCTGCGCCGAAGGTACCGATCGGTGTGATGCGGACAAATGCCCGAGATCTCGGAATGAGATTTCTTGACCCGGGAACCTTTGTGTGATACCCTAACAAAATGCGATATATACTCCCGGCGAGCGGCGGAGTGGGCCCTATGGGCGCCATCCGACCCGTTCTGGACGGCGATGCGGGCCCGGTCGGAGGAGCCGGGCCCCTCGCCCTCCGTCTGGGGGTGGTGCATGAGTGGTATGCCGACGAGCCCCCGATGGGGGTGCTGGTAGGGCTGATCGCGCGGCCCGGGCCGCTTCCTGACCGTCGCGGCCCGTTGAGATATCCAGCCTCCACCCCTGCTCCATCACCCCGCGGACTGGTTGTGTGGATCGGGCGTTGGTGTTGGCCCTATCCGCCCACCTTGGCGCGATCGGTGCTCGCGAGGTCGGCGTTCGTGGATCCGGCGTGCGACGCGGACCGCGCGTGGGCGATCGAGATCGCGGCGAGGTCCGCGGGCGTCGCAGCGATCGTGGGCGACGGCACGGGGCTCACGATGGCGCAATCCCGCCGATTGCAGCTCGCGGCGAGCAGCACACCATTCGATGCGAGTGCGCGCGCCCAAGATGCGAACACGCGAGCCCGAAGCGCAAGCGAGGGAGGCCCCCTCGTACTGCTTGCTCGACCCATGCGAGAGAGAGGCGCGATCTCGGCGGCGTGGACGCGTTGGCGTGTCACGCCCGCGCCCTCGTCCGACGACCGCCCGTGCTGGCGGGCAGAGCTTGCGCGGTGCAAAGGCGCGCCGCCCGCGGTGCGCACGTGGATGGTGACAAGCGATGCGACGGGTCTTGTGTGTATGCCTGACGAATCTGGCGATCGATCTGCTCGCGCGGCGCGATCGGCGGACCACCACGCCGCGTGAACGCGCGGCCCTTGCGGCGCGCCCGACGCTCGTCGTGGCCGCGGTGCGCCAGCGCCAGGTCGTTGTTGCGTGCTGCGTGCGCGCGGCACGCGCCGGCGTGCGCCCGGGCATGGTGCTCGCCGACGCGCGTGCGGTTTTATCTAACCCAAGAGTGGTCGAGCACGATCCCGACCGCATGGACTGCTCGCTGCGCGCGCTCGCCGTGTGGGCTCGCCGCTTCTCCCCCACCGTCGCGCCCGATCCGCCCGATGGTCTGACCATCGACGTCACGGGATGTGCGCGCCTATTCGGCGGCGAGCCAACGCTGATCGCACGCGCACGGCGCGAGTTGCAAAGGACCGGCTTCAGCGTGCGACTCGCCATCGGGCCGACCATCGGCTGCGCATGGGCGTGCGCACGCTTCGGTGAAGACGGCGTCCAACTCACAGCAGACCGCGTGCGCACCTCGCTCGCCCCTCTACCTATCGCAGCCCTTCGCCTCGACGCGCGCACGTGCGACGAGCTCGCCGAACTCGGGCTCGATTCGATCGGCGATCTGATGCGCGTGCCGCGGCGCACGATCCCGTCGCGATTCGGCTCGGAGATCCTTATGCGGCTCGATCAGGCGATGGGCGAGGCGATCGAGACGGTCGAGCCCGTGCGCCTCGCGCCGGAGTTCGCCGCCGAGCGGGTGTTCGATGGACCAACGACACGGACCGATGCCATCGAGATGTGTGCGCGCGAGCTGCTCACGGAGGTCGCGGCGTCGCTCAGGGCGACTGATCGTGGCGCCCGACGGATCGAGCTCGAACTCGAACGCGTCGATCTGCCTGTTGAACGCATCGTGCTCACGATGACGCGGCCCACGCGAGACGCTCGCTCGCTCTGGAGCATGGCCCGCCCCAAGCTCGAACGGACGCACCTGGGGCACGGCGTCGAGCGGATCCGGGTCAGCGCGTGGAGCACCGCCCGCGTGCGCCACGCGCAACGCATCATCGGCGGCGGGAATGCGGACGAGGGCGATCGCGCCCGAGCTGCGGCGGAGACGATCGACGCGCTGGTCAACCGTTTAGGCGCCGAGCGCGTGCGGGGAGCGCGCCTGGTGGAATCGCACGTGCCGGAGCGGGCGTGCTCCATGGGCCCACTAACTCTCGAATGGGCAGGGCGCGAAGAGCCTGGGACGCACACACGCGAAGCGTCTGTGCCACGAGAAGCGGGAGAGGCACAGAACACCGACCCGCAGAGCCTGGTCAGTGGTGCGGAGAGACAGAAGCCCCGCCCGAGCGTGTTGCTGGATCGCCCCGTCGCGGTGCGTGTGGTGGCGGTGTCTCCGGACGGGCCGGTGTGCTCGGTGCGAACGGGTGGACGGGAGCACGCGGTGGTGCGCACAATCGGGCCGGAACGCATCGGTCCCGAGTGGTGGCGTGGCGGGCGCGCGACGCGCGACTACTTCCGCCTCCAACTCGATGATGGACGCTGGGCGTGGATATTTCGGGCGGGGCGTGCGTGGTGGTTGCACGGGTGGTGGTAGGGGCTGGATGGACTGACTTCGGAGCCGAGAGCACCCGTCGGAAGAACCCGTTGGTTTTTGTCATCGCGCGTGGCCCCCGGGGCATCGAGCGTGCGCATGTCGCGGCGCACAAAGGCCTTGAGCGCTCAGGCGAGCGCCGGCCGCGACGCCCTCCCGTATGCTGTCCGATGACACGCTGCGGCGTCGCCGCATCGCAATCCAACCCGGAGAGACTCCCATGGGCAGCCGTTTTGCCGACCTCACCCCGCTCGAGCCCCGCACGCTCCTCGACGCCGCGGGCGGCGCACTCGACTTCCCCTCGATCTCACCCACCGAGTTCGGCGCGCGGGTGATCGCGGTCGGCGACCTCAACGGCGACAACCTGCCCGACGTGGTCGGCTTCTCCAACAACACCACGGAGATGAGCCTCCAGTTCAACCTGGGCAACGGTCGCCTTGGGCTCGAATCCAACCCGGTCGACCTGGGCGGGAGCTTCCAGCCGGGGTTCGGCGTCGTGATCACCGACATCGACGACGACGGCGACAACGACATCATCGTCCCCAACACCGACACCTCGCGGATCCACGTCATCCGCAACTCCGGCACGGGTCAGGTCTTCACCACCGCGTTCTTCGCGGATGGCGCCGCGGGCACCGGCTTCTATGACGTCGCGGTCGGCGACGTGAACAAGTACGGCAATCTCGACATCGTCGCGGCCGAGCAGAACGAATCCCGCGTCGCCACCTTCCTCGGCGACGGCACGGGCGCGTTCGCGCAGCCCGTGTACACCAACGTGGGCGGGGCGCCGCGCTCGGTCGCGCTCGCGGACCTCGATGGCGACGGGCGCCTCGACCTCATCACGCCGAACTCCAACTCCGACGAGGTCTTCATCCGGCGCGGCGAGAACTCGGCGAGCCTCTTCGCCAACGCCAATCAGACCTTCACCGTCGGCAACAACCCGTTCGACGTCGTTGTAGCCGATGTCGACGGCGACGGGGACGGCGACATCGCGACGGCCGACGCGGGCGACGCCGCGGTGACCTTCCTTCCCAACACGTCCTCGTCCGGATCGATCAGCTTCGGCTCGGGGCAGCAGGTCTCCGTCTCCGGGAGCGCGAGCTTCATCGCGGCCGGCGACATCGACCGCGACGGGTTTGTCGACCTGGTCGCGGGCGAGAGCATCCTGCGCGCGGGCGCGGACGGCATCCGCGCCGCGGAGACCAACGGCTCCAACACGCAGTTCGATCCGGCGCTCTTCGCCGACATGAACGCCGACAACGACCTCGACCTGGTCGGCGCCGTCACAGGCGGTTCTCTCTTCGGCACGGGCGTCGCCTTCAACTTCGGCAACGGCGTGTTCAACGGCATCACCCGCGAGCTGCGCGGCGCCGCGACCGACGTCGCGACCGGCGACTTCAACGGCGACGGACGCCCCGACACCGTGACCGTCCAGGCCGGCTCGGAGTTCGCGCTCGTGCGTTTCAACCTTGGCGACGGCGTGCTCGGGCTCGCCAACGAGATCACCGTCGGGTCCGGCTTCTCAGGGAAGGCCGTGCTCGCGTTTGACATCGACGGCGACGGCGATACCGACATCATCGCGGCGGACGGGTCCACGTCGTTCGTCCACGTGCTGCTCAACTCGGGCTCGGGTGAGGTCTTCACGAGCGCCGCCTATTCCGCGGCGGCGGCGGGCAGCGGCTTTGCTGATCTCGCCTTTGGCGACGTCAATCAGGACGGCAACCTGGACATCGCGGCGTCGGAGTCGAGCACCAGCTCCGGGCTCGTCTTCCTTTCCGACGGCTCGGGCGCCCTCGCACAACCCGTGCAGTTCTCGATGGGATCGGGCGCACAGGGCATCATCCTCGCCGACCTCGACGGCGACGGGCGCCTCGACCTCGCCACCGCCGACCCCAACGACTCGACCGTCAGCATCCGCCTCGGCGTCCCGGGGGGCGACCTGTTCTCGAACTCGCGTGAGACGTTCAATGTCGGGTCGCAGCCGCGCTACCTCGCCTCGGGCGATATCGACAACGACTCCGACCTCGACATCGCGGTGACCGACTCGAACTCGACCGAGATCAAGGTGCTGCGCAACGCGTCGAGCGCCGGCTCGCTCTCTTTCCCGGACATCCGTGGGTTTGAGACCAACAACGTCTCGGATGGCGTCGCCTCGGGCGATATCGACGGCGACGGGTTCGACGACATCATCGCCGGGCTCAACGGCGGCGAGCGCACCGGCGTGCTCCGCGGCGGAGCCGACGGCGTGCGCGCGGTCGAGGTCTACTCGATCAACCCCATCATGCACCCCGCCCTCGCGGACTTCGACAACGACGGCGATCTCGACGTCGCGGGCTCGTCCACGAGCTCGGGGCTGGTGCTCAACCTCAACTACGGGCAGAACCTCACGCACGCGCCGCGGTTCACGATCTCCGGTCAGAACCAGGTCCTCGCCCTCGCGACGGGCGACTTTAACGGTGACGGGCTGCCCGACCTTGTCTCAAGCCAGAACAGCCAGTCCACGGTCACGATCCAGCTCAACCTCGGCTCGGGCGTCTTCGGGCCGCCCGTAACGACCGTCACCGTGGGGAATGGCGCCAACACGTCTTACGGGCTCGAGGTCGCGGATATCGATGGCGACGGGGACATCGACATCCTCGCCACGGAGTTCGACTCCAACACCCTCTATGTTCTCCGCAACGCCGGCACGGGCCAGGTCTTCACCGTGACCAACGTCTCCGACGGCACGAACAACGGCTTCGGGCGCCTGGTGGCGGTCGACCTCAACGACGACGGCAACCTCGACGTCGTGACCTCGGAGTTCGACGGGTCACGCGTCGCGGTCTTCCTGGGTGACGGCACGGGCGCGTTCGCCCAGCCGCAGTACTTCAGTGCGGGTAACGGCGTCTTCGGCGTCGCGGTCGCGGACCTCGACGGCGACGGGCGCCTCGACGTCGCGGCAACCAACTTCAACGACGACTCGATCACCGTGTTTCGCGGTGTGTCGAGCGGCATCCTCGACTCTGGACAGACGTTCAACACCGGCGGCAACAGCCCGGTCGACATTGTCGCGCTCGACCTCGATGGCGATGGCAAACGCGACCTGGTCGCGGCGGAAGCCAACGGCCAGCAACTCGTCGTGTTCACCAACACCTCCACCTCGGGCTCGATCTCACTGAGCTCGCCCGCGTACGTGCGCCTGGGCTTCTCGGCCTTCTCGCTCCGCGCGGGCGATCTCGACAACGACGGCGACCTCGACATGGTGATCGGCGGGTTCGCCAACAACTTCGGCGGGATCGCGTACGTCGGCCCGTCGGGCATCGAGAGCGTGGAGAGCTTCCAGGACTTCCTTGCGCTGGATGCAAACCCCGCGGACGTTGATGGGGACGGCGACCTCGATCTCATCACGAGCAACTACACCTTCAACCCCTTCGGCATCCAGGTCGCGCTGAACCCGACGATGGGCGCCTTCTCCCCGAGCAATCAGCGCCCCACCATCAACTCGGCGGTCTCGATCGGCAACGCCAAGGCCTCGAAGGCGATCACCATCTCCTACAACGATCTCGCGGGCTCCGCGAACGACTCCGACGGCGACTCCATCCGGTTCGTCGTGCAGGCGATCATCAACGGCACGCTCACGAAGAACGGTTCGCCGGTCGTGCCCGGCGAGACGACGCTCGGCCCGGGCGAGGCGCTCGTCTGGACGCCGGGCAGCGGCGCGAACGGCGCGACCAACGCCTTCACCGTCCGCGCGTCCGACGGCAACGCGACCTCCGAGGGCACCGCGACGGTCACCGCGAACGTGGACTCCGTCGCGGTGCAGAACGCGCAGCTCGGGCAGGGGCGCACGCCGCACCAGGCGTACACCGCCTCGGGCGGGCTCGTGGTTGGCGCGCTCAATGACAATGGCGCGTTCAACATCTACCACCGCGCCTCCGAGAGCGCACCCTGGATGCTCCAGACCTTCGGTGATCTGGGCGCCCTCACCGACCCCGTCGTGTTCACCACGGCACGCAACGCCAAGACCTACGTCGCCCTCGCGACCGCCAACGGCCTGATGATCTTCGAGGATTCGGGCGACGGCACGCCGACCGCGTGGTCCAACACCGCGAACCTCACGACCGCGCTCGGCGCCGAGAACATCGCCTCTTCGCTCACCACGATGACTTCCGTCAATGGGTACGCCCTCATCGCCGGGCTCAACTCGGGCGGGCAGGTCGTGCTCTACCAGGAGACCGCTTCCGGCGCGTGGGTTTCGCGCAACCTCTCGACCGCCGACATCGCCGGGCGCGGGCTGACGACGCCCGCCCTCACGGGCAACCTCGTCGGGTACGTCACACCTTGGAACGGCCTCAACCTCGCTGGCCTGGACGCCAACGGACGCGTGCACTCGGTGTGGTGGGCGCCGGGGCTCGGCTCGTGGACGACGAGCGACCTCTCCACCGCGACGGGCACCAACATCGAACTCGAGGGCGGGCTCTCGGTGTACGTCACGGGCTGGGGCGGGATCAACATCACGGGCGTGAACGCGTCGGGCGATCTGGTCGTGGTCTGGTGGTCGCCCGGGCGCGACTGGACGACGACGAACTTCTCCGACGCGCTCTTCGAAGGCGTGCAGCTCGACAAGGACTCGGTGCAGAGCTACGCCACGCCGTGGAACTCGCTGCACATCATCGGCATCGACAACAACGGCGCGCTGCGCGTCTTCTGGTGGGGGCTCGCCGACCAGACCTGGCGCACCGCCGACTTCGGCGAAGTGCTCCCGGCGTCTGATCCGATCAACCCCGAAACGGTGCACACGGCGGTGGGCGTCAACGGTGAGCAGGCGATCTTCGCCGGCTCGCCCTCCGATGATCTGCTCGGGTTCTCGTGGACGCCACAGACCGAGTGGCAGTACTCCAACCTCACCGATGCGGTGGTCTAACCGGGAGCGACCAATGAGAAAGAGCGTGCTGTGGTCGACGTGCGTCGCGGTGTGCGCCCTCGATCCGGGTGCGCACGCCATCGGGGCCGATCCAGACCTTGAGGCGTCGCACGACCACAAGGCCAGCCTCGCACCCGCGTTCGCCCCGACAGCCTTGCTGCGCATCGCGCTCGGGCAGGGTGAGATGCGGTATGAGTCGGTGCCCGGGTGGTGCGAGTTGCCCGACGCCCGTCCGCTCGGCAACACGCACGGCGGGATCGTGATCGACGCGGACGGGCTTGTGTACTACAACACCGATACCGACCGCTCGATCATGGTCCATCGACCGGATGGCTCCTTCGTGCGATCGCTCGCGCCCGATTACCCGGCGATGCACTCGATGCAGATTCGCACCGAGACAGACGCGGACGGGCACACCGAGCAGTTCATCTATGCGGCGCATCTGGCTGGCAAGCGGGCGCTCAAGCTCACGCTCGACGGCGACGTGATCTGGTCGATTCCCGTGCCCGCCGAATCGGGCAAGTACGACGACAACCCCCGTGCGTACAACCCGACCTCGGTCGCGGTCGCGCCCAACGGCACCATCTTCGTCGCCGACGGGTACGGGCGCAACTGGGTGCACATGTACGACGCCGAGCGCAACTACGTGCGTTCCTTCGGTGGGCCGGGCACTGAACCCGGGCAGTTCAAGACCTGCCACGGGATGATCGTCGATGAGCGCACGCCCGAACCCACGCTCCTCGTGTGCGACCGTGAGAACCGCCGAATCCAGCGGTTCACGCTCGACGGCGAGTTCATCGCGGTCGTCGCGACCGACCTCCGGCGCCCGTGCTCCCTCTCGACATGGGGCGACTACACGGCGGTTGCGGAGCTCGAAGGGCGCGTCACGATTCTCGATGGCGAGTTCAAGGTCGCCGCGCATCTCGGAGACAACCCGGACCGCGCGCAATGGGCCAACAACGGTGTTCCTCCCGCCCAGTGGGCCGAGGGCGTGTTCACCGCCCCGCACGGCGTGTGCTTCGATCCCTCGGGTGACCTTTACGTCATGGACTGGAACTCGACCGGGCGGATCTCCAAGCTGCGCCGTCTCGATGACTCGCGCTGATCCAACACGCGCCAAGGCGTGCTTCACAGTGTGTTCGGTGCGACTCGTTTACGAACAAGCGAATAGCGGGTTGTTACACAACACCCGTTGACACAATCTGAACGTCTTGTTAGGCTGCTTAGTTGGACAGCGTTCGCGGTCCGAAGAGAATGGCCGGGAGGGCCTTGAGAGGGGTGGCCCGCCCGAGACACGACGCCGATGGCCTCGCCGTCCGTCGGCACGCACGGAGTCTTCCAATGCAACCTCGTTTGATCGTCGCGGGTGTGGTGTGCGCGCTCGTTGCGCCGTCGCTGGCGACCCCCGTTGAAGGCGACTACTTCGACGGCCCGGACTGTGACTTCCACGGCCCGCGGATCGCGGTCGATGAGCTGGGCACCGTCATCTTCCCCCCAGACGAACTGATCGACGCCAGCTTCACCCCCTGGCAGGAGCCCGCGTGCCCAGTCACCGACGACCCCGCCTTCCCGAATGTGCTCGTCCACATGACCAACCTGACCCCCTTCGTCTGGGACGACCTGTTCTACGTGGCGGACCCCGAAACGTCGTTCACCAACGTGGACGGCTTCGCGTTCTCCGCCACGGTTCCGGGTGCAACGACCCCCGCATTCCGCATCGACTCGATCGGCGCCAATCGGCCGCTGATCGGCGAGAGCCTGATCGCGAACGGGCTGTTTGAACCGGGTGAGACCTGGGACTTCATCATCCAGGACTACACCAACTCACTGGGCCTCGCGCCGTCCGCGTTGAGTTCGTTCGACTTCGCGTTCGGGTCCCTCGGCGACAGTCACTCCTCCGGGAGCATCGTGCAGTTCCGAGTCCCGGCGCCCGGCGCCACGGCCCTGCTCGCGCTAGGGGCCGTGGGTGTGTCGCGCCGGCGCCGGTAGACCCCGGGCTGTGAGCCGGGCCTGTGATCCATGAAGCGCGTCCATCGCGGATTGCGGTGGACGCGCGGCCTCTTCCTCCGGCCCGGCACCGGCGAGCACACCGAACGCAACGACACGTGCGCATCGGCGCTGTTGGCCCGAAGTTCGAGTGCAGCGCGCATTTGACTGAGGCGGTGTGCGCGATCGTGGAACATCATCTCCGTTGCATACGGTGCTCTCGTGTCTGTGAACAAAAACAACCGATCCCCGGCGGCTTACCGGGGATCGTCAAGGGGACTTGCTTGATGTGGAGTCTTACACGCTCCACCCTCGCGCACCCTCAACGACCGCCCGGCGCCGAAGCACCCGCGTAAGTCGAACGGCTTGCGAGCATTGGTGGAACATGACGGCACAACCCTACCGTATCAACGCGGGTTGTCAAGCCTCATTCGGCACTATCGCGCGTAACGCCGACCGACCTCGCCCAACTCCGGCACGCCCGTTGGCTTATCTAAGTAGAAGTACGCCGTCGCGGCGATGTCGTCGGCCAGCGGCTGGTACTTCATCCCCGGCCACCATCCCAGCGCCTGCATCGTCACCCTGAGCGATGTCTCGAACCGCACCGGGTCGGGGATGTGCCACCGGTACAGCGCGTGCTCGGGCAGGCGCGGTCCGTGCTGATCGGTCGGTTCGTAGATCGCCTGCGGATACCCGAGGAAAGCCGTCGTGTAGGTCTTGGGGCGCATGTCGCGCTTGTGATCCATGACGAAGCCCCACGCGCCCCCAAAGTAGTCTTCGGTCCCCGTCCCGCAGATGGTGGGCGCGCCGGGCGCGTCTCCGTCCATGAAGAACTTCACCTCGCCTTCCCCCCACCACCCGTTGGCGAGCTGCGACCAGATCATGTACGTGCCGGCGTAGTGCCCGCGCCCGTGGATCGTGTCCAGCACGGTGAAATCGGGCTCAGCGCGGTCGGTCGTGGCGCGATTCCAAGCGGCATGCAAGTAGGCGGCATCGTCCGGCAGTTCCTCCAGTGAGTAGGTCACCTGGAAGAACAGCTCGTTGATCGTCTCGGGCCCGTCGTTGGTCACGACCATCCGCATCCGCTTGCGAAACGGCATGGGCCAGTACGAGTTCATCCCGCCCTTCGGGTTCACCGCGATCGGGAGCGAATCCACGAGCGCACGCCCGTCGAGCCCGTTGGCGAAGAAGTCGCCCAGCGGCACGCGGATCGACGGCTCGGGGCAGTCGTCGTAGTACACCTCCAACCGGATCCACCGATGCACGCTGTCGAGCACCGTCATCCAGATGTGCTGCACAACACCCGGGCCTTCGATGTCGGCCAACGTAAAGGACCGGCCGGGCGTGAAGTTCTTCAGACAGGGGCGGACCTTCCATCCCCTGCCGAGTTGGTCGGCCGCGCTCGTGCAATGCTCATCGTCACCGGGCGACGCTTGGGCGCCACCTCCGACGGCCCCCGCCGGGTTCTCGGCCGAGATTGAACGCGTCTTGGCGTTGCGCAGGCGGGCGATGGAAGTCAGCGAGAACGCGTCATGCATGAGATTCGCTCCGAGTGGAGCGAAGCCTACCCACGCAAACCCCGCGGCTCAGGCGGCCTTGGACTTGGGGATGAACGCCCGGATGCAATCGCCGCCCGCCGACGCCGCGGCCTGGGCCGCTCTCGTCGCGGCGGTGAGCAGGTGGTCGGCGTTGCGGAACACGCTCGCCGTCTCGGGCTCCCACGCGGCAAGCCCCAGGCTCACCGTGGGTGTCGGGTCCACAGGGTCGCAAGTCCAGTAGGGCGAGCACTTGCGGCATTCGGCCCGCAGGACGTCCGCCAGCGCCGTCGCCGCGACACGCCCCAAGCCGGGGATGACGGCCGCGATGACCGAAGGCTCGGCCCGAGCCACGACGCCGCCCGCCGGCTCGAAGTGCTTGAGCGTGAGCGAAGCGAGCCCCGTCGCCAACTCGTCGATCAGCGAGTCATCGCTCGCGCCCAGGGCCTCGGACCGGTCGAGCTGCACCACCACCAACCCGAGCGGTTCGTCCGACGACTGCGCGACCGCGAACGCCTTGCGCAGCGCACCCTCGAACCCCTCGCGCCCGACCAGGCCCGTCACCGCGTCAAACTCCGCATTCGAAGAGACGAGCGATCCCGAGTCCTTGGTTGCTGCCGCGACGGAAACACCGCCGGGACGCTCCTTGGTCATCTCGAGCAGCCGCGCATCGGCCGTCGCCACCATCGCGTCCGGATCGGCATACTCCTCGGCATCAAGATCGAGCAGCTCGGCCATCTCCGCGGCGAGTTCCTTCGTGCGCGTGATGATCTCGTCCGCCTGCGACGGTGTCAGGTTGAGCCACGCGGCCCCCTTGTCGTACAGCCGACGCGAAGCCTCGATCCGGTCGGCGTCCGTCAACACGTCATGCACGAGATTCCCAACGGCAACACAACGCACGATCGCCAGGCACGCGGTCGGCGCGGCGGTAGGTCGCTCGTGGTACTTCACCGGAAGCGTCAGCTCGTCGGGCAGCTTCCATCGCTTGCAGAGCATCGCACCAAGGTCGGCGTGCTGAAGCTCGAACGTCTCGAGCTCGACGCGCGAAAGCCGGCTGTGCTGACCCGCCTCGTGGACAGCCGCGATGTAGTCCTTCTGCAGCGCTTCCAGCAAGGCCATCATCCCGATGTCCTGCAAGAGCCCACCGAGAAACGCCTCATCGGCGCACTCAAGCTGCAACACCTCGGCGCAGACCTTCGCCGCGACCGCGGAGTTGAGCGCCCGGCGCCAGTACCCCTGGTAGTCAAAGCCGTTGGACTCGTCGCTCTTGACCGCCGCGATCAGCGAGAACCCCAGGGCCAGCGACTTCACAGGACCCAGCCCCAGCAGCACCAGCGCCTTGCTGATCGAGGAGCAGCGGGTCCGCAGCGCGTAGAAGCTCGAGTTGACCGTCCGCAGGATCTTCGCCGACAGCGCCTGGTCGTTCTGGATCGTCCGGGCCAGGTCCTCGAGGTCCACCGACGGATCAGACGTCAGCTCGATGACCTGCGCAGCGACGGCCGGAAGCGACGGCAGCCGCGGACACGCGAGAACTTCTTCGAGCAGCTCAGGGTTCATTCGATCTGGTCTCGGGCAGAAGGTTCCGTCTGGAGCAATCGACCCGACGGCGCACACCCTTAAGGGTCAGTCCCGCGCGTGCGGAAGATGGGGAACGTCGGTTGGTCCGAAAACACGATCCGACGTCCGGACCGGGCGATCCACCAAGCGGGACAGGCAAGCGGAGAGCAATCGGCCCGCCCGCTCGACGCCCGGGTCTCCCGCCTCGATCACCTCTCCGGCCTGGAGGCGCCGGAGCACATCGAGAGTCTCGCGCCGAACCCGCCATGCGGCCCCGCCACGCCCGGGATCGCGCGTGATGGCGCCCGACCTGGGATCGAAGCCGACGAGTCGAGCGCCCGGCGGCGGCTCCGGCACACCGGTCTCAAGCGTCGGCTCGTGCCCAGTCTCGACCAGCACGCTCCACAACACGCGCAGCGCCGCGACCCGCGCGGTCTCGCCGAGCGCCCCCAGCCCGATGACCAGCGCTTCGAAGAGGCGCGGGTGAGGGTCCTGGTCCGTGACCGCGAGTTGCACCGCCTCGATCATCAGCATGCCGGCATGGAACGCGTCGAGCGCACGCCGAGCGGGGGTGACGGGATCGGTCAGATGCCACTCCGCGATGGTCGCGAGCCCGGAGCGCGCGGGGTAATACACCACCTCACCGAGCGTCATCACCGTGATCCCGCCCGAGTAGGGCGCCTTCGGACGGCGCGCTCCCTTCGCAAGCCCACGGATCAGCCCGTGCTCGCGCGTGAAGAGGGCCACGGTCTGGCTGGTCTCCGACCAATCCCACTCGCGCACGCACACCGCTTGATCCCGCACAGGAGGCACACCCGAGCGTACCGCGGTGCGACCGGCTTCCACCGGACAAGCCCCGCCCGCTACGCTTCGGCGTGCATTTCAACCTCGTCGATGCTGTGCTGGAACGCTCGCCCGATCGGATCGTGACGCTCAAGCTCGTGACCGGCGGAGAAGAGTACTTGGCGGATCACTTCGCCGGCTTCCCGGTCCTCCCCGGCGTGTTCATGCTCGAAGCGATGGTGCAGGCGGCCCGCGAACTCGAGACCCCCCACCGCCTCGTGCTGGGCGAGGCGAGGGCGCTGCGGTACGCCCGCTTCGTGCGCCCGGGCGAGGGCCTCCGCGTCGAAGTCGAGCGCACCGGCGAGCGCACCTATCGGGGGTCGGCGTTCGCGGTGACGCCCGGCGAGGCAGACCCGCCCCTCGCGTGCTCGGGCAAGTTCTCACTACGCGAGACCCGAACCGCAACGTGAGCGCACGCCCGGCTACACTGGGGGCTTCGAAGACGAACCCGAGCAGAAGGCGGACGGGATGACGCAGGACGAGATCTTCAACAAGGTCCAGGGCGTGTTGGTCGAGGCGCTGGCGGTCGATGACGACGAGGTCACGCCCGAAGCGGTGCTCACACGCGACCTCGGGGCGGAGTCGATCGACTTCCTCGACATCGTCTTTCAGCTCGAGCAGGCGTTCGGGTTCAAGATCCAGCCCGGTGAACTCTTCCCCGAGAACGTCGCGCAGAACCCCGAGTACGTGCAGGACGGCAAGGTGACTCCCAAGGGCATCGCGGAGCTCAAGTCGCGACTGCCGCACGCCAACTTCGCCGCACTCGAGGCGGACCCCGCGGTGGAGCGTGTCGCGGAGATCTTCACGGTCGAGGCGATCGTGAAGTTCTGCGAGCGCAAGCTCGGGTAGGCGGGCCGCATGCGCTGGATATGGGTCGATCGCGTGGTGGAGCTCGAGACGGGCGCGCGCCTCGTGGCGGTCAAGAACGTCTCGCTCGCTGAAGATCATCTGCACGATCACTTCGCCGCGAGCGAGAGCGGCCCCGCGGAGGCGATCATGCCCGCGTCGCTCATTCTCGAGGGAATGGCGCAGTCGGCCGGCATCCTCGTCGGGCATGCCGAGCGGTTCAAGGAAAAGGTGATCCTCGCGAAGGTCACGCGGTTTGAGCTCGAACGCGACGTGACGCCGGGGTGCACGATCCGGTACACCGCGACGCTCGATCAGATCGGCGCGAGCGGGGCTTCGACCTCGGGCGTGATCGAGGTGCTGGACCATGCGCGCGCCGGCGAGTTCGAACGCATCGGGCGCGCGCAGTTGGTGTTCAGCCACCTCGATCAGAACCTCGCGGGTACGGCGTATCCCGAGCACAACTTCGTGTTCGGGGAGACGTTCAAGGACCTGCTGCGGAACTCGGGGGTGGAGTGGGAGTCGCGGCCCGCCGATCGCCCGTTAGATTCGAGTCCAGCTCCCTGATGCGGACTCCAACCTCGGATCGTGCGGCGCCACGAACAGGCCGGACTCTCGGCGCACTTCCGTTCCGCATTCCAGCCGGGCGACCGAAGCGGCCTCTATCCACCACCCGTTCCTTCGGCCGGCCCAGCACTCAAAGTCCCGCCGTGGCCCATCGCGTCTGAGGCGCAGAGACGCCTGCACCACGGGCGCACGGAGTCCGTTTTTCACCGCCTGCTCGGCGAAGAGCGTCGCCGCCAACCATCGGGCTCGTGCCCACGGTGTCCCCGCGCGGTGATCCACGTCCAGGAGGTCGATCTCCGCCTCACGCAGATCGGCCACCAGGAACCCGAACAACCAGTACCCGAGCCAGTCGGAATACCGGCTGAAGTACGTGCCCATGAAGTTGTCGAGCGTGGCGGTCAGACGCCCGCGGGTGCGACGGGACATGCGCGAAACTCCTCCGCGGCGAAGTGGCGCGCGGAGGGATGCTAGCGCACACAGACGATCAAGTCCAGCCGATCCAGAGCACTGACCTCAGCGCGGGTGAGTGGCACGGGGAAGCGCTGCGTACGGTGGGCACAACTCAGTTCGCGACGATGTTCACCATGCGCCCCGGCACCGCGATCACCTTGCGGACCGTCTTGCCCTCGATCAGATCGACGACCTTGGGATCCGCGAGGGCGATCGCTTCCATCACCTTCGCGTCGGCGTCGGCGGGGATCGTGATGCGCGCCCGCACCTTGCCCATGATCTGCACGGGCACCTCCACCTCGTCGTCGCGCAGCATGGCGTCGTCGACTGTGGGCCACCGCGCGGTGTCGATGGCGGATTCGTGCCCGAGACGATGCCAGAGCTCCTGGGCGATGTGCGGGGCGAAGGGAGCGAGGATGGAGGCGAAGCGCTCGAGCTGATCGCGCGTGACGCCGCCGGCCTGCTGCGCAGCGTTGACAAACTCGATCATCGCGGCGATCGCGGTGTTGAACGCAAGGCGTTCGATATCGCCCGCGACCTTGTCGATGGTGCGGTGCAGGCGCTTCTCGATCTCGTCGTTGCGTGTGCTGTCGTCGAGGAGCTTGAGCTCGCCCGAGTCCTCGTCGATCACCAGGCGCCATACCTTCTGGAGGAAGCGGAAGAGCCCGATGGTGTCGTTGGTGTTCCACGGGGCGGCGGATTCGAGGGGGCCAAGGTACATCTCATAGAGGCGGAAGGTGTCGGCGCCGTATTCGGCGATGATGTCGTCTGGATTCACGACGTTCTTGAGGCTCTTGGACATCTTGGCGATAACGGAGGCGACTTCCTCGCCCGTCTCGCGTTCGAAGAAGCGGCCATCGCGCTCCTCAACCATGTCAACGCCGACGAGGGTCTTGTCCGCGCGCTGATACGCGTGGCTCAAGATCAACCCCTGGTGGAACAGCTTTCGGAACGGCTCGGCGCTCGACACCTCGCCCAGGTCGTACAGCACCTGGTGCCAGAAGCGCGCGTAGAGCAGGTGCAACACGGCGTGCTCGGCGCCGCCGATGTAGAGATCGACGCCCTTCTCGCCCATCCAGTAGTGCTCGGCCTCTTCGCCTACGAAGCGGCTTGCGTTCTTCGGATCGCAGTAGCGCAGGTAGTACCAGCAGCTCCCGGCCCATCCGGGCATGGTGTTGGATTCGCGGCGCAGCGCTGTCTCGGGCGGGAGCGCCGCGATGCCGCACTCCGCAGCGGTGGTCGCCATCCAGTCGGTGGCCTTGGCGAGGAGCGGCTGGGGCTCGTCGGACTCGACGGGCTGATAGTCGGCCATGTCCGGGAGGGTGACGGGCAGCTTCGAGGGATCGACGGCGTAGTGGTTGCCCTCGTCGTCGTAGACGATGGGGAACGGCTCGCCCCAGTACCGCTGCCGCGAGAAGAGCCAGTCGCGGAGCTTGTAGTTGATGCGGCGCGTGCCGACGCCTTTGCGCTCGAACCAGTCGATCATGGCGGCGATGGCCTGGTCTTTGCGTAGGCCGTTGATCGAGACTTCGGCGTTGGCGGAGTTGATGGAGCGCCCTGCTTCGGCGTAGGCCTCGCCGAGGCGGCGTGAGCGGACGGGGTGCCGCATGCGCTCGCGAAAGTCGTCGTACGACTCGAAGCCCATCGAGTCGAGCACGTCGAGCCACTCGGTGCGCACGGCGCCTCGCGGCGGGCCTTGCCGCTCCGGCGCGTTCGCATCGGTGCGCCGGGGGCGCTCGTGGATCACGAGGTGCGCGGCTTTGGCGAAATCGGCTTCTTCGGTGCTGTTGCTGACGACGTATCCGGCGAAGTCGGCGACGCGATCGCGCCAGAGGTCGGGATCGCCCGCGAGCAGGTCTTCATCGCGGGCGTGGGTGCCGAGCCACCAGATGGGGTAGAGCGCGGCGGGGTAGACGACGTCGACGATGGGTAGGTCGAAGGCTTCGGCGAACTCGAAGTCGCGCTGATCGTGTGCGGGGACCGCCATGATGGCGCCTGTGCCGTAGCCCATGAGGACGTAGTCGGAGGTCCACACGGGGATGCGCGTGGCGGTGGCGGGGTTGATGGCGTAGACGCCGGTGAAGACGCCGGTCTTTTCTTTGGACTCCTGGCGTTCGACGTCGGAACGGTTGCGCGCAGCGTTGACGTAGGCGCGGAGCGCGTCGGAGGGAGTCTCCGGGGTCGGCGATGCGAGCACGTCGGCGACGAGCGGATGCTCGGGCGCAACGACCATGTATGTCGCGCCGAAGAGAGTGTCGGGGCGGGTCGTGAAGACACGGAGGGAGGGCTCTTGGGTACCCCGCCCCTCCGGGGCGGATCGCGCGTCGTCAGTTCCGATCGAGTCCTGATGCACAATCGTCCATCGGTACTGGGCGGCATCTCTCACCACGCCAGCCTCCACTGGATTCAGCACCACATACTCGATGAACTTCGCAAAGTACGCGCGATCGCGGATGATGTGGTCAAACTGCTCAGGCATCCAGACGTGCCCGCTCGCGCCACGGAGTTCGTTTATCCGCTTGGCCGAGAACCGCTTGACACTCGTGATCAAGTCGTCGAGCGAATGTCCGGGCAGCGGGCGGACAATCCAGTGGACATGGTTCGACATGACGGTCGCGGCATACACCCGGCACCGATCGTCATCGAAGTAGCGAAGCGCATCGAGGACGGCGTCCCTTTCCTGCTCGTCGAACGTGAGACCCTCGACTGCCTTCCATGTCACGAAGTAGGTGGCTCCGTCGAGACGCAGATGAGGCAGGCGCCGATCCGTACGGACGAGGTCCGCGACCGCACCGAACTCGCCCTCCGGATACGGATCCCTCGGTTCGAAGGCGATCGGATGGAATGCGGAGGGGCCTTGATCGTCGAGCAACCGCATGACATCGGGTACGACGCTGCTGGTTCGCGAGCCGCCCCGGAGGGGCGGGGTACCCAGGGTGTCGAGCTTGAACTCGATCTCCGCGCCTTCGGAGCGCCCGATCCACTCGGTCTGCTGGGTGCGGGTGCTCTCGGGCCAGTCGACGTCGGCGAGCCCGGCGAGCAGGCGTTCGGCGTAGGCGGTGATGCGGAACATCCACTGGCGGAGCGGCTTGCGGAAGACGGGGAAGCTCCCGCGCTCGCTCTTGCCGTCGATGACTTCTTCGTTGGCGAGGGCGGTGCCGAGCTTGGGACACCAGTTGACGGTCTGTTCGCCGATGTAGGCGAGGCGGTAGGAATCGATGATGGCGCGGCGCGTGCGCGCGTCGGTGTCGTTCCACGACGCGAAGGTGCGGGCTTTGTCTTCACGCGAGATCTCGGACGCGTCGGGGTTGAAGCGCGGCGGGCGGGCGCCGGATGCAAACTCCGCGATCAGATCGGAGATCGGGCGCGCCTTGGCGGCGCTGGTGTCGTACCACGCGTCGTAGATGCGGACGAAGATCCACTGCGTCCACCTGTAGTAGTCCTCGTCGATGGTCGCGAACTCGCGCGACCAGTCGTAGGAGAACCCGAAGCGCTGGAGCTGCCGGCGGAAGTTGTCGATCGCCTTGCGGGTGGTCTGGGCGGGGTGGACACCGGTCTGGATGGCGTATTGCTCGGCGGGCAGGCCGAAGGCGTCCCACCCCATGGGGCGGAGGACGTTGAACCCGCGCATCCGCTTGTACCGGGCGAGGATGTCGGTCGCGGTGTACCCCTCCGGGTGACCCACGTGGAGCCCCGCGCCGGAGGGGTAGGGGAACATGTCGAGGATGTAGAACTTCTCGGCGGCAGGGTCGAAGGCGGGATCGGAGGGGTTGGGCTGGCGGTGGACGCCACGATCGCGCCACTGCTCCTGCCAGTGCAGTTCGATCTCGCCGGCCTTCTCGGCGGTGTAGCGGTGGGCCTTGGTGTCCTGCGTCTTCATCCGACTGCTCCGTTCCCAGAAATAAACAGGGCCCCGGTGCGGGGCCCTGGTCGAGTCGTCTCTGCCGTGCCCGCGCAGCCTACAGCCCTGTACTCCGGAGAAGGGCCAGCGAGGTGGTCTGCCTGGACATGCCCAACATTAGCCCACCACCCGCGGCGGCGGTGGTCGGCGGGAGGCCCCAGGCATACCCTACCGACCCGCGGGATGGGCCCGCGGCGTCCGGAGCCGAGCTGTGCCCAACGTCTGCTACTTCACCGGCAAGAAGACCACCTTCGGCAAGACCCGCACCTACCGCGGGCAGAAGATCTCGAAGGGCGGCTTCGGTCTGAAGCCGACCGGTATCACCCGGCGCACCTTCAAGCCCAATCTCCAGAAGGTCAATGCCCTTGTGGAGGAGAACGGCGTGATGCGTCCCAAGCGGATCAAGGTTTCGGCGAAAGCCATCCGCCAGGGGCTCGTCGTCAAGCCTGCCAAGCGCAAGTTTGCGTACACGCGCCTCCAGAAGCAGCAGGACGACTGATCCTCGCTGAGTGTGCGCCGGCTCAGCGCGTGGCGCATGGAGAGAGCCGATGGCGACCCCCACTTCCCCCAAGCTCGATCATCCGACGTTCGCGGCGGTCAAGGCGGCGTTCCCGTCGGCCAAGCTGCGCGCGACGGAGTTTCGCGGGCAATCGACGCTGATCGTCGAGCCCGGCGACGCCCACGCGATCCTCGCCTTTCTCCGCGATGACGCGAAGACGCGCTACACCTTCCTCTCCGACGTGACCGGCGTGGACTACCTCAACTACCCGACGCCCATGCCCGGGCGGTTTGCGGTGATCTACAACCTGATCGCCTTCGATCGCGACGACCGCTTCTTCGTCAAGGTCTTCCTCGATCCCTCGATCCCCACCAACGGCACGGACGAGGACCCGGCGCTCTACGTCGACTCGGTCTGCGACCTCTGGCCCGGTGCCGAGTGGACGGAGCGCGAGGTCTTCGACATGTACGGCATCCGGTTTCGCAACCACCCGGACCTCCGGCGCATCCTCACGTGGGAGGCGTACCCCGCGCACCCGCTCCGCAAGGACTACCCCCTCCGCGGTCGCGGCGAGCGTGAGAGCTACAAGGTCGTCGATCGCTCGACTTCTTAAGCGTCCTTGAGAGCCGGGTTATCGGCGCTCGGCACCTCACCCGAACATGAGGCCTCGAGCGGACGATACACCCTCTGTGAGTAACGTCGCGTTCTTTGTCATCCTGCTCGCCTGGCCAACATCGCTCACTTTGGGCGTCATGTTCTTTCGACGGGCATCGCGATGCGGAGCACGGGTGTGGCGGCGGCGGATAGGCATCGTCGCTGGCGCGATCGCCATACCGCTCTGCGTCACCTGGATAGCCGACGCTGTCGAGGATGTGCTGTACTGGCACCGAGTCTTTGGCACGACCACACGCCTCGGCGCCCCGGTGTTCGACCACCAGGAGTGGATCCTGCTCAACGGCGACGGCTACTCGTTTACCGTCTACCGGCTTCCCGGCACGGTTCGCTCCAGGTTTGAGGGACCGGATGCTGATCTGCTCGATGCACATCCAGTTCCTGCCGACTACCAGATCACTTGGGCAATGATGCACTGGCGTCCTGGATCCAAGGAAGCTCGCCAGATCGCGATTGACATGGTTGGCGGCAGCGTCGAAGAGGATCCCGCGCTTCGTGAGTACGAATCAAGCTTGGTTGCGACGATTACGTCGCCGAGGACCTATTACGCCACATGTGAAAACTGGGGTCCGGAAGGCGACTTTGTTCGGGACGCTGCTCTTTGGGTCGTTGACCTCGATGAGGGCCTGATCTACTTCGTTCAGTTCAACTCCTGACATCGCCACTACCGTCGTCAGGAAATGCAGCACCCCCGCAGAGCGGGAGCGCCACGCACACGCCTTGATATTCATCGCGTTCTACCGCCGACGACGCGAAGCGAAGCCCGCGAGCCCAAGGGCGAGCGCGCCCGTCGCGGGGGCCGGGATCGGCGCGATCGCGTTGATCTCGTATCCGCTGGCGTAGGGCTGGGAGCCCCCGATCGTCAGGAACATGGGGTCGATCTGGACGAGTTGGTTGGCGCGAGAGTCGACGCCCCAGAGCACGTCCCCGGTCCACGCGAAGTCGTTGACAGCGGCGATCGGGTCGCCGATGGCGTACGACGCGAGCATCTCATTCGATGGCGCCAGCGTCACGCGCCGCAGGCCGATCGCGAAGGGCGGTCGTCCGTCGGCGGCGATGAACTCGCCCGACTGGATCATCTCGAGCGCATCGAAGTCAGCCCGGTCCGTAGTCGGGCCGTAGTCGATCCAGTCGGTGATGACGCCGGAGGTGTTGAGCATGCCGATGGCGTTGGCCTGCCACGCCGGGAGGTTGTTGTTGTCGCGCACGGAGGCATAGAGCTGTCCCGAGATCGGGTCGGCGGTGAAGCCCTCGACCGTCGTCGCCACGCCGGACTGCGTGTCTGTTGCGATGTTGATCGCGGTGATGTTCGACGCGGCCCCGGTCACCGGATCGATGCGCATGAGATCGGCGCCCTGACCGGCGACGGAGTTCACGGCGTAGAGCACGCCGTCGGACCATGCCAGCTCGATATTGGACGCGTCGTACCCGAGCGAACCGACGACCGAAACGGCGCCGGTCTGGGTGTTGATGCGCACGAGGTTGTCACCCAACGAATCGACACCAAAGAGCCCCGGTCCGGCCTGGGCGGCAAGTGTGGACAGAGCGATCGCGCCGAGGGCTTGTGTCCTGGTATGCATCCGCATCTTGTTTTCCTTCCTCTCTCACTCACTCACCGCTGCGTTGCCGTGCGGAGCACAGATCAACGAGCGGGCGTCGGGCCTTGTCCCGACACACAAACATGACCCCGCGCACGCCGACCGCAAGACCCTTGCTCAGGTTTGGTTGGGGAGTTGGGTAGCGCCTGACGTATGCCGGGACCCGAGTGGACAGATCGCTATCCGTAGGCGGTTCACGACGGTTCCTGAGATGCAGGGGTTAGCCCGTGGACAAGTCCGGAAACGACCGCGCTCTCGGACGTGCGGGGCCCGCTACGCCGGAGAGCGTGCGTCCAGACGAGCAGCCTGCACCAGAAGGTGGAAGAGCGGCTGACCGAGCGGGCCGTCCGTGCGCTCGGGATGCCACTGGACGCCGAGGTAGAACGCACGCCCGCGGTCAATGACCGCCTCGATGACGCCGTCCGGCGACTCCGCAGCGACCACGAGCGAACCGGGATCGGTAACAGCTTGACGGTGGCGACTGTGCACAACGCCCGCAGGAATGGAATCGTGCGCAGGTGTAATGTCGTGGTCGGCGCCCCAATGACGCGCCGCGTCGGGGTAGCGGTCGGGCATGTGTTGATCGAGCGCGCCGCCGGCGTGGAGCGCCATCATCTGCATGCCGAGGCACACGCCGAGCGTGGGCGGGCCGCCATCGGGCGAGTCCAGAACACCCTTGATGAGCGCCGATTCGAAGGCTTGTCGGTCGGGATGCACGGGCGTGACGCGTGGGTCTGTCGGCACGCCGAAGGGTTCGGTGCGCGGGTCGTCGCCGCCGGTGAGCACGAGAGCGTCGATGGTGGCGAGGATGTCGGGGATGAGGGCTGGATCGTGCGGGAGCGCGAGGGGGAGCCCCCCCACTTCGATCAGGGCACGGGCGTAGGTGCGGTAGGAGAAGGCCCGCTCGCCGTTGGGCGAGTCGGCGATGTCGCAGGTGATGCCGACGAGGGGACGGGAGGATCGGGACACGCCTCGATGGTATCGCGAGGCGGCGTGGGGAGCCGATGTAGAGTGACACCATGAAGCGCGCATTGGTGTTGCTTGTGTTGCTCGTGATCGCCGGAGTCGCGGGGGTTTTGGCGCTGGTGCCCCGGGGGGGCGGGGCTGCGCCGATCTCCGTGATCAATGCGCCGATGGGGGCATCGGTGCGGGCGATCGAGGTGGGTGGTGTGCGCATCGAGCGCAACGGGGACGGATATCTGGTGACCGGCGCCGGCGGGCGGCGCTGGATGGCCGAGGAGTCGCGTGTGCGCGCCGCGTGGCGTGTCTTGCAGGGCGCGAGGTTTGTGCCGAGCGCCGGCGAGATGCCCGCTTCGAGTCGCGAGGTGAGGCTCGCGCTGGACGGGGGGGAGTCTCACACGATCGAGATCGCCGCGCCGGTGGCGGGGTTGAGCCGCATCAGCGTGCACACGGGGTCGCCAGAGAAGGTGCTCGAAGGGGCGGTTGAGAGCGATCTGTACGCGATGTTTGATCCGGCGTCGGTGCTGGCGTGGCGCACGATGCGTGTGCTCCCGGCGCAGGAAGGGGATTGGTCGAACATCCGGATCGAGTCGGGCGGG
>JAUIFD010000249.1 GCA_030429485.1 Phycisphaerae bacterium | reverse complement strand
GGGCCGCGCCATGACCTGCAAGGCGGCCCGCAGGTCCGCGATACTGCGGGCGATCGGGCCCTGCACAGCCATCATCTGCGTGATCGGGCCACGTTCCACCCCCGCGGCCGACTGGGTGGGATTCATCGCGGGAATGCGCCCCGTCGACGGCTTGATCGTCGCCACGCCGCAGCAATATGCCGGATACCTGAGCGACCCGCCAAGATCGTTGCCATGCGCGACCGCGCCCATGCCCGTGGCCACCGCAGCGGCGGCGGCCCCGCTGGATCCGCCGGGGGTCAGGTCGTTGTCCCAGGGGTTGAGGCTGACGCCGTGGATCGGATTGGAGGTGAACCAGCGCATCGAGAACTCTGGCGTGCTGGTGCGCCCGACGATCACCGCGCCACCGGATTTCAGGTTCGATACAACCGGCGAATCGCTGGTGGCGACGGCCCCGGCATGGGCGGCGATCCCATTGGAATTGGCATAGCCCCGCTGATCGACATTGATCTTGGTGGTCACGGGAACGCCCCAGAGCGGGCTTGCCGTGTCCGGCCTGCCGGCATTGTCGAGCCGGTCGCCCAGCCCGACCACTTCGAGTGCGGTGCGGGCGTGCTCGCGGCGTTCGCTCTTGCTCAGCGAGGTCAGCAGCAATGGCAGCTCCACGTTTTCGAGTGCGGTGAGCACGGGGATCAGGTTGAAGGTCTGGAAAACGTAGCCGATGTTCTCGCTGCGCCAGGCGGCGAGCTGTTTCTCCGACAGCGTCGCCGTGTCTTCGCCCAGCACCAGGACCTTGCCGCCGGTGGGGCGGTCGATGCCGGCGATCAGGTGCAGCATGGTCGACTTGCCTGAGCCCGAAGGACCCATCAGGCAGAAAAATTCACCGGCCGGGATCTGGAGGTCGACCTCGTGCAGGGCGGTGATGACGAAGTCGTCGCGGCGGAACTCCTTGGTCAGCCCGACGAGTTCGATGGCGTGCTCTGCGCTCATGGTTGTCCCTCCCTGGTCACTTCATCGCCGTCGCTGAGCCCCTCGGGCGGGTTGACGATCAAGTCCTCGCCTCCGCTCAAGCCGTTCACGACCTCGGCTTCTCCTGATCGTGTGCGACGCACCTCCACCTGGCGGGCGACGACCTTGCCGTTGACGTAGAGGAAGACTTGCCCGTCGCGCACGGCCGAGGCCGGAACGCGGATGGAGGCGACGGGCTTCTGCTGCTGCCCGCCCGTCGGCGCTTCGGGTGCGAGGAAGGCTACGTTGGCGTTCATCTCCGGCCGCAGTAACGCGTTGGGCTCGAGAATCTGCACCTTTACCTGCACGGTGGCCTTCTGGCGGTCGGCCTCGGGAGAAATTTCCACAATCTCGCCCTTGTACTCGCGGTCGCGGTAGGCGTCGGTGGTGATGACGGCCTTTTGGCCGAAATCGAGTCTCGAGAAGTCGTCTTGGCTGATGTCGAGCTCGACCTGGATGTCGAGCCACTCTTCCTGGGGCTTCAGCTCGACGACCGGCTCGTCGACCGGCGTCGGTTCGTCCGCGGCGCGGGCGGGACCGCCGGCGCGCGTCGTCTCCTCGTCGGACGACGCGGGCGCGCCGTCGACGTAGGGGATCTCCTCGCGCGACGACTGCGCCAGCGTCGCGGCGATCGTCAGGCGTTCTTCCAGGCGGCCGAGCTCGTCGCGCTGCACCTTCGACGTCTCCTCGAGGCGGCGGTCGAAGCCGTCGACGCGCTTCTCGAGACCGTCGAAGAGCGCGCGCACCCGCGTCTCGAGGCGCGCGCCGAGCTGGTCCATGCTGGCCGCCAGGCGGAACATCGCGTCCTTCGTCGGCTCGTTCTCGGTCGAGGCCTGCGCCTGCTGTCGCACGAGGTTCAGCAGCTGGCGGTTCGCCTGCTGGATGTCCGCGAACTCGAGCTGCACCCGCGCGATGTTCTCGCGCAGCCCGGTGAAGTCCTTGGCGAGCCGCGCCAGGATCTGGCCGTGCGCCAGCGAGGTGGCGAGCTGGCCGGACTGCTTGCGCAGCAGCCGGGTCGTCCACGCCATGCCGATCGCGAGCGCGCCGCAGGCCAGCACCGGGCCGGCGGTCACCCCGATCCGGGCCAGCTTCGTCGCGATCCACCCCGCCTCCGGGGCGATCTCTCCCCCGACGGCGAGCGCCGCGCCCAGCCCGAGGGCGGTCACGCCCCCGAACCACAAGAGCGCCGTGGTGACGCCTCCCGCGGCCTTCTCACGCCCCAGACCCTCGGCCTGAGCCTCCAACCAGTCGGTCCCCGCACTCATCTCGAGCCCCGTTCCTGCAGTGTTCTCTCTTCGCGCGGCGTGCCGACCCCCGGCCCGTCCGCGCCGTTCCGCCGCTCGGGCGAAACGCGATTTCCTTCCGCAGGGTCGGGGCCGGGCCCCGGTGGTCTTGAGGCAAAGCGCCCAAGATCACGCTTCTTCGGCCTGACAGACGCCTTTTCACCCCGTCAGGGCTTTTGGAACGGGGGGCGTTTGGGTAAATTCGGGTTCCTAGTAATGGAGGAGGCCAGGGGGTGGGAGAGCGATTCCTCGCGCCCCCCTGGGGGGTCCCGTGGAGCCCCCAGAGAGACACGGAGGGGACCGAGCCGATGGCTCAAGCGCGCAGCATCAAGGGGACGGCCGTCGCCCCCGGTCTGGCCATGGGGCCGGTCCACGTCGTGCGCGCGAACCCCGAACGCGTCCCCACCTGGTCCGTGCGCGAGGACGAGATCGGCGTCGAGCTCGCGCGACTGGAACGCGCGATCGACGTCGTCTCCGAGCGCCTCGAGGAGCGTCGGCAACGCATCGCGAAGCAGACCGGTGAGAAGGACGCGGAGATCTTCGCGGTGCACCGGATGATCCTCGCCGACCCGATGGCGCGGAAGCGCCTCGAGGAACAGCTGCGCGAGGAACGGCTGAACGCCGAGGTCTGCGTGCAGGCGCTGATCGAACGCCTGGTCGAGATGCTGGGCGGACTGGAGGGCGACAACGTGCGCGCCTACGGCGCCGACGTCGCCGACCCGTGGCGCGCGGTGCTCGACGAGCTGATGAACCGCGAGACGGAGAGCTTCGTGTCCTGCGGCGAGAAGTTCGTCCTGGCCGCCGCCGAGCTCACGCCGCACGTCGTCTCCATGCTGGACCGCGACCGCGTGCTCGCGATCATCACGGAGACCGGCGGTCGCTTCTCGCACGGCGCCGTGCTGGCGCGCTCCTTCGGATACCCCTGCGTCGTCGAGCTGCCCAACCTCCTCTCGCGGCTCGAGCAGGGCATGCGCGTGATCGTCGACGGCGACGCCGGCACGATCCAGCTGGCGCCGAACGAGGCCGACGTCGACGCCTTCCTCGAGCGCCGCTCGCGCCGCGTCGCCTGGCTCGACGAGCTGAAGGCCGACGCCCTCCTGCCCGCGGCGACCTCCTGCGGCCGCGCGGTGTCCGTGCAGGTCAACATCGAGAGCCTGCGCGACCTGGACACCTTCGAGCTGGAGCACACCGACGGGGTCGGCCTGCTGCGCACCGAGTTCCTCTACATGGAGCGCACGCAGTTCCCGTCGGAAGAAGAGCAGTACAGACTCTATCGCCGCGCGCTCGAACGCATGAGCGGACGCTCGCTCACGCTGCGCACCCTCGACATCGGCGGCGACAAGCAGCTCCCGTACTTCAAGATGCCCGACGAACTGAACCCCGCCCTCGGTTGGCGGGGTTTGCGCGTCTCCTTGGAGTGGCAGGACCTGCTGAACGTGCAGCTGCGCGCCGCCCTCCGCGCCAGCGCGCACGGATCGCTGCGCGTCCTCCTGCCGATGGTCACCTCGATCGAGGAGGTGCACCGCGTGCACCAGATCTTCGACCGCGTGCGAGCCCAGCTCGGCGAGCAGGGCTACGAGGTCGCCGCCGACGTCCCCGTCGGCGTGATGGTCGAGGTGCCGTCGGCGATGATGGTGCTCGACTCGATCCTCGAGGACGCGGACTTCGTCAGCGTGGGCACCAACGACCTCGTCCAGTACCTGCTGGCCGCCGACCGCGACAACCCCTGGGTGTCGCGCCTGTACGACCCGTGCCACCCGGCGGTCATCGCCGGCCTGGATCGCATCGCCGACTGCGCGCGCCGCGCGGGCAAGTCCGCGTCGGTCTGCGGCGAGATGGCGGGCGACTACGCGACGGCGCTGATGCTGTTCGCGCTCGGCTTCGACACGGTCAGCGTGTCGCCGCACTTCGTCGCCGAGGTGAAGCACGCCGTGCGCTGCATCGACGGCGCCGCACTCGATTCACTCGCGTCCCGGGTCCGGGGCGCGCGCAGCGGCACGGAAGTCCGTGCCGAGCTGGAAGCCCTGCGTGCTCGCTTGCACGCGCACCCCCGCGAGGACGGCGCCACCGGCGTCGGAGGAGAACCTTCGGGGAGCACCGCGCGATGAAGCAAGCCGTATCACCCGCCAGGAAAGGAGCGTGCGCACACCGAGAGAGCCAGCGTCTGCATTGCTAGACTGAACGAGGAGAGATCAAG
>JAUIFD010000248.1 GCA_030429485.1 Phycisphaerae bacterium | reverse complement strand
GAAGTGCACTCGATGGATAACCTGCTGCGGGTCCGCCCGCACGTGGGTTTTCCGCATCCGGCCTACTGTCTTCTTGGTATCAACAACCGCAATCTCGCGACGATGGAGACGGACCTGAACCACACCCTGCGCCTGGCCGACATGGTCGAGGACGTGTCGGTTCTGGTCAGCGAATCGGGCATACGCACGGGAGCGGACCTCGCCCGTCTGACGAGCGCCGGCGTTCGGATCGCGCTGGTCGGAGAGCACCTGATGCGGCAGGACAGCCCGGGAGAGGCGCTGGCGGACATGCTCGCGGGCGCCCGGAAACCACGAACGGGAGACGACGAATGACCAAGCTCGCCTTCACGCTGGTCGCGATGATGCTGGCGCTGTCAACACCGCTCGCGCTCGGGCAGTTCGAGGAGACCGGTGAACAAGAAGGTGGCGGGGCCGTCGCGGGAGAGCGCGACTCCGGCGCATCGCAGACGCCGCAAGACACCCGAGACCAGTTCGCGGTGCAGGTGCTCGAGGAGTCCGCGGCGGCGCTGCTCGAACACGGGGCGCTCGTCGCCGACTTTGTGATGTCGCAAGGCGACGGGCAGTTCTCCAGCTCGTTCAACACGGCGAAGGGGAAGCTGCTCATGCTCGTGGATGGCGAGGACCACCGCGGCAAGCCGATATGGCGCGTCCGCATCACGGGCGCCGGCGCGATCCCCATCGACCCGATCAAGGCCAAGCAGGAGAACGACGCGGTCGGCTTTGATGTTGTCTGGGACAACGACTGGATCAAGTCGATCGATCACTTCGACCTCGTGTATCAGGAAGACGCAAAGGGGGCGGGCTCGGGTTGGTCGCTCGCGGACAATGTGCGGCCGCAAACCCTCACCCGCGGCACGCCCTACGAGATGGAGCTCCGCGATCGCGACCTGCAGTACGAAGGCACGACGATGGTCGGCGATGTCGAATGTGACATCGTCTCCGCGAAGATGCTCAACCCGAACAACTGGACCTATCGCTGGTACATCGGTCGCGACGATCGGCTGCCGCACCGGTACGACAAGGTGCTCGGGGCGATGGGTGCGATGAACATCGAACTGAAGAACGTCCGCGCCGATCGCGGCGCACTCGCGGGTGAGACCTGGGAGATCGACGTGCCGGCGGCGTACGAGCGGAAGATCGCGGAGCGGAAGACACGAGCGCCGGTGGCGAACGGGGGCACGATCGGCAACGGAGAGGGCGCACGCCCGGCGGCCGCACGGGTGCAGCTTTCGCCGCCGTGGGCGCTCAAAGACGGCGCGGGCGAGCAGGTGACCACCGAGTCGCTGCGCGGCAAGGTCGCGGTGCTGTACTTCTGGGGCACCTGGTGCATCCCGTGCAGGAGGGCGGCGCCGGACAACATCAGCCTGTTCGAGGACTACAGCGCCCGCGATGATTTCGTGATGCTGGGCATGGCGGTGCGCGAGCGAGATGCGGAGGCGCCCGTGAGCTTCGCGAAGGACAAGGGGTATGACTGGCGGCAGTTGGTCGAGGCGGACCAGGTCGCCGAGCTCTACGGCGTGAGCTTCTACCCCACCTGGATCGTCCTCGGAAAGGGCGGTGAGATCCTGCACCACTCCGGGATCCCGGAGGGCGGCGACTTCACGCCGGTCTTCGCCGAACTCCGGGCCGCAATCGACGGCGCCCTGGAGCCCCAGGGGGCGGCGGGGGCTGCCGATCGCACCGGCGAGCAGAGCGGCGGGGGAAGCTGATAAGCTCCCTTTCCGCGGAGGTGTCATGAAAACCAGAGTGATTATTTACGGTGCCCTGCTCGTGGTCTTTGGCATCGCCGGACTCGTCGGATGGTCGTGGATCCAGAGAGACCCGTACAAGTCGGCCCGTCATCTGGCGCCCGATCGAACCGACCCCGCGCACGCGACGCAGGCGGAGTTTGAACGAGTCCAGCGCCCTGGGGCGGTCGATCTCGAAGCGGCGTTCGCGATGCACGAGTTGCAGATCCCGATTGAGCAGGTCCACACGATCCTGCCCAAAGACGGCATCCTCGCGCTCACGGACCCGTCGTTCGAGACGCCGACCGCGACAAGCGAGTGGCTCACTGATGACGCCCGCGTGGTGCTCGTCGAAGTCGATGGCGAGGCGGTCGCCGCCCCACTCGCGATCCTCTCGGCGCACGAAGTGATCAATACCACCGTCGGCGGCGTGCCGATCGCGATCGTCTATTGCCCGCTCTGCGATGCGGCGACCGTGGTTGATCGCCGCCTGCCGCGCATGGACCCCAAGACCGGGCGCCTTGCATTCGACGACGAGTGCGAGGTGCTTGAGTTTGGCGTCTCTGGAGCGCTGTACAACTCGAACGTCCTGCTCTATGAGAAGACGTCGCGCGGTCTCTGGAGCCAGCTCGGCATGCAGGCTGTCTCGGGTCCGGACGTCGGGGTGTCACTCCAACACCTCCCGGTGCGGGTGGTTGCGTTCGGCGCGGCGCGTGAAGGACGCGAGGATTCGCTCCGCGTCGTGGCGCGCGACACAAGCTCTGATGACGACTACACGACGACGCCGAACGACGACTACCTGACCTCGGCTGAGCTGCAGTATCCCGTCGCGGACACCGGAACCGAGATGGACCCGAAGGCGCTGGGCCTTGGCATCCTCGCGGGAGGCAAGGCATACTTCGCGTCGACGCTGCTGTTGGGCGAAGGGACTGACATCGAGACTCCGCTCGGCACGGTGCGAGCCCGCGCAACCGACTCCGGCGTAGAGGTCTTGGAGGCGCCCGAAGACGTGCGTACCGCACAGGCGTTCTACTTCGCCTGGAGCGCCTTCCACCCGCAGACCGAGGTGCTCGGCCTCATGGACACGGGCGGCCCGTGAGCGCACGATCGCCGAGCCACGACGACATCCGCATCGGCACGCTGGTGCAGGGCGAGCACGACGCGGCCGGGTACATCCGCCAAATCCTGCCACAGGGCTTTGAGAGCTTCCAAATCACGTTCTATCGGCGGATCGCCGAAGGGATCGACCTAGGCCGGATCGCTGGGAAAGTGCGCGAGGTTCTCGCCGACAGCGGCGCCGTGGTCAGCGCACTCGGCGTCTACGGCAACCCCATCACCGACGAGGGCAATCGTGCGGCGTGGGCTTCATTAATCGACGCGGCCGAGCTGTTCGGTTGCGATCTGGTCTGTGGCTTTACCGGCGCGATCCCTGGAACATCGGTGCCGGACGTCGTGCCGAGCTTTGCACAAATCTTCAAGCCGCTCGCGGCGCGCGCGCAGGATCGCGGCGTCCGGCTCGCTTTTGAGAACTGCGAGATGGGCGGCACGTGGGAGAACTCCGGCGAGTTCAACATCGCGCATGCACCCACTGCGTGGCGGATGATCCTCGACTCGCTCGACGGCGCTCCGAACGTTGGGCTCGAGTGGGAGCCGTGCCACCAGATGTGCGCACTCGTCGATCCACTCCCGCAGCTCGCGGAGTGGGTGGACCGCGTCTTCCACATCCACGGCAAGGACGCGACGATCGACCACAACGTGCTGCGCACGCACGGGCTGCGCGGCGGCAAGCGCTGGGCGCACCACCGCACGCCCGGCTTTGGCGACACCAACTGGACCGACCTGATCTCGATCCTCCGCATGCACGGGTGGCGCGGGGCGATCGATGTCGAGGGGTGGCACGACCCGGTGTACCGCGACGAGTTGGAGATGACGGGGCAGGTGCATGCGCTCCGCTACCTCAAGACGTGCCGGGGCGGCGAGTTCGTGCCCAATCCGGTGATCACGCGCGGCCCGCGCGCCGACGCCTAGCTACCGTTGGACGTGGCGAACACCCCCACGATCGCGATTTCGATGGGCGACCCCGGAGGCATCGGGGCGGAGGTCATCGTCAAATCGCTCACGGACGTGGGCATGCGCTCACGAGCGCACTTCCATCTCTACGGGAGCGCTTCGGCGCTGCATGATGCGGCGGATCGTGCCGGGATCGACGCGTTCTGGTGGAGCGTCCCACGAGGGTCGGACCTTCTTGAGACCGCGCGCGCGCACCGCGTGGTGCTGATCGACGATGACGCACCGCGAGGCAAGGGCGAGCCCGAACACCGGTGGGCGCACGAGGCGACGAAGGCGGGCGGCGAGGCTTCGTTCCGGTGGGTGGAGATGGCGATCCGCGCGGCGCGGGCGCCGGAGGGTCACGCCGCGAAGGCCGACGCGGTCTGCACCGGCCCGATCAGCAAGGAGGCGTGGGCGCTCGCGGGGCACGCGCGGTATCCGGGGCACACCGAGCTGCTCGCGAACCGATTCAGGGCGAAGCGGTGCGCGATGATGTTTGTGGGCCCGCGTTTGCGCGTGGTGCTCGCATCCGTGCACGTGCCGCTGATGGACGTGCGGAACGTGCTGACGATCGGGCGCGTGTTCGACGCGATCGACCTCGGGGCGGAGGCGTGTATCGGGCTCGGGATCACGCACCCGCGCGTCGCGGTGTGCGGGCTCAACCCGCACGCGGGCGAGGGAGGGCTCCTCGGCGACGAGGAGACCCGCCTGATCGAGCCCGCGATCAAGCTCGCGCAGCA
>JAUIFD010000247.1 GCA_030429485.1 Phycisphaerae bacterium | reverse complement strand
AGGCCTGATCGGACGTGCCCTCGGCGTTGGTGAACGTGATCAGGCATGACGAACCCTCGACGAGGTAGACGTAGACGTTCGCGTGCGTCTTATCAATGGGCTTGGCCCAGACGATGACGTCGGTGCCGTCGGCGCCGGCGACGATGCCGCGTGTTGCGACGATCGGCCACCAGAGGAACGCGAACAAGGGCGAGAGTTCCGCGGTGATACGGTCTCGGACGTCGGGTGCGATGGGCCTGGCGTCCTGGTCGCGCTGCAGGCTGTCGAACGCGGCGTCGAGGAGCGGTCGGATGCGATTGGCGACGGCCTGTTCGTCAGCGTTTACGAGTCTGCAATACGCGAATCCCTCTCGGAGCCCGACGCAGGAGAACGCCTTTTGGTCGATGGGGGCGTGCATTGTGAGCAGCGTGCAGTTTGGGCTTTCTCCTGGCGTGAGCCGTCCGAATACGGCCTCGACGGGACGCGACTTGCTCGCCATGACGAGTGTGGTGGCGGTGACCTTGAGTCCGAGACGCGGCGGTTCGTTCGGATCGTTCTCGTCGATCGGCGGGAGTACGACGGGCGTCTGCTGGATGGTCGCGACTTGGCCTAACGATGCTGTCTGCGCCAGCGCGAGGGCCCCCAGCGCGCCGAGTGCACCAAGGCATGAGCGTTTCATTGGTGTCCCCTCTTGTACAGTCCAAGCCACTTCTGCATGGCGAGCAGAGTTCCTGCTTCGGCACCTAACACCAGCGCCAGCACGACCGGCGACGGACTAACCATCATACCGAATGTGCTCGCTGCACGATGCAGTATGAGGAGCGTGACCACGGCGGCGATCGCGAGTGCGATCGATCGTGGGAGGGCGGAGACGAGCCACAGGCGTGCGTAGGAACTGGTGTGGGCGTGGATTCGGCGCGTCACGAGGCGCACGGAGGCGTTTCCGAGCGTGAGGCCGACGGCGGCGCTGAGCGTGAGTGGGATGAGGAGCCAGAAGCCGGTGAGGAAGGCGGTGTGCTCCTGCAGCAGCGCCTCTATTGCGGCGGCGTGCACGCGGCTCCCGCGGACGGTTCGGTCATCGGCGACGCGTACCTGGGGGTCGCGCGGATCGACGATGACGAGCACTTTGTTGTAGAGGGCGGCGATGCGCTGGTCGGCGTTCATGCGGCAGAGGTCGTCGTACGCGAGGGTTGCGTTGGTGCAGGCCTGCTCGTCCGGAACCGGGAACTCGTAGTACGCTTCGCGGTCGCCGGGGAGTCGCCCGCCGTCGGGAACGCCGGGTCGGGGGACGTACTGGTCGATTGCAAATGGGCGCGTGTTGAATGTCTCGATCGTGGTGCGTGCGCCGGGGCGAGATGAAGGCGTCCAGATCTCGGTGCGGACGTTCTGGTCCCCGATTTGGTGCGTGGCGCTCGATCGTGGGACGCGTGCTGCGGCGCATGCCGCGAGTGCGAGCGAGGGGCGCGCCTCGGCGTCGGCGGTCTGCACGGCGATGGGAACGAGTGCCTTTGGCCCTGTTTCGAGGACGAAGAGTGAGCCCCAGTGCGCGCGGGAATCCCAGAGGCGCTGGGCGAACGGGGGGCGTCCGGAGGGGTCGGCGGTGAAGTCGCGCACGCCGAGGACGACGGAGGTGCCGCTCTCGACTGCGCGGTCGATCGCCTCGGCGAAGGTCTGGTCGAATGGGGAGTCGTTCGCGAAGTAGATATCGAAGACCACTGCGCGGGCGCCTGCTTCTGCTGCGAGGTCGCAGAACCTGGCGTGGAGCGTGCGCCAGGTTACCGGGGCCTGTGAAACGTGTTCGACGCCGAGTTCTTCGGCGAGGGCGAGGATGTCGGCGGGGCTTGGAAGGTCGACGAGCCTTACTTCGCGGAACTGTGGCGCGGGGGCTCCCGGCGGTGGGGGGATTGAGGCGAAGAACTGCCCGTCGAGACGGACGGCGGCGCGGGCGATCGGCTCGCGAGCGATGAGGAGCGCGGTGACAATCAGGGCGACGGCTGCGAGGTATTGGGCGAGCGGTGAGAGGCGTGCGAGCGTGCGCGAGGCGCCGTGGCGGACGAGTGCGTTGCGGGTGCTCCAGGTGCGCAGCGCTTCTCGGAGCTCGCTCGGGTGCTGGAAGCGTGATCCCTCGCGGGGGTCGGGGTGCAGGGCACGAGCGACGATCGCGCTGAGTTCGGCGTCGGCGTTGTGGTTGAACGCGGTGACGGGTGGGGCGAGGGCTCGCTTTGTCTCCGCGGCTTTCTTGCGCGAGCAGTTGCGGGGGAAGGTGTGGGGCCTTCGTCCGGTGAGGAGTTCGTAGAGGATGACGCCGATGGAGAAGACCTCGCTGGCGGGGGTGAGGTCTCGAACTGGCCGTTCGCATTGCTCGGGGCTCATGTAGTCGATCGTGCCGCCGGGTCGTGCGAGGGGGTCTTGGAGCCTCTCGATGGCGACGCCGAAGTCGGCGACTTTGAGGACTGCGTGGGCGTCGACGAGTATGTTGTCGGGCTTGAGATCGAAGTGGAGGACGCCGAGCTTCTGGGTGTGCTCGATTGCGCTGCAGAGCGTGGTGATGAGGTCGATGCGTGCGGAGATATCGAGAGCGGCGGCGTCGGCGTGGGCGGTGATGGTTCGTGCGTCGGTGACCATCTCCATGACGACGTAGTGGCGGTCGGCGCCGGTGGGGTCTGTCCATGTGCACGCGGCTTCGAGGGAGAGGATGTTCGGGTGGCTAGGGGCGGTGAGGAGGATTGCCTCGCCGGCCTTCCGGCCCGGGCGGAGGACCTTGATGGCGCAGGTCTTTGCGCGATCGGGAGCGGATGCTTCGTAGACGTCGCCCATGGCGCCGCCTCCGATGAGGCGCAGGAGGCGATAGTTGCCGATCGAGCAGCCGACGAGCGCCTCGGCGATGGGCGGCGGGGCGTGGTGTCGAGTTTGTTCTGCGGGGCCGGGGTCCGGCGGTGGATCGGTGGGCGTGTCGGGGTCGAACTGCGGCATTGGGGCATTGTCGCACATTGGCGCGAGTCAGGTGTGTTGCGGCTGGATTCCTAGACTGCTGTATGGAGGCGAGACTGATGAAGACGCTGACCGGTTTGATCGTGCTTGTCGTTGGTTCGTTGGTGGCGTCGGGGCAGTCGGCGCGGCTTGAGATCGACGCGACGGACCTGCCGCGGAAGCTGCTGTATGCGACGGAGACGATCGAGCTTGGTGGGTCGTCGGCGGGGGCGCGGGAAGTGGTGCTGTGGTATCCGGAGTGGGTGCCGGGGTCGCACGCGCCGGGTGGGCCGGTGCAGAACGTGGCGGGGCTTTGGTTTGAGACGGTTGGTGGCGAGGCGCTCGCGTGGCGTCGGACGCCGGGCGAGGTGTACCGGTTGCTCGTTGAGGTGCCCGCGGGTGTGTCGACGATCCGGGCGCGGTTTCGGTACATCACGAATCAGTCGAGCGCGAACTCGCACGGGTTGGATTCGTGGGGTTCGGATGCGCTGGGGATCGTGAGCCCGAACACGGTGCTGGTGTATCCGGAGGGTGTGTCGGCTTCGGCGTGGGAGGTCGAGGCGTCGGTAGTGATGCCGGAGGGGTGGGTGGCGTCGGCGGCGCTCGACGAGGTGGCGACGGATCGCGCGCACACGGTGCGGTACGAGGCGGTGGACATGCGCCGGCTTGTGGATACGCCGATCATGCTCGGCGCGCATCGGAAGGTGTATGAGCTGCACGATGGGGAGGGGTTTGCGCCGCATCGGTTGCATGTGTTCAGCGAGGTGGGGTCGGCGGTGCGGATCGATGACGCGGTGCTGTCGCGATTCCGGAGGATGGCGGAGCAGTCGGCGGCTCTGTTCGGGGGCGCTCCGTTTCCGTCGATGGACATTCTTCTGGCGACGACGGACGCGCTGCCGCGGAACGGGCTTGAGCATCTGCGAACGACGCTCAACGTGATCCCGCTGGGGAAGCTCGACGCCCCGGATCATCTGAAGGGGTGGGATCGGATGCTCGTGCCGCACGAGTATTGCCATGCGTGGTGCGGGAAGTCGCGGCGCCCGGACGCGATGGCGACGGACGACTTCCACACGGCGAAGGGCACGGAACTGCTCTGGGTGTACGAGGGGCTTACGCAGTATCTGGGCGAGCTGCTCGAGACGCGGTCGGGGATGATGAGCGAGGACGAATATCGGTGGACGATCCTGACGCGTGTGCGTTCGGCGCGGCTGCAGCAGGGTCGTGATTGGCGTGCGTTGATCGATACGTGCGCGGCGTCGCACACGCTGCGGGGTGGGAGCGCGAGCTGGGGCGACCTGCGGCGTGGGCAGGACTACTACATGGAGGGGGCGTTGATGTGGATGGAGGCGGACGCGATCATCCGTGAGGGGAGCGATGGGGAGCGCTCGCTGGATGATTTCGTGCGGGCGTTTCTGGGTCTGGGGCAGCCGAGCGATGATCCTCGCCCGTACTCGCGGGATGATGTGATCGCGGCGCTGCGCGACGTGTACGCGTACGACTGGGCGGGGTTCATTGAGGCGCGGGTCGATCGCGTGGGTGGCGGCGGGCCGATGAGCGTTGCTCCGGCGATCGGGTATCGGATCGGTTTCACGAACGAGT
>JAUIFD010000246.1 GCA_030429485.1 Phycisphaerae bacterium | reverse complement strand
CAGAACACGCCGTACATCGCCGACTGCAAAACCAGGAGCCAGGCGAAGAACGTCCGCTGATCGCGCTCGATCGCCGTCCACGAGCCGAGCACGCAGATCGGACCGAGCAGGCCCGTCAGCAACACGAGCAGGAGAGACACCGAATCCACACCGAGACGCATCTCGAAGCCGAGCGCCTCAAACCACGGGAGCGCGATCCCGAGTTGGTCCGCGTTCGCACCGTCCGCGACGTCGAACTGACGGGCGACGACAATCGCCGACAGGAACGAGACGAGCATCCCGAGCAGCGCGATGCTCCTCGCGTGCTCCGATGGACGGGCGACAACCACCAGGGCGAACGCCAACGGGATGACGAGCAGAATCAGAAGCGTCATCCGCTCACCCCCGCGAGCACGATCCAGACCGTCAGGACGAGCCCCGCGATGCCGACCGCCATCCCCGCCGCGTACCCGTGCAGCTCACCGCTCTGGAGCGGCCGCACGCGCGACGCGATCAGGCGGGGCAGCGCCCCGACGCCGTTGACCAGCCCATCCACAAGCAGCTTGTCGATCACATGGAACGCGTGCGCGAGCACCCGCAGCGGACGCACGATCACGAAGTCGTAGAACTCATCCACATACCACTTGTGCTGCGCCCACCTCGCGACCGGCTGCATCGCGTCCATCAACGCGTCGGCGCGGGAGTGCGCCGCCTCGGTCCGCGAGCCGAGCCCAAGGCCCCACGCGCCCTTCGGCCCGTGGAGCCACGCCGCCGCCAGAATCCCGCCGAGCCCGAACACCGCCGAGATGTAGTACATCACCGCGTGCGGATCCAAGCCGAGAATCGTGCCGTGCGCGCCGTGCGCGTCTTCCGCGTGTTCGCCGGCTTCCGCGTGCCCGTCCGCTCCATCGACGGGCGCGACGATTTCCGTCGAGTCGTCGATGTGGTACAGGAACGCGGCCGAGCCCTCCTCGTAGTTCGCGGTCGACGCATGGACGAGCCCACCGACCCACCCGTGGTGGCCGCGATCCACGAAGTACGCGCCCGCCGCCGCGATCGAACCGACCGCCAGCACCGCGAGCACGAGATTGATCGCCCAGCCCGGCGCGTGCGGATGGAAGTGCCCGTGACCACCCGCATGACTGTGGTCATGCCCGTGGTCGTCGTCGCCGTGGTGCTCGTCACCGGGTTCGAAATACTCCGGCCCGACGAACACCCGGAAGAACACGCGGAACGTGTAGTACGCGGTCATGCCCGCCGTGATCAGCAGGATCCATCCGATCGCCTGGTACCCCGGCCCGGGCGTCACAAACGACTCGGCCAGGATCATGTCCTTCGAGAAGTACCCGGCCGTCCCCGGCACACCCGCGAGGTTCAGGCACCCCACCAGCATCGCCCCGCCCACGATCCCCCACCCCGACATCTTCATCACGCCCGAGAGCTTGCGCAGATCAAGCTGCCCCGCAAACCCGTGCATCACCGCGCCGCAGCACAGGAAGAGCGTCGCCTTGAAGAACGCGTGCGTGAAGACGTGGAATGCCGCCCCCGCGCTCGAGAGCACCGCGAGCCCGCAGAACATGTACCCGAGCTGCGAGACCGTCGAGTACGCCATGATCCGTTTGATGTCGAACTGCGCCATCCCGATGGTCGCGCTGAGCAGCGCCGTCAGCGCCCCCACCCACGCCACGATCGGCAGCGCCCACCCCGACACCAGGAACAGCGGATACGTCCGGGCGATCAGGTACACGCCCGCCGTCACCATCGTCGCCGCGTGGATCAGGGCCGAAACCGGCGTCGGGCCCTCCATCGCGTCCGGAAGCCAGACATAGAGCGGGAGCTGCGCACTCTTCCCGAACGCCCCGATCATGAACAGCACCGGGATGATCTGCACCAGCACCGGCACCTCGCCGACACGCCCCTCGCGAACGAGTTCGAGGTAGGGGCCTACCAGCTCGAAGAGCTCGGCGTACTTCACCGTGCCGAACTGGGCGAACGTCAGGAAGATCCCGATCAGCAACCCAAGGTCGCCGATCCGGTTCATCACAAACGCCTTCTTCGCCGCCTGCACCGCCGAGTCCTTCTTGAAGAAGTACCCGATCAGCAGGTAGGAGCAGAGACCCACACCCTCCCAGCCCAGGAACAGCAGCACCAGGTTGTCGCCCATCACCAGGCACGCCATCGAGAACACGAACAGCCCGAACGCCGCGAAGAAGCGGCAGTAGTTGGGCCCGATGTCGTGCTCCATGTACTCACTGGCGTACAGCGCAATGAGCGTCGCGAGCCCCGTGACGAAGAGCATCCACAGACACGTCAGCGAATCGACGTAGAACGCGAAGTCCGCGACAAACCGCTGCCCCTCGCCAGCGCCCCACGCAAAGTCGATCCAACGAAACCCGTAGGTGATCGCCGTCCCGCCCGAGTATTCGAGATACGTCGCGAGCGTCACCCCGAACGCCGCCGCGAGCGAGCCCACGGTGATCCACGCGGGGATCTTGCCGCGGATGTCCACGATCGCGCACCCAGTGACGAGCAGCACCGCGAGGATCGGGAGCCCCGGGATCAGCATCACCCACCAGGCGCCCTCGCTCGCACCCGCCGGCGCGTGCTGCACGCTCGCGAGCGTCGCCGCGCCAGGCATCGTCGAACAGAGCATGTCGAGGATCGCGCCCACGTCAGCCCTTCATCTCGCGCCAGACCGACGCGCTCAGCGAGTCCTTCTGACGGAACAGCAGCACCACCAGAGCCAGCGCCAGCGCCGCCTCCGCCGCTGCGACCGTCAGCACGAAGATCACAAACGTCTGCCCCGTGTGGTTCAGATGAAACCGGCTGAACGCCACCAGCGCGATGCCCGCGGCCTGGAACATCAGCTCGGTGCACAGGAACATCACGATCAGGTTCCGACGCGTCAGAAAGCCCACCAGCCCGATCGCGAACATCGCCCCCGACAACAACAGATAAGCCGCGAGCGTCGCCGGCGCCATCGGCTCGGGCCAGCTCGACTGCGCCATGGTCACGAGGTCGGTCAAGCCTGCACCTCCTCGCGAACAAGCCCGCCGCGCGCCGCGAGTTGCTCAGCCGCGCGGTGCTTCGCCTCGTCCTCAAGGTCCACCTGCCTGCGAGCCAACACGGTCGCGCCAAGCATCGCCATCAGCAGGATCACGCCCGCGATCTCGATCGTCCCCGGTCGCCCCAGCAGCAGATCGACGCCGATCGACTCCGTATTGGTCGGCTCGCGCGCCGCGTCCACCAGCACCTCCGCCGCCCGATCGTCGCCACCGGCCGGCTCAAGGCCAGCCGTGCCCTTGAACATCAGCGACGTCACACCCGCCAGGAGCACGAAGCTCGCGATCGTCGCCAACACCGGTCGGCGACCTTCCACGTCGTACTCCGCGAGCACCTCCACCCGCTCCTCGCTCGGCGACTGCGTCGCCAGCATGATCACGAACAGATACGTGATCAGGATCGCACCGGCGTAGATGATCACCAGCGCAAACGCCATGAACTCCGCCGAGAGCACCACGTACAGCCCGCAGCTCGCCAGCACCGACAGGATGAAGTACAGCGCCGCGTACACAGGCCGCGGGTGTGTCACCACCCGAAGCGACGCGCCCAGGGCGATCAGCCCGAACACATAGAAATGCAGGTTCGGGATCGCGTCCAGGTTCGCCAGCGCAAGCCCCAGGAGCACCACCCCGAGCCCCACCCCCGCGATCACCGCGCCGATCACCTGCGGATTCACCCGCTTGCGCGGCACGGCCATGGCCACACCCACCCCGGCCACCGCCAGCCCGACGAACAGCAGATAGGGGTTGATGATCGAGTCCACGAGCGCTCCGCGCGAGCCGATGACCCTCGCCGGCCTACCTGCGGCACGCCGCAGGCACCGGGGGGATGGCAGCGTAGATCGCGCTCCGCACGACGACAACTTCCGGGCGCGCTTTCCGACGCCTCCGCCGCGCGACGCTAGCCTCCCCGCGTGCCCGAACCCGTCACGGATTTCCGCCGCCATGTCCCCAACGCCCTGGTTGTCTTGCGGGTCGCGCTCACCGTGGCGTTCGTGGTGCTCCTCTCCGCGATCGACCTCCAACGCGACCGCGCCGCCGCCCCGCCACTGCTCTGGATCGCGTTCTGGGTCTTCCTCGTCGCCGGCGTGACCGACATCCTCGACGGCAAGCTCGCTCGCCGATGGCAGTGCGTCACCCGCTTCGGACGGATCATGGACTCCTTCGCCGACAAGGCCCTCATCCTCGGGGCCTTCGTCATGCTCGCCGGCCCAGGGTTTTCCCTTTGGTCGGCCACCGGAGGGCTCACCGACCGAGGAGAGCCCCAGTTCGACCGGCTCTACCTCTCCGGCGTCTACCCCTGGATGGCCGTCCTCATCCTCGCCCGCGAACTCCTCATCACCTCACTCCGCGGGCTCGTCGAGGGCGACGGCGGTGATTTCACCGCCATCGGCGTCGGGAAGATCAAGATGGTCGTCCAGACCCTCGCGGTCCCGGTCATCCTCGCCGCCCTCGCGCTCGCGCACGCCGACCCGGGCCCGATCGCCAAAGGCGTCATCCTCGCGTGCGCCTGGTTCGGGCGGCGGGCGAAGCT